>CALBST010000001.1 GCA_937967425.1 uncultured Caulobacteraceae bacterium
TCTTCACGACCGGGCGCTTTTCGCCGGCGCCGATCGACATGATCATGCCGTGCGGCTCGTTGATGATCGAGGCGAAGCTCTTGATGCCGAGCATGCCCATGTTCGAGATCGACATGGTGCCACCCTGGAACTCTTCCGGCTTCAATTTCCGCTCGCGCGCCCGCTGGGCGAGATCGGCCATCTCGGCGCTGATTTGCGCAAGGCCTTTGGTTTCGGCTGCCCAAATGATCGGTGTGATCAAGCCGTTCGGAATGGCGACGGCGACGGCGATGTCGGCGTGGTGGTGCATGGCGATCCCGTCCGGCGTGTAGCTGGCGTTGGCTTCCGGCACGAGCTTCAGCGCCAGCGCCGCCGCCTTGATGCACATGTCGTTGACGGAGATCTTCACGCCGTTGTCGGCGAAGCGCTTGTTGATTTCGGCGCGCGCTTTGAGGAGAGCGTCGATTTCGAGATCGATGGTCAGCGGGAAGTGCGGCACGTCGCGGAAGGACGCCGTCATGCGTTTGGCGATGGTTTTGCGCATGAGATCGAGCGGCACGAGATCGTATGTGCCTTGGCGGATGCCGTAGCTCTCGAGCGTTGCGGGTGGCGGCGCTTGCGTTGGCGCCGGTTTCGACACTTCGCGCGATTGTTGCGGCGCCTGTTGTTGCTGCGCGGCGCGCGGAGACTTCGCGGCGGCTTCGACGTCAGCTTTCACGATGCGGCCATTCGGGCCGGAGCCCTGCAAGCCGGAGAGATCGATGCCGCCTTGTTCTGCGAGGCGGCGCGCGAGTGGCGAGGCGAGAATTCTCTCCCCGCCCCCTTGCGGGGCTGGGCCGGGGGTGGGGGTACGGGCGGTGTTCTTTGCAGATGGGCTGCCGCCGTTACCCCCCTCCCTGCCCTCCCCCGCACGGGGGGAGGGTTTCAGTTCAGCTTTCAACGTCTCTTCCTTCTTCGCCGGCTTTGCCGCTTCGCCTTCGCCGGCGAGCGTTGCGATTGGCGTGTTGACCTTCACACCCTGGCTGCCTTCCGGCACCAGGATTTCCGCGATCACGCCTTCATCGACCGCTTCGACTTCCATCGTCGCCTTATCGGTTTCGATTTCGGCGATGACTTGGCCCGGCTCGATTTTGTCGCCGGCCTTGACGTGCCACTTGGCGAGGTTGCCCTCCTCCATCGTCGGCGACAGCGCGGGCATGGTGATCTGGGTCGTCATTACGAGGCGGCTTTCTTCGATTGGAGCTGGACGTTGACGACGTCCGGCTTCCAGCGATGTATGAAGGTCATGTAGGCGAGCGCGGCGAAGACGGCGAGCATGCCGACCCAGGTCAGCACGCGCACGGCGCTGTCGATGCCATTGCGCGCATTGCGCAGCGCGCTTTCCCCCGCCGCCGTCAACGCGCCCGAGGCTTGCAGTTCGAGCAAGCGATCGATGAGGCCGTCGTGCGCGCCTTGAGCGCCGACCATGATGACCAGCAACAGTACGAGGATCAGCGACACGAACGCGAAGGCGCCGATGCGCGCGAGGAGATTGGCGTCGCCGACGAAATAGTTGAGCGCGACGATATAGGTGGAGACCACCGTGAAGATGATCGACACGCCCGCGAGCAAGAGGCTCATATAGCTGACCACCTGCTCCATGACTTCGCCCTCGGTCATGCTGCGGCCTCCGTCAGGATCATGGGTGTCCAACGCGAAATGCGGCGCTGGAGGCGTTCTTCGGTGGATTCGCCTTCAAGCGATGTCACCGTCACCGGCAGGTGCTTTAGGTCGCTGATCTGCAGGCCGACGACATTGATCACGCCGAGCGCACCGCGCGGGCCTTCCATGTGCGTCGCGACGTAAGTTCCGCAATCGGGGCAGATGAGGAAGTCTGCCGTCTTGTGGCCGAAGCGATAGCGCGTCAGGCGCTTGGCGGAGGTGAGCGCAAGGCGCCCCGCCGGATCGCTCGCGGACTTCACGCCGCGCGATGAGCAGAAGCCGCAGCCATCGGCGCGCAGACGCACGGGCTCGTTCGTCTCGTACTCGGCGCTGACCACGCCGCAATGGCATGCGCCGCGATAGATCATTTCGCAATTCGGTAGAGAGCGTGGATGCGGTCGAATGGTGCCTGGATCATTGAACCGTCACTCGCGGCGCCTACTGCCTTTGCGACTTCAGCTACATTTTCTTGAAGCCAAGCAACACGGGCGGCCTCATCGGCCTCATTGCTCAAGACATCGTCGAGTAATTCGCGAGGGGCGAGACCTTTGTAATAGTCGCCTTCATATTCAATGACGAATGCGAACTCCTTGCCACCGTCCTTCGGTTCAATTTTGTCAAAGCGTGCTGTCATGGCTTACCCTCGGTATGTTACCGCGTGCACCGCATCGACGATCTTCTCGACGCTCGGCAACGCCAGCGCTTCGAGGTTCGCGGCGTAAGCGAGCGGCGCGTCGACCTGGTGGACGCGGGTTGGCGGGGCGTCGAGATAGTCGAACGCTTCGGCCGTCACGC
>CALBST010000002.1 GCA_937967425.1 uncultured Caulobacteraceae bacterium
CGACGCTGGATTCAACGCTGGCATCGACGCTGGAATCGACCTCGCAACCGACGCGAGCGCGGAGCACGCGCGCACTGGCGAGCAAGCGAGCCGGTGGAGCACGGAGCCGAACACATCGTCCACGAAGCTCGAGACGACGCCGGTGCTGGACGCGATCCAACTGCTCGCGAGCTTCGAGTGCGAACTGAACGTCGCCAAGGACAAGCGACGCTCGCGACCGTGGCGTCACTGCGAGATGCGCCGTGGGACTCCTGGCCTGTGTTGATGCTCCGGCCTTCGCGCTGCAACTGCTGCTGCGACGCAACCCGCACTGGCGCGGACAAGCGGCGGCCGTAGTCGATCGCGACGCGCCCCACGGAACGGTGCTGTGGGCCAACGAAGCCGCGCACGTCCGCGGAGTGCTCGCCGGTCAACGCTACGCGGCGGCGCTCACGCTCTGCCCGCAGTTGCAGGCCGCCGTGATCGAGGCCCAGGAACTCGCCGACGGAGTCGAGCAGACCTGCGAACACCTGCGGCGGCGCTCGCCGCACGTCGAGCCCAGCGCCGACGAACCGGGAGTCTTCTGGCTCGACGCCAGCGGACTGGAGCATTGGACGGCGAGCGCTGAACGCGCGAGCGAGCCGCCGCGCGAACGCTCCCGCTCCAAGCGACGCCCGGCCGCGACGGGGCCGACGCTCTTCGACGGAGGAGACGCAGCTCGCGGCCTGTCGACGCCAGTTGCGAGTGAACCATCCGCTCCAGCGGCGACGCTTCGCCCCCTGCAGAGTTGGGCCAGGGGCACGCGCGCGGCGCTCGCGCGCGAGGGCTTGCAGTGCGCCGTCGTCGTGGGCACGCACCACTTCAGCGTCTACGCCATCGCGCGGGCGTTGCGCGGCGAGCACGTGCTGGTGTTCGAGTCCGAGCGCAGCGAGCACGAACTCATGCTGCGCGTCCCACTGCGGCGCCTGCGCCTCGATCCTCGAGCGCGCGCCGAGCTGGAGCAGTTGGCCGTGTGGCGCGTGGCCGATCTGGTGGCGCTCCCCGATTCGGACGTGCGCGAGCGCTACGGCGACGAGCTGGCGCGCCTGCATGCGCTGGCGTCGCGCAAGCTCGAGCGCGAACTCGCGCCGGCGGCCCCCGACGACACTCCGACGCGCAGCGTGATCCTCGACACGCCGACGAGCGACCTCGAGTTGCTGCTCGCCTTGGAGAGCGAGCTGGTGGTCGAGCTGCTGGGCGCGCTGGAGCGGCGCGGTCAGGCCGCGGTCGAGCTGCTCTTCGAGCTCGAGCTCGAGAACGGCGCCGTGATCGCGGAGCGCGTCGAGCCCGCCACGCCCACGCTCGACTGCGCGCAGTTGGTGCGCCTGACGCGGCTCAAGCTCGAGCGTCGACAGCTCCCGCGCGCCGTCCAACGCGTCACCCTCAGCCTGCGCGGACGGACGCGGCGCGCGCACACCGCGCACCTGGAGTGCTTCCGTTCGGGGCGCGAGAGCGCCGGCGCTGCGCAGGCCTTCGCGGCGTTGCGCGCGGCGTTCGGCGACGACGCCGTGGTGCGAGCGCAGCGGCGCGACGTCCATCTGCCCGAAGCCAGCTTCACCTGGGAGCGCGTGGATCAACTCCAACCGCCGCAGCCGCTCGAGCCGCTGGCCGCGCCGCTGGTGCGCCGCATCCTGAGCCGCGCGGCGGCGTTGCCGGCGCGTTCGCGACACGAGGAGGACGGCTGGATGCTGCGCGGCGTCGCGCACGGTCCGGTCCTGCGCCTGCACGGCCCCTACCCGCTCAGCGGAGGCTGGTGGCGCGCGGAAGTGGCGCGCGACTACTACTACGCGCAGATGCACAGCGGCGCGCTGCTGTGGATCTACTTCGACCGCGTGCGCCGGCGTTGGTTCCTGCAGGGCAGCGTGTCGTGAGCTACGCCGCGCTGTGGGCCAAGAGCAACTTCTCGTTCCTCGAGGGCGCGAGCCGCCCCGAGGAGTTGGTCGAGCAGGCGCACGGGCTGGGTTTGAGCGCGCTGGCGCTGACGGATCGAGACGGTTTGTACGGGGCCGTGCGCGCGCACGTGCGAGCCCGCGAGCTGGGCTTCAAGTTGATCCACGGCGCGCAAGTGAGCGTGGGACGCAACGCGTTGCTGCTGCTCGCGCACAACCGAGCCGGCTACGCGAACCTGTGCGGACTGATCACGACGGGACGCCTGCGCTCGCCCAAGGGGAGCTGCAACGTCTCCTGGAGCGAAGCGCAGGAGCACGCCAAGGGACTGATCGCGCTGTGGGATCTGGGACGCGACGAACCGCTGCGGCCCGATCTGGAGCGCGAGCTCGAGCGCCGCTGGGGCGAGTTGCATGAGGCCTTCGGCGATCGGCTGTACGGACTGTGCGCGCGGCGGGCGCGCGCCGAGGACGTGGCGAGCGAGGGACTGCTGCGCGCGCGCGCGGCTCGCTGGCGCGCGCCGCTCGCAGCGGCCAACGAGGTGCTCTACCACCGAAGCGAGCGCCGTCGCCTGCAGGACGTCCTGTGCGCGATCCGCCATGGGGTCGAGCTCTCGCAAGCTGGCCGACGGCTGGCGCCCAACGCGGAGAACGCGATCAAGAGCCCGCACGCCTTCGCAGCGCTGTTCGGCGGTGACGCCGCGGCGCTCGAGCACACGCGCGAGATCGCTTCGCGCTGCGACTTCAGCCTCGATCAGATCCGCTACCGCTACCCCAGCGAGCGCTTGCCCGACGGGCGCTCGAGTTCCCAGTGGCTGCGCGAGCTGGCGTTCGCCGGCGCAGCCGAGCGCCACGGCGGCCGGATCCCGGAGGCCACGCGCTCGCAGTTGGACAAGGAGTTGGCGCTGATCGACGAGCTCGACTACGGCGGCTACTTCCTGACCATGCGCGAGATCGTGCAGTTCTGTCGCTCGCGCTCGATTCTGTGCCAGGGGCGCGGTTCGGCGGCCAACTCCGTCGTGTGCTACAGCCTGGGCATCACGGCCATCGACCCGGTGCGCATGGGGCTCTTGTTCGAGCGCTTCCTCTCGCGCGAGCGCGCCGAGCCGCCCGACATCGACCTCGACATCGAGCACGAGCGCCGCGAGGAGGTCATCCAGCACGTCTACGAGAAGTACGGACGGTCCCACGCGGCGATGGTCGCCAACGTGATCCGCTACCGCGTGCGCTCGAGCGTTCGGGACGTCGGCAAGGCGCTCTCGCTGGCGCCGTCGATGCTGACGCGCTTGACCCGCCAGCTCTCGCACGGCGAAGGGCTCTCCCCGCGCCTCCTGCGTGAAGCCGGGCTGGACCCGCAGGCGCCCGCGGCGCAGGCGCTGTGCGAGCTGTGCGACGAGCTCGAGGACTTCCCGCGCCATCTGTCGATTCACCCCGGCGGGTTTCTGCTGGGGCACGAACCGATCTCCACCCTGGTCCCGATCGAGAACGCGACGCTCGCCGGCCGCACCGTCATCCAGTGGGACAAGGACGACGTCGAGGCCCTCGGGCTGTTCAAGGTCGACCTGCTCGGGCTCGGCGCGCTGCACCACCTGCACCGCTGCTTCGATCTGCTGCGCGAGCACTACGGCGTCGAACTCTCGATGGACACCATCCCCGCGGAGGATCCAGCGACCTTCGACGCCATTTGCGCCGCCGACACGGTCGGGGTCTTCCAAATCGAGAGCCGCGCGCAGATGGCGATGCTGCCGCGCCTTCGACCGCGCCACTACTACGACCTGGTGATCGAGGTCAGCATCGTGCGCCCCGGCCCGATCACGGGCGGCATGGTGCATCCCTACCTGCGGCGCAGACGCGGCGAGGAGACCGTCGAGTACCCCCACGAGAGCCTCCGACCGGTGCTCGAGAAGACGCTCGGCGTGCCGCTGTTCCAGGAGCAGGTGATGAAGCTCGCCATGGTGGCGGCGGACTACACGCCCGGGGAGGCGGATCAGTTGCGGCGCGACATGGCGGCCTGGCGCAAGAGCGGTCGCATGGGCCAGCACCGGGAGAAGCTGGTCTCGCGCATGACCCGCAAGGGCATCTCGGCCAGCTTCGCGGAACGCGTCTACCAACAGATCTGCGGCTTCGGCGAGTACGGCTTCCCCGAAAGTCACGCCGCGAGCTTCGCCTTGATCAGCTACGCGGGCGCCTGGATCAAACAGCACTACCCCGCCGCCTTCACCTGCGGGCTGCTGAACTCTCAACCCATGGGTTTCTACACCCCAGCGACCCTGCTGGAGGACGCAACGCGCCACGGGGTGCGCGTGTTGCCCGTCGATGTTCTGCAGAGCGAATGGGACTGCAGCCTCGAGCGCCACGCGGACGCATCCGACGGCTCCCCCTCGGCAGACAGCTACGCCATCCGCATGGGACTGCGCACGGTGAAGGGCCTGACGACGCGGGACGCTCACCAGATCACCGTCGCGCGCGCCCAGGCGCCGATCGTGTCGTTGCGGCAACTCCGTGGGGCCGCCCAACTGGACCGGCGCACGATGACCGTCCTGGCCCGCGCCGGCGCCTTGACCAGCCTGGAGCCCCATCGCCGCCGCGCGCTGTGGGCCGCGCTGGCCGCTCAGAGCAGTGACCTCGACTTCGCGTTTCCGCGGTCGGCGGCGCAACCCGCTCTCAGTCCCCTCTCTGGAATCGAGAATGTCGACTGGGACTATCGCTCCAAGGGGCACAGCGACTACGGACACCCTCTGAGCCACCTCCGCCAAGAACTTGCGGCCCACGGACTCGAAACCGCGGCCGACGTGAGGGAGCGAGGCTCAAATCAGATCGCACGCGCGGCTGGACTGGTGATCTGTCGGCAGCGGCCTGGCACCGCCAGCGGGGTGACCTTTCTCACCCTCGAGGACGAGACGGGGTTCATCAACGTCGTCGTTTGGCCAAAAGTGTTCGAACGCTACGAGCGTCAAATACGGGGGTCGAATTTTCTGGCCGTGCACGGGCCTGTTCAATCCGAAGACGGAGTGACGCACCTCATTGCCCGAAAGCTGTGGACGCCTCGCATTGGCGAGTCTCCGCCAACCGGGCGATCGCGGGACTTTCACTGAGGAAGAGCAGGGAGCAACCAGCCACTCACCGGGCCCCCCCACTGGACGCAACCGAGTTCGCGGGACAAGAACCGCAAGGACCTCGAGTGAGCACCGCACTCAGAGTTGGAGAAACTCAAGCCCGTCCGCACTAGTCGTGATAGGAGAAACTCCCCCCTCACCTACCGTAGAATCCGAACTACTCGAGCGCAGAGTCAACGACTTGAGCAAAACACGCGACTAGGGACCACAACGCAGCAAGAGCGAAACTCCGACGAAGAATCGAACAAACCTCCGCTCTCTCTGCGCCGCCGAAGAACGCGCCTCAAACCTGTCGTGCGTCGAGCATCCTGGCGTATCACGCGATCGCCACGGCAAGCCAAGCGGAGCCGGCCGAAGCAGGCCATCGCCCCGAGCAAGACCAAAACGCAAGGCCAAGACGATCGAGACCGCGAGCCGCCGCACCCTTTCGCACGCCGGTTGAGGTCAACGGCTGTGTTCACGCGAGACAGAGGCAGAGTCGCGAACGAAGGCGCGCCCCGCGGCAAAGCCAGCTAGTCGGCCCACAAACGAAAAAAGCCGCGGCCGCTCCCAAAGGAACGGCCGCGGCGTGGTAGGCCCCGGCAACAACCTACTTTCTCGCTAAAGCAATATCATCGGCGGATCCTGCTTGACGACCGTGTTCGGGATGGGAACGGGTATGGCCAGGAACCTATGATCACCGGGATTACGTATTCACCGGTCGCTGGAACACTAGTTCCAACGTGGACCGGTGAGCAAAAGAAAGGTGAATCGGGTAGTGTGTGAGCGCACGAGACGTGTACACGTTGACCACTTCTCAGAAGCGCACAAGCTGTGCGTCCATGAGAAGGGATGGCTAAGCCGATCGTCCGATTAGTACCGGTAAGCTAAACACGTTACCGTGCTTACACCGCCGGCCTATCAACCTGGTAGTCTTCCAGGGGACTGGTTGGGATGACTCGTCTAGGAGAGGGCTTCGCGCTTAGATGCATTCAGCGCTTATCCGTTCCGGTCATAGCTACCCAGCTGTGCCACTAGCGTGACAACTGGAGCACCAGAGGACCGTCCTCCCCAATCCTCTCGTACTAGGGGAAAACCTCCTCAATCATCCTACACCCACGCCAGATAGGGACCGACCTGTCTCACGACGGTCTAAACCCAGCTCGCGTACCGCTTTAATTGGCGAACAGCCAAACCCTTGGGACCTCCTTCAGCCCCAGGATGCGATGAGCCGACATCGAGGTGCCAAACCACCCCGTCGATATGAACTCTTGGGGGTGATCAGCCTGTTATCCCCGGAGTACCTTTTATCTGATGAGCGACGGCCCTTCCACTCGGAATCCGCCGGATCACTAGGACCTACTTTCGTACCTGCTCGAGCTATCTCTCTTGCAGTCAGGCGCACTTATACCCTTACGCTCGTCGTGTGATTGCCGACCACACTGAGTGCACCATCGTGCTCCTCCGTTACTTTTTTGGAGGAGACCGCCCCAGCCAAACTACCCACCTGGAACTGTCCCCGACCCGGATTCACGGTGTCGGGTTAGGAACCTATCATGACGAGAGTGGTATTTCACTGATGACTCCCTCGGACCCAAGAGCCCGAGCTCAACGTCTCCCACCTATGCTACGCACGTCAGGACAAGCCTCAATACCAGGCTATAGTAAAGGTTCACGGGGTCTTTCCGTCTAGGCGCGGGAACGTGGCATCTTCACCACGGCTACAGGTTCGCCGAGTCTGCTGTCGAGACAGAGCCCAACTCGTTACGCGATTCATGCGGGTCGGAACTTACCCGACAAGGAACTTCGCTACCTTAGGACCGTCATAGTTACGGCCGCCATTCACTGGGGCTTCAATTCAGAGCTTCGCTTTCGCTAACCCCTCCTCTTAACCTTCCAGCATTGGGCACGCGTCAGTCCGTATACATCGTCTTTAAGACTTTGCACAGACCTGTGTTTTTAGTAAACAGTCGGTTGGGCCAATTCTCTGCGGCCTCCCCGGGCTTTGACACCTGAGAAGGCTCCCCTTATCCCGAAGTTACGGGGTTAATTTGCCGAGTTCCTTGACAACAGTTCTCTCGAGCGCCTTAGGATATTCACCTCACCCACCTGTGTCAGTTTTGGTACGGACGGCTTTTTGGCTCCCTAGAGGATTTTCTCGGCGGTCAGTCCAATCACTTCGCGCTAGGCGCTCGGCATCACCTTCGAACTTATGCACGCGGATTTTCCAACGTGCCGTTCTAAGGCTTGCACGCACATCTGTCAGTGCGATGACCTTTCCTCCCGCGTCCCCCCATCGGTAGTAACGCCTCAAGCCGGTACAGGAATATTAACCTGTCATCCATCGACTACGCCTTTCGGCCTCGCCTAAGGGTCCGACTAACCCTGGGCGGATTTACCGTGCCCAGGAATCCTTGGGTTTGCGGCGAGCAGGATTCTCACCTGCTTTGTCGCTACTTGTTCCGGCATAATCACTTCCAGGACGTCCAGGCGTCGTTACCGTCACCCTTCACTCGTCCGGAACGCTCCCCTACCACTCCATGGACTCAGCGAGTCCATGAAATCCGCAGCTTCGGTTGCGCACTTGAGCCCCGTTCATTTTCGGCGCAGGACCTCTCGATCAGTGAGCTATTACGCACTCTTTAAATGATGGCTGCTTCTAAGCCAACATCCTGACTGTCTTAGAGATCCCACTTCCTTTACTGCACTTAGCACGCATTGGGGACCTTAGCTGGCGGTCTGGGTTGTTTCCCTCTCGTCCACGAACCTTATCGCTCGTAGACTGATTCCCTGGATACGGTCCACGGTATTCGGAGTTTGATTAGGTAGGGTATCCCGGAGGACCCCTATCCCATTCAGTAGCTCTACCCCCGCAGACTATTACCAAAGACTAGCCCAAAAGCTATTTCGGGGAGAACCAGCTATTTTCAAGCTTGATTAGCCTTTCACTCCTAACCACAGGTCCTCAGAGCGGTTTTCAACCCACACCTGTTCGGTCCTCCACGGACTGTTACATCCGCTTCAACCTGCCCATGGTTAGATCGCTTGGCTTCGGGTCTACTCCATCTGACTGGATGTCGCGCTATTCACACTCGGTTTCCCTTCGGCTACGGACCTGAGGCCCTTAACCTTGCCAGATAAAGTAACTCGCCGGATCATTATGCAAAAGGCACGCCGTGAGCCATTGCCCCGAAGGGCCATAGGCCTCCGACAGCTCGTAAGTGTACGGTTTCAGGTACTATTTCACTCCCCTTGTCGGGGTACTTTTCACCTTTCGCTCGCGCTACTATTGCACTATCGGTCGTCCATGAGTACTTAGCCTTGGAGGGTGGTCCCCCCGGATTCACACCAGGTTCCACGTGTCTGGTGATACTTGGGAAATCTACCGAAGATGGGTCGCTTTCGACTACGGGGCTTTCACCCTCTGCGACTGGCCTTCCCATGCCACTCGTCTAACGACCCATTTTGTAACTTCGTTGGTCTTTCACGGTTGACCTGTAGCTCCCACAACCCCACCTCAGCAACGCCCGTGAGCTTGACACTGAGATGGTTTGGGCTGATCCCCGTTCGCTCGCCGCTACTAGGGGAGTCGCGTTTGCTTTACTTTCCTGCAGGTACTTAGATGTTTCAGTTCCCTGCGTTCCCACCGCTTTCGCGGCGCCGAGACATGACTCTCGGCCGGTTTCCCGGTCTCGGAGATCTCCGGATCATTGCCTGCTTGCGGCTACCCGGAGCTTTTCGCAGCTTAGCCACGTCCTTCAACGGCTTTGGACGCCAAGGCATCCACCGTACACTCTTAGTAGCTTAACCACTTTGTACTGTAGA
>CALBST010000003.1 GCA_937967425.1 uncultured Caulobacteraceae bacterium
TGATCTTCGCCGAGCGCGATCGCCTTGCCGTTGCCGACGAATGGAAAGCGGCCGACGCGCACTTCCCTGCCCGCGGCTTTCGCCTTCGCTTCAGTGAGGCCGACGCTGGCGACTTGCGGGTGCGAATACGTGCAGCCCGGAATGCGCTCCTTGATCATTGGATGCGGCTTCTGGCCGGCGATGGCTTCGATGCAGATGATGCCTTCGTGGCTCGCCTTGTGCGCCAGCCACGGCGCGCCGGTGACATCGCCAATCGCATAGAGGCCGGCGACATTGGTCTTGCCGTAGCCATCGGTGACGATATGGCCGCGATCGGTTTTGACGTTGAGCGCTTCGAGACCAAGGTTCTCGATATTGCCGGTGATGCCGATGGCGACGATGGCGTGTGACGCCGTCAGTGTTTCCTGCTTACCATTCGCCTGCACCACAGCCTCAACGCCGTTCGCCGTCGCTTTAAGCGACTTGGCTTCGGTGGAGGTCATGATCTTCAGGCCTTCCTTCTCGTAGCGCTTCTTCGCGAACGCCGAGATTTCCTCGTCCTCGACCGGCAGCACGCGATCGAGCAATTCGACCACCGTCGTCTTCACCCCGAATGCCGCATAGAAGCTCGCGAACTCGATGCCGATGGCGCCCGAGCCGAACACGAGCAGAGACTCCGGCCACGATGGCGGCGTCATCGCATCGCGATAGGTCCAGATGCGCTTGCCATCGGCCTTCAGGCCGGCCGCCGGAATTTCGCGCGCACGCGCACCGGTGGCGAGGATGACGTGCTTCGCCTCGTACGGCGCGTCTTTGCCGTCCTTGCCCTTCACGATCACCTTGGGCGCAGCGCTGCCCTTCTCAAGCCGTGCCTCGCCTTCGATCACCGTGATCTTGTTCTTCTTCATCAAGAACTGGACGCCCTTCTCCATGCGTCCAGCCACGCCGCGCGAGCGCTTCACCACGGCTTCCGGATCGAACTTCACGTTCTCGATTGTGAGGCCGAAATCCTTGGCGTGCTGCGCGTTGCGATAGACCTCAGCGCTCCGCAGCAACGCCTTTGTCGGGATGCAGCCCCAGTTGAGGCAAATGCCGCCTAATCGATCGCGCTCGACGATGGCCGTCTTCAAACCAAGCTGCGAAGCGCGGATGGCGGTGACATAGCCGCCGGGGCCGGAACCGATAACGATGATGTCGAAGGTTGTGCTCATGAGACTGTATCTAGCAGTCTAACACGGCGCGTGAAGGTGGGGATTCGATAAGCTCCCATGCTTGCAGGTGGGAGCGCGGGCCTCCGGCCCGCATGCGCGCCAGGAGGCGCGCGCTCCAACCTCCAATCGGTGAGGCTAGCCCGCAATCCCGAACACGTTCCTGATCCCATCCACGACGAACTGCGCCGCCAGCGCCGCCAGCAGGATGCCGAAGATGCGGGTCAGCATCGAGGCGACGGTCTCGCCCATAATTTTCGAGAGCGGCCCCGCCAGAAGGAAGGCGATCAGGCACAGCGCCAAGTTCGCGCCGACGCCGAGGAGGATGAAGCCGCGGCTAACGATGTCCTCGTGCTCGGCGAAGAAGAGCATGATCGAGGCGATGGCGCCTGGGCCGCTGATGAGCGGGATCGCCAGCGGGAAGACCGAAATGTCGTCCTGCGTGCCTGGGTGCTTCGCCTGCTCCGCCGCCACTTGCTCCGCCCGTTCCTCACGGCGTTCCGAGCGTTTCTCGAACAACATGTCGACGGCGATCAGGAAGAGCAGCAAGCCGCCGGCGATGCGGAACGCGTCGATGGAGACGTGGATCTGTTCCAACAGCCACGCGCCGCCGAACGCGAACGCCAGCAAAATGCCTGTGGCGATAGCGATCGATTTGAACGCCATCTTGCGCCGCCACTCGGGCGTCATGCCGTTGGTCATGGTCGTGAACATCGGCGCCATCGCCACCGGATCGATGGCGACGAAGAAGGTGACGAACGAGGCGAGCAGCAGCGACAGCATCAACGCGTCTTAACCGATTCAACGTTCATTTACGCTGATTTTTCGAATGCATTACCGCAATTCTTAATCCCGCTGACGTATAAGCGCCGCATGTCGGACCGGCGTACGAAAGTTCAAAAATTGCTGCGGCTACTGGTCGTTGACGACAAGCCGTTCCAGCGGCGGCTCACGATCGAGACGCTGCGCACGATGCGCGCGGTCGTCGTTGAGCATGTCGAAAGCGCAGACCTCTGCGTCGAGATGCTGCAATTCTTCCAGCCCGACGTCATCGTCACCACCTGGGACATGCCTGGCTGCGATGGCGTGGCCATGACTCAGCGCATCCGCGCGGGCGAAGCGGGTGAGCTATATAGGCGCGTGCCTGTCGTTCTCGTCACCGAACGCGGCCGCGCCAGCGATATCGCGCGCGCCCGCAGCGCCGGGGTCGATGAGTTCGTGCAAGTCCCCTTCTCCACCTCCACGCTCCTGCGCCGCGTGCGTGAAACGCAGCGCCGCAGACGCGATTTCGTGGAAAGCGCCAAGTATGTCGGTCCTTGCCGCCGCCGCCGCGCCTCAGGCGAGGAGTATGACGGCCCGCGCCGGCGCTTGTTCGACACCAAGGAGAAGAACGCCGACGCGCCGGAATTGCGGATCCGCAAGGGCATGGCGCGCATGTATTGCGAGCGTATTTCGACGCTGCTGAAGGCGCTGCAACCGGGCGATGCCGCGGCGGTGCGCGAGCTTGGCCTCACCTGCGGCCAGCTGAGCGAACTGGCGAGCGACATGAAGGATCGTTTGCTCATGTCGGCGGCCTCCTCGCTCTTCAACTATGTCAAAGGTGTCGGCGCCGACGCAGCCCTGAACGCCGAAGTCGTTCAGGCTCACCTCGACGCGATGGTGCAGCTCGCGGAGCTGCCGAACTATCAGGTCGAGCTGCGCCAAACCGTGACGCAGCAATTGACGGTGATGGTGACGAAGAAGCTCCGTCAGGCCGGACAAGCCGCTTAAGGCGTAACCTGCACAACGCCGCCATTCTGCGTGGCTTGAATCAGCGTTTGGATTGTCGTCAGCGTCGCATAGACCGCGACTGCGAAGGCGACGGCATCGAGCGGCAACGCAAGCTTTCGCATTAACGGCGCGGCGCCCCCGGCGACAGCGCCCATGATCGCGCCAAGCAAGGCGCCGATCAGCACGGCGGCGATCGGCGCGCCGACAGCCAGGAAGAAGTAGGTCTGATCCTGCCCTTGCGTGCTGATGTAGCCGTGCGCGAGCAGCAAGCCCGGCGTGATGATGGTGAACAGAAGCGCAACCAGCGCCAGCGCGCCATGTTTGGGCGCTTCCTCGTCCGGCGAACGTGCGGCGCCCCACTGTTCAGCGAAAACCGCGAGCGCCTCGATCGCCACTGCGACGAAGAACCAGACCCCGACCAATTGAATCAGCGTACCCAGCATGCCCCGAGCATACGGCGGACTTGATGGGCCGGGGATAGATTTGGACGGGCAATTGGTCGCTTAACTCACCGGGCGCGGCAGCGGCGCCTCAGTGGGTGAGTGCTTCTGCGGCGCCAACCAGCCAAGCCAGATCAAGGCGCGGCAGCGTCACGCCCACCGCCACGATCAGCGCACCGAAGCCGGCGACAATGCTGGCCATGCGGAACATGGCGCGGGCGTCGCGGGTGACGAGGCCGATCAGTGCGCCAATGAGGGAGCCGAGGAAGCCAGCAAGTATGGGCAGAGCCATCAGCATGATGCGGTGCGTGGCGTCAGCGGCGACGCTGTAACCGTAGAGGACGAGCACGCCTGGCGTCAGCGCCGAGGCGAAGGCAAGCATGGCCATGACGAACCCACGGCGCTGCGGCTCTTCGTTTGGCGCGCGCGCCGCGCCTGCCTTGGCGATCAGAGCGGCAACGAACACGCTTGCGATCGCGGCGAAATAGCCTGGCCCGGCAGTCGAAATAAGCGCGTCCATCCTGCTCCCCAGCGGCCACGCCACTAGCGCAACAGACGATGCCGCCGCAACGGCGACGCGACGGCAGGCGCCTCACAACAACATCGCCATCGGGTCTTCGAGGAAGCTCTTGAAGGCTTTCAGGAA
>CALBST010000004.1 GCA_937967425.1 uncultured Caulobacteraceae bacterium
TCGTTCTGAATTGGGAAAGCGCCTAAGCCATGTACGGCGAATTTCAGAAGCACATCGAGAAGGAAATCGCCGGCATTCGTGAGGCGGGCTTCTACAAGGAAGAGCGCGTGATCGCGACGCCGCAGGGCGCGGAGATCGGCGTCACGGGCGGCAAGTCCGTCATCAATATGTGCGCCAATAATTATCTCGGTCTGGCGCAGGACCCGCGCATCAAGGCCGCGGCGCATGAGGGTTTGGATCAGTGGGGTTACGGCATGGCCTCGGTGCGCTTCATCTGCGGGACGCAGACGGTGCACAAGCAGCTGGAGGATGATCTCTCCAAGTGGCTGCAGATGGAGGACACGATCCTCTATCCGTCATGCTTCGATGCGAATGGCGGCTTGTTCGAAGTTCTGCTTGGCGCCGAGGACGCGATCATCTCGGACGAGTTGAACCACGCCTCGATCATCGATGGCGTGCGGCTCTGCAAGGCGCAGCGTTATCGCTACAAGAATAACGACATGAACGATCTCGAAGCGCAGCTTAAGGCGGCTGACGCCGCTGGCGCGCGTTTCAAGCTGATCTCGACCGATGGCGTATTCTCCATGGACGGCGTCATCGCGTCGCTCGATCAGATTTGCGATTTGGCCGAACGCTACAACGCGCTCGTCCACGTCGATGACTCGCACTCCACTGGCATTGTCGGCCCCGGCGGGCGCGGCACGGCCGAGTATCGCAACTGCATCGAGCGCATCGACATTCTGACGAGCACGCTCGGCAAGGCGCTTGGCGGCGCGAGTGGCGGTTTCACGTCCGGCAAGCGCGCGATCGTTGAGCTGCTGCGTCAGCGTTCGCGGCCGTATCTCTTCTCCAACACTGTGCCGCCGCCGATCGTGGCGGCTGCGCGCAAGGCGGTTGAGCTTGCGGCGAAGGGCGACGATCTGCGCGCCCAGCTCAAGTCCAACATGGAGCTTTTCCGCAATGGGCTTGAAGCGGCTGGTTTCGATCTCCTGCCGGGCGAACACCCGATCATTCCGGTCATGCTCTACGACGCGAAGCCTGCGCTGGCCTTGGCCGAGGAGCTTCTGAAGCGCGGCGTCTATGTGATCGCATTCTCGTATCCGGTGGTGCCGAAGGGTAAGGCACGGATCCGAACGCAGATGTCAGCCGCGCACACGCGCGACGAAGTCGAGCGGGCGGTGGCGGCGTTTGCTGAGGCTAAGGCTGCGCTTTAATTGTCGCCAACCGGAGCTGTATTGTACCGTAGACCGACGTCACCGGAGCTAAGCTCATGAGCAATGCCGACGATGTGCGGCGAGCGGAAGTGGAGGGCCACAACATCGCTGTGAGGACACGGCGTGCTAGCGGCCTGCGATGGCTATTCGCTGGGTTGGTTTTGCTGATTGCGATCGGCCCGCTCGTCGCGTGGCCGGGTCGCGGTTCCCCGCAGGAGTATGCGCAGACCTACGACCGCGTTGAGGCTGCGAACGCTCGCGGAGACGAGGCCGCCGTCGCCCGATACGAAGGGGCCGCGCAAGACGCCGCTGCGAGGTCGTTGTTTTTCTACCTTGGAGGTGGAGTTCAACTCGTCGGGTTAGTAGCAATTCTCCGCGGCCTGCTGAAGCTTGCTACCGCAGGAAAAGTTCGCGCCGTCTCATAGTTTGAGTGGATCGGTTATAGTTGGCCATGCACTACATCAGCGACCCGATTGATCATCTGACATTGGATGAATTGCGTGCGCTGCGCCTCAGGCTAATGGAGAAGGCAGCGCCGTTGGAGCGACTAGCTCTGGGTGAAGTCCACGCGTCGGTCGCACGTTGGATTGATGAAGGCAGGTTGGCCTGCGAGCCCGCCTATCCTGGAGAGTACACAACGGACACCCGACAAAACAGACTCGACGATATCATTCCAAAGGCTTCTCGTGACCTTTGGGCCGAGGCAGAAAAAATAAGAGGTCTGATTGTTACTATTGAGGCGGAAATCGGTCATCGAACTGACTACAAGGACGATGCCTTCTAATCTTCGGTAGCTCGCGACTTCAGCGCCCGGTCCGGCTTCGAAGGACGACCATTCCTCGCGATGCGAGGAATGGTCGGAGTAGCAAGATTCGAACTTACGA
>CALBST010000005.1 GCA_937967425.1 uncultured Caulobacteraceae bacterium
TCGATCTCGAGCCGGAACACGCGCTCGTCGGCGACGTGCGACACCGGCGCGGGGGTGGTGAGCCGCAGCCGGCCGGGCACCAAATAGCGGATGTGGTTCGAGCCGGAGGTGCGATCGGCGCGGCGCGCGCCCCAGTCGGTGGCCGGGTCGAGCCGCATGCGGATGCGCGGCACGCCCCGGATCGGCCGCACGATGCGCACGAAGGCCATCGGCCGGTAGGTGCGGTTGCGGCGGCGATAGCGCGGGCAGAAGTCGACGATCTCGAGCGCGTTGCCGTGCGCGTCGGTGAGCGTGGTGACCAGGATCGGCGTATTGCGCTCGTAGCGCTGTTCGGCGCTGACCTGGTCGATCAGGTCGATGGCCCACACGCCGATCTGCGGCTCGGCCGGGTCGCGTCCCGACAGCAGCGCGCAGAACATCGGGTCGCCGTCGACGCGCGGCACGCAGGCCCAGACGTAGCGCCCGTTGCGGTCGATCAGCGCGCTGGCCGCGCAATTGCCGATCGGCGCCAGATCGAGATCGCCGTAGCTCATCTCGGCAACGACCGTTCGAGCCAAGCGCCGACCGCGGCGGGATCGGCCAGCGCAAAGCTGGCGGCGCTCTCGCGCGGGGCCCCCACCAGCACGCCCCAGCCGCCCAGCCTGTTGCAGGCGGCGAAGGCGTCCTCGTCGGTGCGGTCGTCGCCGACGGCGACCGGCGCGCGCCCGGCGAACGGCGGCTGCGCCATGAACCCGGCGAGCGCGTCGCCCTTGGTGCGCGCGCCGGCGACCAACTCGACCACCATCTTGCCCTCGAGCAGGCGCAGCCCGCGCGCGGCGGCGATCTCGGCGGCGATGCGCTTGATCGGCGCTTCCGCTTCGGGGGTCTGGCGATAGTGCAGCGCCAGGCTGGCGCCCTTGTCCTCGACCAGCGCGCGCACCCCATCCTGGGCCAGCAGCCGGCGCACATCCTCCCGCGCCGCGTCGAGCTCGCCCGATTGCGCCTTGGCGCGCGTGACCTGCCCCCCGTGCAGCACCTCGCTGCCATGCACGCCGGCGATGTGCCCGAGCGCGCCGTGCAGAATGCGGTCCGCATCGTCGACGGTGCGCCCGGTGATGAGCGCCACCGCTCCCGACATCGCTGCGGAGATCTGCTGCAGCAGCTCGCGCAGCGCGGCGCTGGCGCGCACATCCTGCGGATGCTGCTCGATCTCCAACAGCGAACCATCGAGGTCGAGGAACAGCGCGTGGCGGCGCGGATCGAGCGCCGGCGGCGGCGCCAGCGGCGTTGAGTCGTCGTGCTTGTTTCGCATGGCGCGCATATCCATCATGCAACTCGTCGGGGTCGCGCGCTGATCCTCCCGCGCATGCCCAGCAGCGTGCGGTGAACGCAGGGCCATATAATCCGGTTCCCGCGCGTCGTGCAAAGAAAGTTGCGCCCAATTGTGCCAAGCGCCGCGGCCAGACACAATCCGGCGCCGCTCGGCGGACGCGGCGACAAAGATGCTCACAGCGCATTCAGCGCGCACGCGCGACGCTCTGGCGCAGCGAGATGCGAGGAGCTCGTGTGAACGAGGAGCATTCTGATGAAACGCATTGGCGCAGCGGCCCTGGCCGCTCTCGTCATGGCCGGCCCGCTGAGCGTGGGCGCGGCCCACGCGCAGACGCGTTACGATCTGGCTGAAGCGCGCCGCGATGTGCGCGATGAGCGCCCCGATTGGCGGCGCGACCGTGACAACGGCTTCTATCTGGGCGGACGCTTCTATTATGGCGAACCCAGCTGGGCGCAGATGCAGCGGCGCGACTATCGGCCCGCCTGGCGGGAATGGCGCCGCGGCGACCGGCTGCCGTACTACGCGCGCGCGCACTACCGCGAAGTCGACTGGCGCCGCGAACGCCTGCGCCGTCCGCCGCAGGGCTACCACTACGTGCGCGACGACCGCGGCGAAATCCTGCTCGTCGGCATCGCCACCGGCGTGATCCTGTCGATCCTGCTCAGCAACTGAGGTTGCTGCAGTCTTGGAGCGAACGCCGCCCCGGGCCCTCGGTTCGGGGCGGTGTGCGTTCAGGCGCCGCGGTTCATCCAGGCGAACAGCGGCTTGAGCGGCAGGATCCAGATCACGCCGGCGAAGGCGTAGTAGAACAGTTCGCCCCAGGCCGGCAGGCGCGGCAGCAGCCAAGCGCCGAGTGTCGCGGCGGCAGCCGCATAGAGCGTCATGTAGGCAAGGAGGCCGGCGCAACCCACGGCCTTGCGCGTGCGCATGTTCATGGGCGTGCCCTCGTACGCGGCGGCGCGCCGCGTTTCCGTCAAGCTTGCCCGGTTCTATGGGAGCCCGGGAGAGGACGGCAACATGGGTTCGGAGGACATTTGGCCGCCGCGCGAGCGCTGGGTGGGCGTCTGGCTCATCGTCGTCTGTGCGCTCGTGTTCGCCATGATCATGGTCGGCGGCGCCACGCGCCTGACTGACAGCGGTCTCTCCATTACCGAGTGGGACTTCATGAAGCACGTCATCCCGCCGACGAGCGAGGAGGCGTGGGTTCAGGAGTTCGCACTGTACCAGCGCACCATGGAGTATCAGGCGCAGAACAACGGAATGAGCCTCGACGAATTCCGCCAGATCTACTGGTGGGAGTGGGGCCATCGCTTCTTGGGCCAGGCTTTGGGCGCGGTGTTTCTGCTGCCGGCGCTGTTTTTCCTCGCCACCGGCCGATTGCGCGGGCGGTTTCGTGTGACCCTGTTGCTGTTCGCCATGGGTGGGCTGCAGGGCGCGATCGGCTGGTGGATGGTGACGAGCGGGCTGTTTGAGCGCCTCGACGTGAGTCCGGTGCGGTTGGCCGTGCATCTCACGATGGCGTTTTTCATCTTGGCGCTGGCGCTGTGGGTCGCGCTGGGTGCGTTCGCTTGGCCCAGGGGGACATCAAGATTGGGCGCGCCGCGTTGGGCGCCGTTTGCGCTGATGGGGCTCGTCTTCGTGCAGGTGATCTTTGGCGCGCTCTTGGCTGGCAGTGATGGCGGCGCCGCTTACGCGGACTGGCCGCGCATTGGCGGGGAGTGGATTCCGGCGAGTGCTTTTGGCCTGGAGCCGCTGTGGGCGAACTTCACCGAGGATCACGCCACCCAACACCTGCTGCATCGCTCGACCGGTTATCTGGTTGCGGCCTGCGCGCTCGTGCTGGCGCTGGTCGGCCTGATCCGCGGGCAGGGCGCGGCGCGCTGGGCAGCGGGGGCGGTGGGCGCCGCGGCGCTCCTGCAGGCGGCGCTTGGCGTCGGCGCGGTGGTGAGCGCGAGCGCGCTGTGGCCGAGCCTGATCCACCAAGCCGGGGCGGCGGTCCTTTGGACGACGGCGCTGGTCTGCGCCCGTGCTGGATGGCGGTAACGGCCGGTGGGCGCCCAATACCGTAATAATAAGTGACGGAAATAAAATAGAAAAATGCGATCTCTTGACGACGATTCTGCACTGCAATAAACGCGCGCCTTCGTTTCGTCAGGACTTACCTCATGCGCACCCAATCGACGCGCTCGGCCAAGGCCTCGGAGATCACCAACGGCTGGATCGTTGTTGACGCCGAAGGCGCGGTGGTCGGCCGTCTCGCTTCGTTCATCGCGTTGCGCCTTCGCGGCAAGCATCGCGCCGATTTCACGCCGCACGTCGACACCGGCGATCATGTCGTCGTCATCAACGCCGAGAAGGTGGCGCTGACCGGCAAGAAGCTGACCGACAAGGTCTACTATCGCCACACCGGCCATCCGGGCGGCATCAAAGAGCGCGTCGCGGGCAAGGTGCTTGCCGGCACGCATCCCGAGCGCGTGCTGGAGAAGGCGGTCGAACGCATGATGCCGAAGGAAAGCCCGCTGGCGCGCAAGCAGCTGGCGAAGCTGCGGGTGTATGCGGGCGCCGAGCACCCGCACGCGGCGCAGAACCCGGTGACGATCGACTTCAAATCCAAGAACCGCAAGAACTCGAGGATCGGCTAAGCCATGAGCGACACTGCACAAGGTCTCGAGTCTCTCGGCCAGATCGCCGGCGTGCCCGGCCAGGCCGCGCGCGCGCAGGAACCGGCGCCGTTGCGCGAAAAGAAGGTCGACCAGTTCGGCCGCGCCTACGCCACCGGCAAGCGCAAGAACGCTGTCGCCCGCGTTTGGGTGAAGCCCGGCAAGGGCAAGATCACCATCAACGGCAAGGACAGCGACGCGTACTTCGCCCGCCCGGTGCTGCGCATGATGATCGCGCAGCCGTTCAAGGTGACTAATCGCGAAGGCGAGTTCGACGTGTTCGTCACGGTGACGGGCTCGGGGCTCTCCGGCCAGGCCGGCGCCGTGCGGCATGGCATTTCCAAGGCGCTGGCCGACTATGAGCCGCCGCTGCGTCCGGCGTTGAAGCACGCCGGCTTCCTGACCCGCGACAGCCGCGTGGTCGAGCGCAAGAAGTACGGCCGCAAGAAGGCCCGCCGGAGCTTCCAGTTCTCGAAGCGCTAAGAGCTTCATTCTGGTACACGGGACGGGCGCTTCTCTCGCGGGAAGCGCCCGTTTTGTTTGGAGTCCGCGATGGTTCAACGCGTTTTCATCGATGGCGAAGCCGGCACGACGGGCTTGCAGATACGCGAGCGCCTCGAAGGACGCCGCGACATCGAGCTTGTCTCGATCGCTGCCGATAAGCGCAAGGATGCGGACGAGCGCAAGCGGCTGCTGAACGGCGCCGACGCCGTCATCCTGTGTTTGCCGGATGAGGCGGCGCGGGAGGCGGTCTCTCTGATCGAAAACAGCAAGGTGGTCGTGATCGACGCGTCGACCGCGTACCGCGTCGCCGATGGCTGGACCTACGGCTTCGCCGAGATGAGCAAGGATCAGCGGGCGGCGATCGCCAAGTCGAAACGCATCTCCAATCCGGGTTGCTATCCAACCGGGTTCATCGCGCTGGTGCGGCCTTTGGTGGAAGCGGGCCTCGTGCCGCGCGATTGGCCGCTGAGCGTGAACGCCGTCTCCGGCTATTCCGGCGGCGGCAAGGCGATGATCGCCGAGTTCGAGAACACCGGCGCGCCGGAATATACGAGCGTGCCGTATCGCATCTACGCGATGACGCAGCAGCATAAGCACGTGCCGGAG
>CALBST010000006.1 GCA_937967425.1 uncultured Caulobacteraceae bacterium
AAGGACAAATGCGCTCCAACAAAGAGAAGCGCAAACCCAAGCAAAACAAGGACGATAAGAAGGGCGCGAAGAAGTAGCCGCGCGCCCAGCCTCCTCCTCGATGGAGGAGGCGCCGCGAAGCGGCGGAGGAGGTGTGCGCTCAGTGGCGAAAGCGGAGCCTCAGGAGGCTCGATCGTATAGCGCTGCAGGCGTCACCTCCTCAGTCAGCGCTTTGCGTTGACAGCGCCTCCATCGAGGCGGAGCGGGGGCTCTCATCATGACCACACGCATCGACGAAATCGCACCGCAGATTTTCCGCATCGCCACCGATGTCGCCATCCCCGGCGCCGGCGGCGGCTTTTCCTTCAACCAATATCTCATCGCCGCCGACGAGCCGGTGCTCTGGCACACTGGCCCGCGCGGCCTCTTCGAAGCCACGCGCGGCGCCATTGCCAAAGTCCTCGCGCCCGAGCGCCTGCGCTGGATCGGCTTTTCGCATTACGAGGCCGACGAGTGCGGCGCCTTGAATGAGTTCTTGAGCATCGCGCCCAATGCCCAGCCCCTGTGCGGACGCATCGGCGCCATGGTCTCGATCGGCGACGTCGCCAACAAGCCGCCGCGCGCGCTTGCCGATGGTGAGACGCTCGATGTCGGCGGCGCGCGCCTCACTTGGTACGACACCCCGCATCTGCCGCACGGCTGGGATTGCGGCCTCATCTTCGACGAGACACGCAAGCTCCTCTTCTGCGGCGATCTCTTCACCCAAGGCGGCAACGATCACGCCCCGATCGTAGAGACCGACATCCTCGGCCCCTCCGAAGCCTTCCGCCAGCCGATGGATTATTTCGCCCACGCCCCCAACACCCGCGCCCAACTCGATCGCCTAGCCGCACTCAAGCCGGAAACGCTGGCGTGCATGCACGGCAGCGCCTGGCGCGGCGATGGCGCGGGGCTGTTGCGGGAATTGGCGGGGAGGGTGAGTTAGACGGCGCTCCGCCTCGCGAAAGCGGACAAATGCCAAGCTCCGCAACGGGTCTGCGCGGATTATCCCGGAAATTTAAGGATGACGTTAGTCACCAAGTCTTCGACAAAGTCGATCACCTTGCTGCGTTTGACCGAGATTACAGATGGATGCGCGCAAGAGTTTCGTGTGCCCAGCTTTTCATCAAGAATTTTTCGAACGTCATTTGAGATCAGGTTCGCGGCGCGCAGATACTCAATGAATCGACCTTCCGGAATCTCTGACAAATCTTCGCGCGTTGAGACGTGCCTGATCCGCTTGTCGGGGTTTTTCGCGAGCGTTTGATTGAATTCAGTGAGCCGGTGGTTCCAAACGTGATCGTAGAGATGATCGATCGCTAGTATCCAGCACATGACAACTGTCGCTCGATTAGCGCCAGCCTCGAAACAGCCAATTGTCTCGGACAAAAAGTCCTTCTTGGCGCCCGGAGGCAAAGCGGATTCGAGGCGCCGGAGTTCGGTGCTAGTTTGCGCCGCGACGGTCGTCGCTCCAAGTCTTGCGGCCAACTCTTCGCGATAGTGGCGTTGAAGCCTATAACCAGTTTTGCCCGACTTAATGTAAAGCTGCGGGCGAGCTGCAACTCCCTCTGTTAGATATGCTGCAATTCTACCGGGTGGCGTGAGTTCGCAATCGATGAAGCATTGTCTTACGTCGCCCCCCGTGGCGGACGGCGAGTCCTGCTCAACCGTGAGAAAATAGACAAAAAGGCCTACGAGGTCTCGAGCCGACACCTCATGCACATCTTGAATTGAACTGTAGAAGCGACTGACTTGGCTCGACATTAGTCACTACCGGAATCGGTCTTCGGCAGCTTTTGCTCGACAAAATCGCGAGCGAGAAATTTCAGGGCGAACCCGCCGTCTTCGCGCGAAAGCCACTGATTATCGATCATCTGAACGAATAGCACGTCTAAGGCCTTCGGCAGGTCTTTAATGCCTGCGCCGCGCATCAGCGTGTAGATTTCATTGTAGCTGAAGACTCGACGGTTCAGCAGTTTCTCGCCTTGGAACATGGCGACGGCAACTTGCTCAGCTTGCGTGGTCGGCTTCTTTGTTTGGCCAAACGATAGAAGCGATCGCTCTTGATCCTCGGTGAAGTTGAAGGCGACCGGCTCGAAGCTTCCGATGCGGCCAGCTCTTCCGGATGATCCACCGGGTGCGCGAGTGGTTCTCTTTGAAGGCTTGGCAATGGGCGCCGCCGGTTCGGGCGTTTGTGCGTCGGCCGCCATGGTGACGGCGCGGCGAGGGGGAAGGCTGCCGAAGCTGAGCGATGCAGCGAGATCTTTTGTTCGCTCGATCGCGTCGTGAAATTCGCTCGGTGGAGCGTCTAGCTCGATGGTCCCTGCGACAAGGTCGATCTTCAGCGAGATACGCGATTGCTCGGTCATACTGGCGCGCTCCGTTTGCAGCGATTGCCAACATGGCGTGGGAGTCGCAGCGCGGCAAGTCCACCTGCAGTTCGGAACAGATGGTGAAATCCACGTCGCCTGGAATGGTATGGTCTGTGATTGCAGCAGGGGCTTGTTCGCGGTGGTTAGTAAAGACATCAAAAACAATAGCTTAAAGTATATTGCCGGCGTCGAGCTGGGCTGGGAGATGTGCTCACCAACGACGCCCATAAGATTGCGGTATTGCCAGAGACTCCGTGTGCGCTATCCCACCACCCACACCACAAAATCCCGCGTGCAATCAACGCCCCGCGCACAAAATCACACGAATCTATCCAACCCCTTCGCAGCAGCCGCATACTCGCGCGCAAAGCATGCGTAGATCGCCCCACCCACCCATCAATCAACACCGCGTCGCCAGGCTGAATGCCTGGGCGCGGCTTTGGTTGGTGTGGTTC
>CALBST010000007.1 GCA_937967425.1 uncultured Caulobacteraceae bacterium
GTCGCGGCTTTCTGTGCCGCGTACGCTGCGTCATTCGATGTCGCGCCGGATCGCGCTGAAGCGGCCGAAGGCCGACGAGATCAACGCGCTGCGCGAAGAAATCGAAAAGCTGGAGCGGGAAGGCGGCCAGTTCGAAGCGTTAGTGGAGAAGCGCAAGCAGCTTGAGCAGATCATCGCTCGCTCGAAACGCATTCCGTACATCGACCCGGTCGATGTTCGCTATCGCCGCTTGGAGTCCAATCCCAAGCCGATCGCGAAGGCGGTAATGTTCTGCTTGATGGACGTCTCCGGCTCGATGAACGAGCACATGAAAGATTTGGCGAAGCGCTTTTACTCGCTGCTCTATCTGTTCTTGAATCGCCGCTACGAGCACGTCGATGTCGTCTTCATCCGCCATACGCATGAGGCGTCGGAGGTGGACGAGCAGACATTCTTCTATTCGCGCGAAACCGGCGGCACCGTGGTCTCAACAGCGCTGTTCAAGATGGCCGAGATCGTGCGCGACCGCTATCCGGTCGATCAGTGGAATATCTACGCGGCGCAAGCGAGCGATGGCGATAACACGTCGAGCGATAACGCGGTCGTGCTGGCGCAACTGCGCGATGTAATTCTGCCGATCTGCCAATATTACGCTTATGTCGAAGTCGGCATGGATGACGAAGACGATCATCCGGGCGCTGGCGAGCCCAGCACAAATCTCTGGCGCGCCTATCGGCGTGTTTCGGTGGATGCGCCGTTCGCGATGCGCAAGGTCAAGCATCGCCGCGACATCTATCCTGTATTCCGCGAATTGTTCGCCCGCCGCCCGGAAGGCGTTGCAGCGGATGGCGCCCAATGACGATCCTCGCACCTGACTCGAAGCTGCTGTTCAAGGGGCCTGACTGGGACTTCGATCTTATTCGCCGCGTCCATGATGCGTGTGGCGAGATCGCGATCAAAGAGATGGGCCTTGATCCCTATCCCAATCAGATTGAAGTGATCACCACTGAGCAAATGCTCGACGCCTATGCTTCAACGGGTATGCCGCTCTTTTATCGGCACTGGTCGTTCGGCAAGGAGTTTGCGCGAAACGAGGCGCTTTATCGGAAAGGCTACCAGGGCCTCGCGTACGAAATCGTCATCAACTCCAATCCGTGCCTCGTCTACATCATGGAGGAGAACTCCGCGATGATGCAGACGCTGGTGATCGCGCACGCCGGTTACGGCCACAGCCACTTCTTCAAGAACAATTATGTGTTCAAGCAGTGGACGGATGCGGATGGCATTCTCGATTATCTCGAATTCGCCCGCGGACTTATCGCGAAGTTCGAGGATCGCTACGGCCAGGAAGAGGTTGAGCGCGTGCTCGACGCAGCGCATGCGCTGCAGAGCCACGGCATCCATCGCTTCCCGCGCAAGCGCATGGCGGATTTGCGCTCGGAGCAGAAGCGTGAAGAAGAGCGCCGCCGCCACGGTGAGCAGCTGTTCAACGATCTCTGGCGCACGGTGCCGCAGGGCAAGCGCAAGCCCGGCGCGGACGATGATGCGCGCCGCAAGGCGTTGCTTGGCCTGCCGGAAGAAAACCTCCTCTACTTCTTGGAGAAGACCGCCCCGCGGCTCGCGCCTTGGCAGCGCGAAATCCTGCGCATGGTGCGGATGATCAATCAGTACTTCTACCCGCAGCGCCAAACCAAGGTGATGAACGAAGGTTGCGCAACCTATGTGCACCATCGCGTCATGAACCGTCTGCACGAAAAGGGTCAGATCGACGACGGCGCCTTCCTGGAATTCCTGCACTCGCACACCAGCGTCGTGATGCAGCCGGACTTCGATGATCGCCGCTATTCAGGCATCAACCCCTACGCGCTGGGTTTCGCCATGTGCTGCGATATCGAGCGCATCTGCACGAACCCAACGGATGAGGATCGCGAATGGATGCCGGATATTGCCGGAAATGGCGATCCCTACGGGACGCTGCGCAACATCTGGGCGAACTTCCGGGATGAGAGCTTTGTTTCGCAATACCTCTCGCCGCAATGCATCCGCGACTTCGGCCTCTTCAATGTCCATGACGACGAAGAGGAGGAGCACATGAACGTCTCCGCTATTCATAACGAGCGCGGTTATCGAAAGATTCGCCGTGGGCTATCGAAGCAATACGACATCGCGTTCCGCGATCCAGATATTCAGATTGTCGACGTTGACCTCGCCGGCGACCGCAAGCTGATCCTGTCGCACCGCGTGCTTGATGGCATGACGCTGGAAGAGAGCGATACCGACAAGGTGCTACAGCACGTCGCCGATCTATGGGGCTATGACGTGAAGCTGGTTGAGGCGGATGATAGCGGCACGGTGCGGGCCGAGCACACCGCCAGCCCGCGCCGGCCGTTTATGTGATCAAACGCCGATCCGGCGCAGCCCGTCCGCGATCGCCGGATCAACTTGCACATCACGCGCGGAAATCGGCCGCGTCAGCCGCAACGTCTCCATGCTGCGCGCGCGTGAGAGCGCGACGTAGGTCTGGCCTGGCGCGAAAGCGCCGCGGCCGAGATCGATCTCGACGCTATCGAGCGTCATGCCCTGAGCTTTGTGGATGGTGAGCGCCCAGGCCGGGGCGAGGGGGAATTGGACGTATTTGAATTCCTCCTTCACCTCCATGCGGTTTTCCTTGGCGTTCCACGTCCAGCGCGCTTGCGGCCAGGTCGCGCGCTCGACATCGACTTCTTCGCCCGCATCGAGCGCAACCTGCACCGTGTCGTCATCGAGCGCGAGCACCGTGCCGAGCGAGCCGTTCACCCAGCGGCCCGCG
>CALBST010000008.1 GCA_937967425.1 uncultured Caulobacteraceae bacterium
GTGTTGAGGATCGTCACCGCTTCTTCCACGCCGCGCCGCTCGCGGATCGAAGAGAGAATTTGGATGAAGTCCTGGTTGGTTTGACGGTGGACTTCGGTGAGCTCAACGCCGGCGATCGGCGCGTCGCGCAGGCAATGGGCGGAGAATGCGTACGGGCTGCCATAGCCGGCGTCTTCGAGAAGCTGGCCCTCATCGCCACGCACCACCGGCGGCAGTTGGTAGAAGTCACCCACGAGCAGCATCTGCACGCCGCCGAACGGGCGTGAGCTTTTGCGCGCGATCTGCAGGTGGCTGTTCATCGCATCGAGCACGTCGGCGCGCAGCATCGAGACTTCGTCGATGATCAGCCGCGAGATCGCGCGCGCCGTGCGGGTGAAGAAGTAGTTTGGCTTCTCGGCATTGCCGATCAGCGGACGCGGCGGAAAGCCGAAGAACGAGTGCACGGTTTGGCCGCCAATGTTCATGGCGGCGAGGCCGGTGGGCGCCAGCAGCGCTTGTGGATAGCCGGGATTGCTCTCGACCAGGCTGCGGATGAAATGGCTCTTACCCGTGCCCGCGCGGCCAATCAGCATCACAACCGGCGTGCGGTCATTGATTGCGGTCAGCGCTTCAGTAACGGCGGGATCGGGGCGCGGCGCGGGAATCGACATGCGCTTTCTATATAGAGATGCTTCCGGCTGCGCTAAGCTAAGGCTGGAGGAGTAGGATGATGCGGCGGATTTTTGTGGCGGCGGCACTGGTCGCCTTAGCGTCATGCGCGGCGCATGAAGGCCCAGCGTCAAACCCGGCGTCGTCGAATGCTGCGTCGGAGCTTGATGAGCTGGCGGAGTCCGGGCGCGATATTGCGGAAGCGCAATGCGCGGGATGCCATGCGGTTGGCGAGTACGGTGCGAGCCCAAGTCCGAACGCGCCGGTGTTTCGCACCATATTCCAGCGCTATCAGGCGGATGTGCTGGAGCAGGAGCTGATCGAAGGCATCCGTGTATCGCACCCGATGCCGGAATTTCAGTTCAATCCGCAAGGCACGGATGCGCTGATCCAGTACCTGCGTTCAATTCAAGAAGATCCGCCCGCGCAGTAGCGCTCAGAGCGACCAGGGCAGGTGCGCGGAGAACGCCGCCGGCAGACCTTCGAACGTCAGCGACACATCCTCATTCGTAGCCGGAAGTTCCGGTGCGATGAAGCTGCGGCGCGGCTGCACGCGTGGCGCGCGCGCCTGATGACCTTGCGCCACAGCGAAGCGCGTCCATGACGCCGGTGTGGCGGGCGCTGCGGCCGTGATTGTTTTTTCCGGCTCATCCTTCGGGACGACCAGCACCGGCACGCGCGGCGCGACGAGAATGGTTTCGTCGGTCAAGCCGGCGATGGCCGCGAACTCTTCGGCGCCGATCATCTGCGGCACGCGACCGGTGATGCGGAGCTTCATGTCGAGTTCGTAGGTCGAGCCCGACGGCTCGATCACGCGGAGCTTCACAGCGTGAATGGCGTTGCGTTCGGCTTGCAGGATCGATTCATCCGCAAGCGTCACGACGCCGATATCGCGATCGACGGCGAAGCGGCCGTTGGCGTCATCTAAGAGATAGAAACCCGGCGCAGGCAGATCCGGCGCGGCGGCGACCGCGGCAAGCATCTCATCGCGCGGCGCCACATGCGCCATAGCGCTCTCGATCGCCTCGCGTGCTGGCGTGTTTGCGGGATCGACCTCAATCGAGTCGAACTTCTGCGAAAAGGGGTCGAGTGGCGGAACCATGATCCCGCCACTCTGCCCGCTTATGCCTAATGGGCCGTGAAACGCGCGTTTGCGTTGCGTTTACGCTTGCTGCTCGCCCCAGCCGATGGCGGCCTTCACTTCGAGGAATTCTTCCAGACCGAAATGCCCGCCTTCGCGGCCGAGGCCGGATTGCTTGTAGCCGCCAAACGGCGTGCCGAGGCCGCCTTGGGCGCCGTTGATGTGAACGTTGCCGGCGCGGAGCTTGCGCGCGACCTTGCGCGCTCTTTCTTCGGAGCCTTGGACGTAAGCGGCGAGACCGTACGGCGTGTCGTTGGCGATTTTAATCGCCTCGTCTTCGCTCTCGTATGGAATCACCACCAGTACCGGGCCGAATATTTCTTCGCGCGCGATGGTCATGTTGTTGTTCACGTCGGCAAACACGGTTGGCTTCACATAATAGCCGCGATTGAAACCTTCCGGACGGCCCACGCCGCCGGCGGCGAGGCGCGCGCCTTCATCGATGCCCTTCTGGATGAGGCCTTGCACTTTCTGGAATTGGTTGGCGTTGGCGAGTGGCCCGATCGCGCCTTTCTCGGCGTTGTCCGGCGCTTGCACCTTGATCGCGTTTGCGGTGGCGGCAGCGATCTGCACCACTTCTTCGTACTTGGCCTTCGGCGCCAGCATGCGCGACGGCGCGTTGCACGATTGGCCAGTATTCATGGCCATGTGCATCATGCCGCGTGTGACGGCTTTCTGCAGGTCAGCATCGTCCAGAATGATGTTTGGGCTCTTGCCGCCTAGTTCGAGCGCCACCTTCTTAATGCCTTTGGCCGCGTTCTCCATCACCGAGGTGCCGGCGCGGGTTGAACCGGTGAAGCTCACCATGTCGATGTCCGGATGGGAGGAGAGGGCGATGCCGACGCCGGGGCCATCCCCATTGACGAGGTTGAACACGCCAGGCGGCACGCCGGCTTCGTCAAGGATTTCCGCGAAGACGATGGCGTTGAGCGGCGCAAGCTCGGAGGGCTTCAGCACCATGGTGCAGCCGGCTGCGAGCGCGGGGCCAACTTTGGCGCAGATCTGGTTTTGCGGCCAATTCCAAGGCGTGATCATGCCGATAACGCCGATCGGTTCTTTGATGATGCGGCGGCCGTTGCCGTAATCGCTTTCGAACGTGAAGTCGTCGAGCTGCTTGCGCGCGTCGATCAGGTAGCCAAGGCCGGCCGGCGCTTGCGCGGCTTGCGCCAGCGGCATCGGGGCGCCCATTTCGGAAGAGATGGTCTCGGCCATGTCGCCCAGGCGGCGCTGATAGATGGCGATGATCTTGTCGAGGATTGCTTTGCGCTCATCGATCGTGGTCTGCGACCAGGTTTCGAACGCCTTCTTCGCGGCGGCGACGGCCTTATCGACATCAGCCGACGAGCCCAGCGAGATGCGGCCGACCGGTTCCTCGTTGGCGGGGTTGATCACGTCATGCGCGCGCGGCTTTGCCGGGGCGACCCATTTGCCGTCGATGTAGAAGTTCAGCTGTTCGCGCATGGGCAGGCTCCAGGTGTCAGGTATCGGGTGTTAGAAACGCCTAACAGATATAGGAAGCGGCGGCGAGTTCGCGCGACGGCATCTGGAGCTGACACCTGACACCTGACAACCGCCCCCTGAGAACCTTCGGCCGGATCAAAGCGCGGACACTGAAGCCGCGCCAAGCCGGGCTGATGGAGAGTTTGCTGCCGCATCTGGCTGTGCCGGAGGAGGGGCCGATTGATGTCGATGCGCTATTTCTCCCCTCCCCGCGAGGGGAGGGGGCAGGGGGTGGGGCGAACCTCCTTGCATCGAGTCTCACCCCACCCCCCGACCCCCTCCTCTCGAGAGGAGGGGGAGTAGCGTTGGAAATCGGCTTCGGCGGCGGCGAGCATCTTGTTGCCCAGGCAACGGCGCATCCGGACACGCGCTTCATCGGCGTTGAGCCGTTCCTAAACGGCGTCGCCTCGTGCTTGCGGCACATTGAGGAGTCCAACGCGCAGAACATCCGGCTGCACAACGGCGATGCGCGCGATGTCATCGCGCGGCTGCCGGATGGCTCACTGGATCTGGTCTACATCCTGTTTCCAGATCCATGGCCCAAGACGCGTCACCACAAGCGCCGTCTGATCCAGCCAGAGTTTCTGGATGACCTGGCACGGGTTATGAAGCCGGGCGCGGAGCTGCGCTTCGCGACAGA
>CALBST010000009.1 GCA_937967425.1 uncultured Caulobacteraceae bacterium
CGAAGATCCTCAAGCGAAATTCGCTCGCGATTGCCGCTCGCGCCGAGATAGCTGATCTCGCGGCCGCCGGCTTCGCCGACGACAAGATAACTGACGCCGGCGGCACGGGCGCGCTTGTCGAGAGCGTCGAGTTTGTTGGGCGGGACAGCGATCAAATAGCGGGCTTGATCTTCGGCATAGAGGAATTGCGCGTCGGTGAGGTCGCCCTGGTAGCCGAGCGTCAAGCCGACGTTTGAGCCGAGCGCCATTTCGGCGGCGGCGATACCGAGACCACCGTCGCTGAGATCATGCGCGGCGCGGACTGTGCCGTCAGCGATGAGACTGCGGACGAAATCGCCGTTCTTCTTTTCGAGCGCAAGATCGATCTTGGGCGCGGCGCCGCCGAGTTTGAAGAGATCGCGCGCGTAGATGCTCTGGCCAAGATGGCCGGTTGTGTCGCCGATGAGGACGAGCGTGTCGCCTTGTTGAAGTTTATCGGCGGTGGCGCGGCGTTCGAGATTGTCGAGGATGCCGACGCCGCCGATGGCGGGCGTGGGCAGGATCGCTTGGCCGTTGGTCTCGTTGTAAAGAGAGACGTTGCCGCTGATGACCGGGAACGCGAGTTCGCGGCATGCTTCAGCCATGCCTTCGATGGCATGGACGATCTGCCCCATGATTTCGGGGCGCTGCGGATTGCCGAAATTGAGGTTGTCGGTGACGGCGAGCGGGCGGGCGCCAACGGCGGTGAGGTTGCGCCAGGCTTCGGCGACGGCTTGCTTGCCACCCTCGTAGGCGTCGGCTTCGACATAGCGGGGCGTGACATCGCAGGTCATCGCCAGCGCGCGTTGTGAGCCGTAGAGGCGGATGATGGCCGCGTCGCTACCGGAGTCAGCGAGCGTGTCGCCCATGACGTGGCGATCGTACTGCTCCCAGATCCAGCGCTTGCTGGCTTGGTCGGGTTGCGAGAGTAACATCGTGAGTGAGTTCACGAAGCCCGGATATTCATCCGTCAGGCGCTTCTGCTCGCCATCCGTCAGCGGGATGGCCTTCAGCGGCTGGACATACGGGCGCTCGTATTTCGGCGCTTCGTCGGCGAGCGGGCCGAGAGGGATGTCGCAGACGATCTGACCGTGCCAGCGGAGCGTGAGATTTCCGGTGTCGGTGGTTTGACCGATGACGGCCGCGTCGAGGCCCCACTTTTCGAAGATGCGCTTGGCCTCGGCTTCACGGCCGGGCTTCAGCGTCATCAGCATGCGCTCTTGGCTTTCGCTGAGCATGAATTCGTACGGCGTCATGCCCTCTTCGCGCGCAGGCACCGCGTCAAGATCGAGCAGGATGCCGGCTTCGCCCTTGGATGCCATTTCGACTGACGACGATGTGAGGCCAGCGGCGCCCATGTCTTGGATGCCGATGATCGCGTCGGTCGCCATCAGTTCGAGGCAGGCTTCGATGAGCAGCTTTTCGAGGAAGGGATCGCCGACTTGCACGGTGGGCCTGAGGCCATCTTCGCCTTCGACGAATTCGGCGGACGCCATCGTCGCGCCGTGAATGCCGTCCCGGCCGGTCTTGGCGCCGACATAGACGACAGGATTGTTCGCGCCCTTAGCGGCGCTGGTGAAGATCTTGTCGCGCGGCGCGATGCCGAGACAAAACACGTTGACCAGGATGTTGCCGTTGTAGCGCGCGTCGAAATTGGTCTCGCCGCCGACCGTCGGCACGCCGACGCAATTGCCGTAGAAGCTGATGCCGCTGACCACGCCATCGACCAGCTTGCGTGTCTTCGGATGATCGGGCTCGCCGAAGCGCAGCGCGTTCATGATGGCGACCGGGCGCGCGCCCATGGTGAAGACGTCGCGCAGAATGCCGCCGACGCCGGTGGCGGCGCCCTGGAAGGGCTCGATGAAACTCGGGTGGTTGTGGCTTTCCATCTTGAAGATGGCGGCGAGCCCCTCGCCGATATCGATAGCGCCGGCGTTCTCGCCCGGGCCGTAGATCACATGCGGCGCCTTGGTCGGAAATTTCGCCAGGTGGACGCGGGTGGATTTGTACGAGCAGTGCTCGCTCCACATGACCGAGAAGATGCCCAGCTCGGTGGTGTTCGGCGTACGGCCGAGCTTTTGCAGCACCAGGTCGTATTCGTCCTTGGAAAGGCCGAATTCTTCGGCGAGGGCCAGGGTTCCTGGCGCGAGCGGGTCTAGGGACATGGGGCGCAGATAGCGTGTGTCGCCTAGGGCGGCAATTGTCGCCCTTGCATACGCCTCCCCCGCCTTCGGGCAGGCGGAACGTGGCGGCAACTCGACAAGCGGCGGTCCCAGGACTACTCCCGAGGCCACGAGGAGACCTCCCATGCGCGAAATTCCGATTTCCGAAATCCAGAGCCTGGTTGGCCAGGAGATCGGCGTGTCCGATTGGCTGGAAATCACCCAGGACCGGGTCAATCGTTTCGCTGACGCGACGGGCGACCACCAGTGGATCCATGTCGACGTCGAGCGGGCGACCAAGGAGCTCGGCGCGCCGATCGCGCACGGCTATCTGGTGCTCTCGCTGATCCCGTTCCTGGCCAAGAACATCGTGAGCTATACCGGCGTGTCGCGTGGGATCAATTATGGGTCCAATAAGGTGCGGTTCACGAACATGGTGCCGGTGGGCTCGCGGCTCAGGATGCGCGCCAAGATGCTCTCATGCGAACCGCGCGGCGGCGGCTTTCAGGTGACCAACGAATTCACAATCGAGCTTGAAGGCCAAGAGCGCCCAGCGTGCGTCGCGGAAGTCGTCTCGCTGATCTTCCCTGGCTGATGCTTACCTTCATTGAGGCGATCTCGCTTGCCGGGGATCGCGCCAAGCAGAACGATGACACGCTGGGCTTCCAGCGCAACGCCGCGTGGGTGATCGACGGGGCGACGGACCTCAGTGAGACGCCAGTGACGAAGACTGCGTCCGATGCGAGTTGGATCGCGCAAGTCGCAAACACCAGCCTCAGCGCCTGGACGTATGGCGATCTTCGCGAAGCGGTGCGGACAGCAAGCGAGACCGCGGCGAGCGCCTTTTCTTATCTGACGCGCGGCCAGAATGTGGAGCGCTGGCAGCTGCCGACAGCTTCGCTGCTGATGCTGACCGAAAACGAGCGCGGCGTCATCGAGGGCATCGATCTGGGCGATTGCCGGGTGTTCGCATTGGACGCGAACGGCGTGCAGGTCGCGGGCGGCCATGGCGGGGTAGATGACGAAGTGAAGTTCGCGGCAGCACAGCCGGAGCCGGGCAAGCCGCTGCTGAAGCGCCAAGCGGCGATCGAAGCGCTGCGGCGCGGGCGCGCGGCGATGAACCAGGAAGGCGGCCGCCACTGGACGTTCAGCTTGCAGCCGGCGTGCGCCGATCACGCGCGGACGTGGACGCTTGCGCTGAAGCGCCCAGCGCACTTGCTGCTGATGACGGACGGATTCTCGGCGCTGGCGGATCGTTACCGCATCTATGAACCCGCCGCTCTGGTGAGGGCCGCGATCGCGTCTGGGCTGCAGGATTTGGGGCGTGAACTGCGGGCTTATGAACACGCCGATGCGGCAGGCTCCCGCCATCCTCGTCTTAAGACCAGCGACGACGCAACAGCTCTGCTGCTGCGCCTGACCTAAGTGATTGACCTAGCCCATCCAACTTTCGCAGAAGGCGAACCATGAACCGTCGCGAAATTCTTCAGGCAAGTGCTGCTCTGCCTGTTGCCGCCCTTCTTCCCGCTTGCGCTTCTACGGATACTCCCATGTCTGATGCCGCCACGCCGCTTGCGCCGCCCGTCGCGCGCATTGAACCGAAAACGTTTGAGCAGATCGGGCGAACGCGCGTCGATAATTACGCGTGGCTGAAGGACGACAATTGGCAAGAGGTGATGCGCGATCCCTCTTTGCTGAAGGCCGACATCCGCGCGTACCTCGAAGAAGAGAACGCCTATCGCGAGCAGCTGATGGCGCCGACGGCGGCGCTGCAAGAACGGCTCTATCAGGAGATGCGCGGGCGCACGAAAGAAGACGATTCATCGGTGCCGGCGCCGGATGGGCCGTGGGAATATTATCGCCGCTTCGAGACCGGCGCGCAGCACCCCAAGTACGCGAGACGTCCGCGGGGCGGCGGCGCCGAGCAAGTGCTGATCGACGTCGATGCGCAGGCGCAGGGCAAGACGTTCTACAAAGTGATCTCCGCGCAGCATTCGCCGGATCATTCGATGCTCGCATACGCGGTCGATGAGCAAGGTTCGGAAATCTACACGGTCTATGTGAAGGATCTAACCAGCGGCGAAACGCTCGCCTCCCGCATTGACGATTGCACTGGTGATTTCTCGTGGTCGCCGGATGCGCGCTACATTTTTTGGACCTTCCGCGACAATAATGGCCGCCCAGCGAAGATTTACCGCCGCCCGGCGCGCGGCGGCGAAGACATCCTTGTCTATGACGAACCGGATGACGGCTTCTTCCTGAGCGTCGGCGTGACCGAAAGCCGTGAGTTCATCCTGATCAGCGCCGGCAACGGCAGCCAGTCCGAATACTACACGATCCCGGCCAGCGACCCGACGGCTGCGCCTACGCTCTTCAGCGCGCGCGAACCGGACATGCTCTACACGCCGACGCACTGGGACGGGCGCTGGTACATCGTCACCAATGCCGACGGCGCAGTCGACTTCAAGATCATGACCGCGGAGGCAGGCCGCACGGGCCGCGCTCACTGGCGTGAATTCCTGGGTCACGAAGCTGGCCGCTACATTCTGGGCCTGCACGCGACGAAAGATTATCTCGTGCGCGCCGAGCGCGTGAATGCGCTACCGCGCATCGTCGTGCGCCACCGCGGCGGGGTCGAGCACGAGATTTCACTCTCGGAGCAGGCCTACAATATCGAGATGGCCGGCGGCTATGAGTGGGACACCACAACGCTGCGTTACATTTATGAATCGCCGACGACGCCGCTGAAGTGGTTCGACTACGACATGGGCGCGAAGACGCAGGTGTTGCGGAAGACGCAGGAAATCCCGTCCGGTCACAATCCCGACGATTATGTCACCGGCCGCTTCTTTGCGACGGCAAGCGACGGCAAACGCATTCCGATCACGATCCTGATGAAGCGCGGCACACCGCTCAACGGCAGCGCGCCGCTCTACCTCTACGGCTACGGCTCGTACGGGATTTCAATGGACGCCGACTTCTCGATCCGGCGCTTCAGCCTTGTCGATCGCGGCTGGATTTATGCGATCGCGCATGTGCGCGGCGGCTCGGAAATGGGCTTCGGCTGGTTCCAGGACGGGCGGCGTTTCAACAAGCGCAACACGTTCACGGATTTCATCGCGGTTGCGGAAGAGCTGATTGGCGCGGGTTATGGGCGGCCTGGCCATATCGTTTGCGAGGGGCGCTCGGCTGGCGGCCTGCTGATGGGCGCAATCAACAATATGCGGCCCGATCTGTGGGCCGGCGTGATCGGCGGCGTGCCGTTCATCGATGTGATCAACACGATGAGCGATACCTCACTGCCGCTGACGCCGCCGGAATGGCCAGAGTGGGGCAACCCGCTCGAGGATCCGGCGGCGTACGACTACATCGCCTCGTACTGCCCCTACACCAACATCTCGCAGAAGCCCTACCCTGCCGTGCTCTCAACGGGCGGCTTGACCGATCCGCGCGTGACGTACTGGGAACCGGCGAAGTGGGTGGCGAAGCTGCGTCCGCACTCCACCAGCGGCAGACCCATTCTACTCAAGATGAACATGAGCGCGGGCCATGCAGGCAGCGCCGGCCGGTTCGAATATCTGCGCGAACTGGCGCATGACTACGCATTCGCGATCAAAGCGATTGGCGACGATGAGGCCGGAGGGCCGTTCTGACACGAAGACCGAGGCGAAACGAAACAGTTAGTTCCTGCGCGGCGATGCGACAGCATAGCAACTCATCGTGTCTATGCTGCCGCATGTAAAGAAGCCGCCGTTGTTCTGGAACATAACGAAGCCGCGCCTCTCGCCGCCGACACTAGGATCACTATGGCCCAAGCAATCGGGCAGCCCGTTGCTTGTCAGACGCGTCCGGTCAAGAACGAACATCGAGGGATCTTCGCTGGCGCCAAGCCTGTAACTTTGTGTCGTGATCTCCTGACCGCTGGTGATCGTGACGATACCGTCTGCACCGAAGGACCACACCTCACGGCACTGAGGCGCCCCCCTCGCGGTCACACGCCAATCGAAGGTCATGCCGGCGAGACGGGCATTCTGATCAGCAGCGGCCGCGGCGCCTGCCGCGAGGCAAGCAATGGCGAACAAAACCGCTCGCATCACGCGTTCCGGATGCCGAACCAACGGGCGCGGTGATAGTCGTTGATATTATCCTCGTAGCCGGTGAGGTCCGGGTGAACGAGGTTGGTGGAGTTGATGAACACGCTCATGCAGATCGGCGCATCGTTGAGCGCCAGCTGCTCGGCGCGCGACATGAGCTGGGCGCGCGCTTGGATATCGGGCTCGAAATCGCTTTCGTGAACGAGGCGATCGTATTCCGGGTTGTTGTAACCGGGATAGTTCTGCGGGCCGGTGCGCGTTTCTAGGAGATAGAGATAATTTTTCGCGTCGTTAAAGTCGGCAATCCAACCCCCGTCTCCAATGTCAAAATTCTTGGCGCGTAGATTGGCGTAGTGAACCTGCGTTTCGACGCCACGCAGCTCGACCGTCACCCATGGCGCGATCTCGCGCCAATTGTTTTGCACGACCACGGCCACGCGTGGGTTGTCGCTGGTGTTGCGGTGCGAGAACTCAAAGCGCAGCGGATTGTTGGGGCCGTAGCCCGCCGCGCGGAGCAAACGTTCCGCTTCGGCGCGGCGCTGTTCGATGGGCTGATCCGCCCATTGGTAGCGGGCCGTGCCCGGATAGTTCGCGATGCCGGGCGGGACGAAGGAATACGCCGCGCGTTCACCCGTGCGGTAGATATTGCCGGCGACCCAATCGCGGTCATACGCCATGCAAAGCGCTTGCCGGACACGAATGTCGTTGAACGGCGCGCGCGTCGTATTGAACGAAAAGTAGTTGCAGGTGAGGTACGGCGAAACGCGCACATACCCCGGCAAATCGCGGCGCAGCGTTTCGACCTGGTTGGACGGGAAGCGCGTCGACCACCCGGCCTCGCCGCTCATCACCCGGCGCGCGGCGGCGTTCACGTCGTTCGAGGGATAGAAGTAGAGATCCTCCATCACCACGTTGGCGGCGTCGAAGAAATGCGGATTGCGCTGCAGGTGAACAATGTAGTTCGACCACCACTTGCGTAGCGTGAAGGCGCCGTTGACGGCGATGTTGGCCGGATCGACCCAATCGTCGCCGTGGCGCTCGACGATATGCTTTGGCACCGGATAGGCGGTGTAGTGCATGAGCAATTCCGGCAGATACGGCGCCGGGTGCTCCAGTTCGATTTGGAGCGTGAGATCATCGAGCGCGGTGACACCGACATTGTCCGGCGTCATCTCGCCGGCATTGACCGGCTGGGCGTTCTTAATCGGATAGAGAATGGCCGCGTACTCGGCGAGGTTTTCAGGATTGAGGATGCGCTTGAACGCGTACTCGAAATCGTGGGCGTCGCAGGCTTCGCCGTCCGACCATTGGGCGCGGCGGAGATAGAAGGTCCAGGTGCGGCCGTCTTCGCTGGTCTCCCAGCGCTCGGCCATGCCGGGGATGGGCTCGGCCTTGGCGTTCTCGGTGGTGAGGCCGACGAACATGTTGCCGATGATATTGTTCTCCCACTGGCCGGAGGCCTTGTGGGGATCAAGCGAAAGCGGTTCGCCCTGGTTGCAGATATCGAGCGAGCGCTTGGCCTTATCGAATCCGATGATCTGGCCGTTGGCGCATGCGCCCAAAGAGGCCGCCGCCGTGAGACCCCCTGCCCCAACCAGAAGCCGCCGCCTATCGGTCCAAAACGCCGCCATTCTCATCTCCGCCTTCAGCCTGCGTAGCCGGGCTGACAAAGTTTCCCCGCAAAGTCTAGGATGATCCGGCTTCCGATGGGAGGGGACTTTATGCGCATCGTCTTGGCCAGCTTGGCCTTTATCGCTTTGGCCGGCCCGGTTGCGGCACAGCAACAAACGCCGCCAGCAAATCCCGGCGTACTCGATCAGGTCTATAGTTGCCGCACCATCAGCGATGAAGCGCAGCGTCTGGCCTGCTACGATGGCGCTGTTGGCCGCCTACAGGAAGCACAGAACACCGGGAACCTTGTCGCGGTTGATCGCGGACAAGCCCAGGAGATGGACCGCGAAGCGTTCGGCTTCTCGCTGCCAAGCCTCTCACGCATCTTCGGGAGCAATAGCGGCGGCGGCAACAGCGGCTCATCAACGCCGCGGTTCGAGCGCGTCGATACAATTCAGATGCAGATCGCCAGCGTCATCCATCGGCGCAATATGCCCTCAACCTTCCGCATGACGAACGGTCAGGTGTGGGTGCAAATCGATAACGAAGTTGCGCGCAATGTGCGCGAGGGCGGCCAAGTCACAATCGAGCGCGCTTCGTTGGGCAGTTACTTGATGCGCGTTGAAGCTGGCGGACCAGCGATCCGGGTGCGCCGCCAGCAATAGCTGGCGCTCAGCGCTCTTTCGGATCCAACGCGTCTCGCAAGCCGTCGCCCAGGAAGTTGAGCGCGAGCAGCGTGATCAGCATGGTCACGGCGGGTGAGATCAGCATCCAGGGGGCGTTGATCATTTGGCGGGCGCCGTCCGAGATGAGGCGACCGAGTGAGGTCAGCGGCTCTTGCACGCCGAGGCCGATGAACGAGAGGAAGCTCTCGGCCAGAATGATGACCGGAATATTGAGCGTCGCGAACACGACGACCGGGCCGAGCACGTTCGGCACGATGTGACGGAACACAATCTCGAGCGGCTTGGCGCCGGCGGCGCGGGCAGCTTCCACAAACTCCTTCTTGCGCAGCGCGATGGTTTGGCCGCGAACGATGCGCGACATGGTCAGCCATTCGACCGCGCCGATGGCCATGAAGATGAGCATCAGGTTGGTGACGGGACTATCGGTCTGCACCACCGTCATCAACACGATGACGAAGAACACGAACGGGATCGAATAAAGCACATCGACGAAGCGCATCATGCCTTCGTCGAGCCAGCCGCCAGTGAAGCCGGCTATCGCGCCCCAGGTGACGCCAATTGTGAGCGCGACGACCGTTGCAGCGAGGCCAACGAGGAGCGAGATGCCCAAGCCGAAGATGAGACGCGCGACCATGTCGCGACCTTCGGTGTCGGTGCCGAGCAGATGCATGTTCTCGAACGTCGGCGCGATGGCGACGCTGTCGCGGAAGATGGTGTCGTACTTGTGGACCCACAGGAACGGGCCAAAAAGCGCGATCAGCACCAGGATAGCGACGACGTAGAGGCTCGCCACGGCGGCCGGATTGCGCATCAAGCGCCGGCGCGCGTCTTCCCAAAGCGAGCGGCCCTTGACGGCCTGCGGCTGCGGCGTGTCGTCGATCAGGATATCGCTCATGCCGTGCGGCTCCGGGGATCGAGGACGCGGTAAGTGAGATCCGCGGCGAGGTTCAGTATGATGATCAGGAATGAGTAGATGAGCACCACGCCCATCACGAGCGTGTAGTCACGCTGTTGCGCGGCCAGCACGAATTGCTTGCCGATGCCGGGCAGCGCGAACACCGTCTCGATCACGAACGAGCCGGCCATGACGCCCGCCAGCGCGGGGCCGGCGTAAGAGACGATCGGCAGCATCGCGATGGGCAGCGCATGGCGCCAGATGACCTGACGCTCGGGCAAGCCTTTGGCGCGGGCGGTGCGGATGGCGTTGGAGCGCAGGGCCTCGATCATCGAGGCGCGCATCAGGCGCGAGACGATGGCTACAAGCGGCAGCGAGAGCGTCAGCACCGGCAGCAGCAGGTAAACGAGGCCGAATTGGTCGCGGTGGAGGCCCTGCGACGGGAGAATGCCCCACTGAACGCCGAACAGCAGCTGCATGATTGGGCCAACGACGAGGGGCGGCAAACAGACCCCCGCTATCGCCAACCCCATAACCAAATAATCTTGCGCCTTATTCTGCCTGAGTGCGGCGATAACGCCGAGGCCGGTGCCCACAAAGAGCGCGAGCAGCATAGCGCTCAAGCCGAGAATGGCGCTGGTTGGCGCGCCTTCGGCGATGATGTCGACAACATCCTTGTCCTTGTAGGTCATCGACGGGCCGAGATCGCCCTGCACGAGGCCGGCGAGGTAATGGCCGAGCTGGACGTGGATCGGCTGATCGAGATTGTATTCGGCTAGCAGCCGCCGCTCGATTTCGGGCGGCATTTGCCGCTCCTTGGTGAACGGGCCGCCGGGCGCCAGATGCATCAGCACAAACGCGGCAGCGACAATCGCGAGCAGCGTTGGTATCGCGAGAAGAAGGCGCCGAACGGCTTGAGCTAGCATTCTCAGGTCCTGTGGCGCCGAAGCAGTGGCGAAAGCGCGCGAAACCTTGCTTCCCGGCAAGGCCATGTCAACGTTGCGATGTAGGATGATGCGATGAGTGAGTTCAAACGCGTGACGCCAGACTTTGCGGTCGCTTCGCAGCTGGAAACAGACGATATCGTCCGGGCGGCCGCGGAGGGGTTCCGGACGATCATCTCAAATCGCCCCGATGGCGAAGCGCCGGGACAGCCTTCCGTTAGCGAAATTAAGGCGGCCGCGGAGGCGGCGGGGCTCACTTTCCGGGCAATCCCGTTCTCCGGGCTCCCCCCTGCCCCTGCGGTGGTCATGGAGACGGCCCAGGCCCTGGATGAGGCAAACGGCCCTGTGCTTGCCTATTGCCGGACCGGCAACCGCTCAATATCAGCGTGGGCCCTGGCGCAGGCGCTGGCGGGGAGCCATACCCCTGACGAAATTATCGCCTTGGCTCAAAAGGCAGGTTACGACTTATCCGGGGCGCGGGGGGCGCTCGAAACGCTGGCGCCCAGGGCTTAACCGCCAAAGGCAGGCAGCATCAGTATCCACGCCGTCTTCAGCAAGACGATCAGGGACAAGGCGAGCAGCACAGTGCGCACGCGATCCAAGGTAAACAGACAGGCGGCGAGTGCGCGTTGCATAACGACGCCACCGCTAGCAAGCGCTGGGCCGCGGAGCCTTTAACCTCGTGACCGATGCAACGCCTCGCGTATTCCAGACCTCGGGGTCTGTGTGGCTCAAGGACTTCGAGTTCGGGCTGACCGGTTTGACCGTGCGCAAGACGGGCGCGCGGGTTCCGTATTCACCATCGATCATCAATCAGGTGACCGCATGGTTTCGCTATTTCTTCGCGGCCAAAGCGATCAAGCCGCTTGAGCCGCGTTTCACAATTTTCTTCACGCCGGAACGCGCCCGGCCTTGGTATCTGATCTTCTCGGTCTCACGCGCCGCCGGCGCCAAGCTGGCGAAGGAAGCCGCGCAAGCCGACGTCGTGATGCAGTTCGAGGACGCGACCTATAGCCCGAACGATCCGCCGGCGAAGCTCAAACCCGGCGTGAAGCTGGTGAATTTCGGCTGCCGCGATGTCTCGAAAACGAACGTCGCACGCGCATGTGCTGCGGCGTTCGGCAATCCGCTGGCGGTCGATCCAACGACATTTACCGGACTGGCGGTTGAAAAGTCCGAGATTAACGCAGCGCATGACGGGCGCATCGTGCAGTGCCCGACGGCCGCAATCCCAGGGCGCGTTTATCAGCGCGTCGTCGATAACCGCATGAACGCCGACCTCGATCTGGTTGAGGACCTGCGCACCTGCACGATCGGCGGCAAGCCGGTGCTGGTGTTCATCAAGCGGCGGGAAGTAACCAAGCGCTTCCTCAATACGAACACTGAGGTGCTGCTGCGGTCGCCTGAGGAAGTGTTCAGCGCCGCAGAGATGGAACAGATCAGCGCATTCACGCGCGAGATCGGCTTGGATTGGGGCGGGGTTGATGTTCTGCGCGACCGGACGGACGGCAAGCTCTACATCGTCGACGCCAACAAGACCGACATGGGCCCGCCCATCGGGCTCAACCTGCCGGACAAGATCAGGGCCACCTATATGTTGCGCGATGCGTTCCGTAAGTTCGTGCTTGGCTGAGACCCGCTGATGGCGGCCAAAATCCCATTCGTCCGCGACATGGACTTTGAATACGAGCAGGCGCAGCAGGTTTCACCGCTGATCCGCCGCTTGGTTGCGAATAATCCTGGACCGTTCACCTTCAAGGGCACGGGCGTCTACATCATCGGCAGCGGCGAGGTGGCGATTATCGATCCGGGGCCGGACGATCCCGAGCATATTGAAGCGCTGCTGAAGGCTGTCGAAGGCGAGCGGGTCACCCATATTTTCGTCACGCACCGGCACATGGACCACTCGCCGGCTGCACATCCGTTGGCCGAGCGCACCGGCGCGAAAGTGTATGCGAGCATGATCCCGCCGAAACCGAGCGATTGTGATGCGCTGCGGCTGGAAGCGAGCGACGACCACTACTTCACGCCGGACATCAATGTTGAGGATGGTCAGCGCTTCGTTGGGCGAGGCTGGACGATCGAGGCGGTTTTCACGCCGGGCCATACGACCAACCACATGGCGTACGCGCTGCTCGAGGAGAACGCCCTTTTCCCCGGCGATCACATCATGGGCTGGTCAACCACCGTCATCGGACCGCCGGATGGCGACATGACCGATTACTTCAACAGCCTCGAGAAGGTGCGCGACCGCGATTACGCGACGCTGTGGCCCACGCACGGGCCGCCGGTGCGCGACGTGCGCCCGTTCGTGCAGGCGTTCATCGATCACCGCAAAGAGCGCGAAGCGCAAATTCTCGCCCAGATGGAAGCCGGCAAGACCAACATCAAAGACATGGTCGCGGTGATCTACGCCGACGTCGACAAACGGCTCCACCCTGCCGCGTGCCACTCGGTGCTCGCGCACATGATCCGGCTGGTGCAGCTCGGCAAGGTCGTCAGCATCGACCCGCCATGCGTCGATACCGAATACCGGCTGGCTTAGAGCGATAGGCCACTGCCGCCGACGAAGCGGTTCAGGACGAAGGCCACGCTGATCAGCACGGCCACGCCGAACACGCCGCCAAGCGTGCGCCAGAGCACATCGGTGAGAGCGCTTCTGTTCATGTGGATAAAGGTAGGGAGCGCCGGTGTAGGATTTGATACCCGCGCCGCAACGCGCCGTTAAACTTCAGTGCACCGTCGGCGGCGGGCCGTCGAAATCCTCCAGCGTGACGATGCATCCTTGGTTGCGCAGATCCCGGATCTGAAAGCCTGTTGCGCCAAGTTCAGCGCGGGCGCTGGCGCCCCAGATCTGCGCCTGCAAACGAGCGATGGCCAGTTCGACGTCGAGCGGCGGGCGCACGCCGCAGACTGAGCCCTCCTCGGTGGTCTCTCTCAGAAATTCGATCCGGTAGCGCACAGGTTCACGCCTCCTGCTTTGGAGATGTGAAAATACGCCGCCTTGGATGCGCTGCGTATCGGGCTGGCGGCCTAGGCCGGAGGAGATAGCGCACACAGAAACGGCCCCGGTGGCGGATCGGGGCCGTTTCAATGGCGTCGACTTTGTCCAAAGGGGCGGGTCGTGGGGTAGTGCCTTCGGTCCGGTCTGGCGTGAGAACGCGGAACCCTGCCCTCTGTTCCCGCTATTCCGCTGCCTGCGTGGTCGGCAGTTTGTAATCCTTGAACTGTTCGCGCAGCGCCATCTTGTTGATCTTGCCGGTGGCGCCGAGCGGGATGGCTTCTACGAACTGAACGTCGTCCGGCGTCCACCACTTGGCGATCTTACCTTCAAGGAACTTCAGCACGCTTTCCTTCGTCGGCTGCGCGCCAGGCTTCGGTTGAATGATCAGCAGCGGCCGCTCATCCCATTTCGGGTGCGCGACGCCGATGACAGCGGCGTTGGCGACGCCTTCGGCGCCCATGGCGATGTTTTCGATGTCAATCGAGCTGATCCACTCGCCGCCGGACTTGATGACGTCCTTGGCGCGGTCAGTGATCTGCATGATGCCGAGCGGATCTATGGTGGCGACGTCGCCGGTGTCGAAATAGCCGCAAGTTTCGAGGCACTCGCCACGCTCGTTCTTAGCGCCGGCGTTCTTGAAGTAAGCGCGCGCAACGGCCGGCCCGCGCACCAACAGGCGACCGAAGACTTTGCCGTCTTCCGGCAGGCGCTTTCCTGCATCGTCGACAATCTTCATTTCGACGGTAAACGGCACGCGGCCCTGCTTCATCTTGGCTTTGATCTGAGCCTCATGATCCATCTCGTAATGCTGCGGCAGGAGTTTGCCGGTGGTGCCGATCGGGCTCATCTCGGTCATGCCCCAGGCATGGATGACCTCGACGCCGTAATCTTCTTCGAACGCGCGCAGCACGACTTCCGGGATTGCCGAGCCGCCGATGGCGACGCGCTTCAAAGTCGTCGGCTTCAGATTGTTCTCGCGCAGGAAGGCCATCAGGCCCTGCCACACAGTCGGCACGGCGGCGGTGAAGGTCACTTTCTGGCCTTCAAGCAATTCGTAGACGCTTTGGCCGTCGAGCTTTGCGCCCGGCATGACGAGCTTTGCGCCGCACATCGGCGCCACAAACGCGATGGCCCAGGCGTTGGCGTGGAACATCGGCACAATCGGCATCACGACATCGCTAGCGCCGGCGCCGAAAACGTCGGTCTGGTTGGCGGCCATGGCGTGAAGCACGTTCGAGCGATGCGAGTAGAGCACGCCCTTCGGATCGCCCGTGGTGCCGGACGTGTAGCACAGGCCGCAGGCCGTGTTTTCATCGAAGCCGCCCCAGCGCGCTTCAGTCGATTGGCCAGCGATGAAATCTTCATATGCCACCATCGGCAGCGATGATTGCGGCAGGTGCGCACGATCGGTGAAGGCGACATAGAGCTGAACCGTCTTCAGCAGCGGCGCGATCTTTTCGATGATTGGCGCGAAGGTGATATCGAAAAAGATGATCTTGTCTTCGGCGTGATTGATGATCCAGGCGATCTGCTCCGGGAAGAGCCGCGGGTTCAAAGTGTGCAGCACCGCGCCCATGCCCATTGCGCCATACCAGGCCTCAAGGTGCCGATCCGTGTTCCAGGCGAGCGTGGCGACACGGTCGCCCAGGGCGATCGAACGTTCGCGCAGCGCGTTCGTGACCTGCTTGGCGCGCGCGCTGATGGCGGCGTAGGTTGTGCTCTTGAGCTGGCCGTCCTCGATGGCGCGGGTGACGACTTCGCGGTTTGGGAAGGCGGCGTTGGCGTGATCGAGAATTCGATCGACCGTCAACGGCCAATTCTGCATGAGCCCAAGCATCGCGATACGCCTCCCGTTATTTTGTGCGAACAATTAAGCGGCGCCGGGGGCCCGTGGTCAAATGCTCAAGACTGAATCGCGGCTTACGCACCCGTCAGGGGTAGAGCCGCGACTTCGCCCAGGGCTGCCCCGGCGCCTCGCGTGTGAACGTCAGCCGGTCGTGCAAGCGGAACGGGCGATCGCGCCAGAACTCGAAAGTTAGCGGCGTCAGCTTGTAGCCGCGCCAGTGCGGCGGGCGCGGGATTTCGCCGACGCCGTATTTGAGCGCGTATTCGGCAATGCGCTTCTCAAGCGCGAGACGATCCTCAAGCGGGCGTGATTGGGTGCTGGCCCAGGCGCCGAGGCGCGCGCCGCGATCCCGGCTCTGAAAATAGGCATCGGCTTCGGCGTCCGAGACGAAGGTGATAAGGCCGCGGGCGCGAACCTGGCGCTTCAGGCTCTTCCAATAGAAGACGACCGCCGCTTTCTGATTTTGCGCAAGTTGGCTGCCTTTGGCGCTCTCGCTGTTGGTGTAGAAAACGAAGCCGCCATCCTCGAAGCTCTTCATCAGCACCATGCGCACGTCGGGGAAGCCGGAGGCGTCGGCGGTGGCGAGCGCCATGCCGTTGGGGTCGTTCGGCTCCTTCTCCTTGGCCTCCTTGAACCAGCGCTCGAACAGCGCGAACGGCTCGTTCTCGGCGAAAAGCGCCGCATCGTCCGGCGGCGGCGCGGCCGTCGGATCGTATTTGGGCGAAGGCGGGATGAGGTCGTCGCCGGACAAGGAATCGTGCTCCCCTTCTTGGTGCCTTCGATATAAGTGCTTTGAGAGAGATGTCCCACAACACGTTCGGCCACCTGTTCCGCGTCACCACCTGGGGCGAAAGCCATGGGCCGGCGCTCGGCTGCGTTGTGGACGGTTGCCCGCCCGGGCTGCCGCTGACTGCGGCGGACATTCAATATTGGCTGAACCGGCGCGCGCCGGGGACAAGCCGGTTCGTCACGCAGCGGCGCGAACCGGATGCAGTAAAAATCCTCTCCGGCGTGTTCGAAGACGATCGCACCGAGGGGCCGCTGACAACGGGCACGCCGATTTCGCTGATGATCGAAAATGTCGATCAGCGCGGCAAAGACTACGACGACATCCGCGATCTCTACCGGCCCGGCCACGCCGACTATGTGTACGACGCCAAGTATGGTCTGCGCGATTATCGCGGCGGCGGACGCTCATCGGCGCGGGAGACGGCGGCGCGGGTGGCGGCGGGCGCAGTGGCGCGGCGGGTGTTGGGAGATGTTCAGATCCGCGCGGCGGTGGTGCAGATCGGCGCCATCGCAATCGACCGCGCACGCTGGGATTGGGCGGAGACGGAGAACAATCCGTTCTGGTGCCCGGACGCCGAGACGGCGAAGCGCTGGGAAGAATTGCTCGACGTGACGCGTAAGGACGGCAATTCCGTCGGCGCGATCGTTGAGGTCGAAGCGACGGGCGTGCCGGCCGGTTGGGGGGCGCCGGTTTATGGCAAGCTCGATGCCGAGATCGCCGGCGCGTTGATGAGCATCAATGCGGTGAAGGGCGTCGAGATTGGCGCGGGGTTCGCAGCGGCGGCGCTCACCGGCGTTGAGAACGCCGACGAAATGCGCGCCGGCAATGATGGCAAGCCGGTGTTTCTCTCGAACGCAGCGGGCGGCGTGCTGGGCGGCATTTCGACCGGCCAGCCGATCGTGGCGCGGATCGCGGTGAAACCCACCTCCTCCATCCTGACGCCGCGCCAAACCATCACGCGCGACGGGCAGAACGCGGAAATTTCCACCAAAGGCCGCCACGACCCATGCGTCGGCATCCGCGCAGCCCCAGTGGCGGAAGCCATGCTCGCCTGCGTTCTGGCGGACGCGATGCTACGTCATCGCGGGCAGAGTGGCCGTTGAGCTAGGACTGGGCGCGCTTGCGTGTGCGCTTTCGCGGACAGTGCGAGCGATGTGATCGCCGATGGCCGCGGCGACTTCTGGCTGATCGAAGTACGTCGTGTGGATCAGGCTGTTCCAGGTCATCGCGTCGGTGGTGAGCGAGGTCAGCGAGGCGCTGGTGTCGCCGCCGACGGTGAAAAGCGACCAACGGTATTTATCAATCAGCTGCCCGGCGGCGGCGTTAGCGCCTTGTTGCATCCGCTCGGCGCACTCGCCGCTTAAGACGAGTTCTTGCGTCGAATGCGTGTGTGACCGCGGCGAAACATTGCACAATACCTGATCGCCGTCGCGGCCCATGGCGACGCCGCGCATGACGCCGCCGACAAAGCGGTTCAATGAACCGCGCGCGCCGACTTCCTGCACAAAACCACCGACCAGGAAGCGATAAAGGAAATAGACAGCGGTGAAGATCGCTGGGGCGAGCAGCAGACTTATGATCGTCATCGCCACGATGTTGCCGCCGACATCTTCATCGGCGACGCCCTCCATCAACCCGAGCATGTCACGACTGCCCAGGCTGTAGAGCAGCGGATTGAGCAAACCGATAAACAACACCGCGAGCACGCCGAACGAAATCGCGGCGCCGCGGGACCCTCGATACAGGGATCCGCGCGGAAACGGCTCAAGGTTGAGTTCCTCCACGCGCTGGAGGAAGGCGATGGCCTCATCGTTTTGATGCCAAATACTGAAGACCGATGTGCGGGTCCTGCCGCCCGTTTTTGGGCGCAGGATACGGCGGATGCCCTGTCGCGACATGTGCAGCATGAAAAACACGCACGGCCCAACGATCAGGATGTAGATCGCGGTCGCGACGATTTCGGCCTGCGGGCTGCCCATATTCATGAGGCTCTGACCGCTCAGCGCGCCCCAGATCAAAAACGCTGCCATCAGCGGAAACACAATCGCACTGCCCCAAGCGATCAGCATGAACAGAATGCCGGCGATGCGCTGCGGCATGCCGGTGCGAATGTTGAAGAACGGCGTGCCGACGGTGATGAGGCTGTCAAACTTCTCGCGCTCGGCGTTGCTGCGAAGGCCCCATTTCAGCAGCACGGCGGCGTCGTTGGCGACGTTGCCGCCGTGGCTGTGTCCGATAACGTGAATGCTGTCGTACTTCTTGTAGAGGCCGCGAATGCGGTTCGCGAGTTTGTTGGCGCCGCGCTCGCGATCCCAGGCGCTGTTCGCGCCAGTCCAGAGATGCGGAACGATTTCGGCGTTGATGCCATGTCCGCTGAGATGTGCGGTAAGCCGCTGGCTGAATTGCGAGCCGCGCTGAAACCACTTTTCGCCGTCCGCGCCTTCTGCGGTATCGCCCGTGCCGTGCACCGTGACGATGGCGACCTTGCCTTCTGACATGCCCCACTCCCCGACGCCGACGTTACGGCGCGGAAAAGTTCCCGGCAATGACGCGGACCCGAAATTCAGCCGCCGCGGGCGCCTATCATACGGTTTTTGAGCATGATTTGGAAAAGCCCATCATGGGTGAGACGGCGGACGATCACGTCGGGAGAGCCCTCCTCCACGAGATCGGCGCTGAGCGAGGCCCAGTCTTCGTAGCGGCCGGTGTCGGCAAGTTCGTACGCGCGGGCGCGGAGGGCGGTGAGCGGGTCGTCTTTGTCTGGCATTGAGCGGCGAACGCGCGTACAAGTGCTCCCGTTCCTGCCGGGGATCGGGAAATGTTACGGAAACGAAAGCCAATTCGGCGACGCCGCCGCGTTTCGTTTACGCAGATGACGCGCGAGATCGGGCCGCGCCTGCATCTGGCTTTCCGCCGCGCGCGCGCCGGTTTCTGGCGATTCAAACGCAGCCCCGCCCGCCAAGATCGCGCGGCGATGATCGCAACGTTTGCCTTCATCGGTCTGTTCGCCGTCGGCAGCGTCGACGCGATCGTCACCGGCCGCGCCGATTTCGCGCCGGGATCTGCGTACGCGGCTGAGTACCAGGCGGTGCATGTAGGGACGCCGGCGCCGGTTGAAGTAGCCGCCGCTGAGGAGCCAAAGCCGGATAACGCGGCAAAATCCGCTGAAGGCGCGCCAATCGATTACAGCTTCACGACCGAAATCCTGCTAGGCGGCCCGGAACTGGATTTGTTCGCCACGCCGCTGTTCGAGGACTTGCTGGCCGAGGGCGAGAAGGTCGAGCAGCCGGAGCCGCTTGCTCAAATCGATGCGGACCCTGCCGCTCTCTGACTGAATCGAAGCTAGCGCTTCCGGAAACGCGTGACCTTAGTCAGGAAGGCGAGTTCGGTTTCTTCGACCTCGAACCCGTGCGCGCCGAACAGCGCAGCGAAGTCCTCTTTCAAGTAGGACGTGAAGTACGGCTCGTGAAAGCCTACCGGGAAGTATTCCAGCATGCGATCGAGATCGGCGGCGTCACCGGTCTGGATCGAGTCCGCCAGCACAAACGTCGCGCCAGGCTTCAAAATGCGCGCGATCTCCCGGGCGGCGTCGCGGCGCACGCGCGGCGGCAGTTCGTGGAAGAGATAGACGCAGGTAGCGGCGTCGAAGCTCTCATCGTCGAATGGCGCCTGCTCGATGGCCCCAGTGACGATCTCGACTTGCGGCCAAGCAGCAAGGCGCTTGCGCGCTTCTCCGCAATAGGCCGGCGAAAGATCGAGGCCAGTTGCCGGGATGCGCGGATAAGCGGCGAGCACTTGGCGCAGGAAACGGCCATTGCCGCTAGCGATGTCGAGGAGTTTGACCTTGCGCTGATCGGTGCCGCGAATGGCGCGCGCCAGTGAGCCAAGCGCGACGCGGCGCATGGCGTCAGCGGCGCCGCCGAACAGGATCTCGACCTGCGTATCATAGAGCTTGGCGCTGTCCTGACTGAGCCAGCCGCCGGTTTGGTAATGGAAGTTCTGCAGATAATAGGTTGGGTAGCGGCCTTCGCCCTTCGCCTGCTCGCGCACCTCAGTGCCGCCGCGTTCGAGGCGGCGTTGATCCACCTTGGGCAGGTCCCGGAAGAAGTTGGCGGAGCTGCGTAACGCCTCGATCGCGCGGGTGAGACGGATGTCGGCCGGGGCGGGATAGAGCCCGGCTTCGATATTGGCGCGATCCTTGGCGAATAGATCAAGGAACGCCCTGCGGATGCGCTGCGCGTCGCCCTCTGGCGCCTGCGGTTCGAACTTGGGTTCGCCGGGACGGTCGAAGGGGCCGGAAATGCGCCGCGCCAACAGATATTGGCTCATGTACCAAGCGACGCGCGCGCCTTGCGCGGCGGCATAACGGGCGCGGCCGAGATCGCGCATCAGGGACATGGGCAGAAATGTAGAGCGTTTCCTTACGTCGCTCCACCGTCTCGAGCGTCGCAGGCGCGGCTAATTCCTGTTGGCTATGCTGGCAAACGCCTCGAGCGCACGCGTGCGGGCAACGGCGTGATCCACGATCGGCTTTGGATAGGTTTTGCCGAGCTGAATGCCAGCCTTTGCGAGGTCTTGGTCGCTCGCCAGCCAAGGCTGGTGGATGAATTTCGCATCCAGCTTCGCCAGTTCAGGAACCCAGCGCCGCACATAAGCGCCGTCCGGATCGAACCGCTCGCCCTGGGTGACTGGATTGAAGATGCGGAAGTATGGCGCGGCGTCCGCGCCCGATCCGGCGACCCACTGCCAGGACGCGGCATTGTTGGCGAGATCGGCGTCGACGAGCGTGTCCCAGAACCAGTCCTGCCCTTCGCGCCAGTCGGTGAGCAGATGCTTGATCAGGAACGACGCCACGATCATGCGGGCGCGGTTGTGCATCCATCCGGTCGCCCAAAGCTGACGCATGCCGGCATCGACAACAGGATATCCTGTCTCTCCGCGCTGCCAGGCTTTGAGATGCGCTTCGTTCCTTTCCCACGGAAACGCATCAAAGGAAGCGCGCCAATTGGACTCCGGCAAGGTTGGCCAATGGAAGAGCAGGCTGTGGGAAAAATCCCGCCAGCCGATCTCGCTCATGAACTTGTCGGACCCCGCGCCATCACCAACAGCCGCTGCGATCTGCGCGGGCGTGATCTCGCCGAAATGCAGATGCGGCGAGAGTTCTGACGTGCCGCGCTGATCCAGCTGATCGCGCGCGCTCGGATAAGTCGCCATCCGGTCGCCCACAAAGACTTCCAAAGCTTTGCGGGCCCCCGCCTCACCGGGGCGCCACTCGGTTTCAAAACCAAGCGCCCAGTTCGGCCGGCGCGGGGTGAGCGCCCATGCCTCCAGCGGATCAGTCGCGATCTGTGGCTCATACGATTTCAGCACGCGCGGCGCGGCGAGCACAGCGCGCACCGGCATCGACCGCGCCGCGCGCCAGAACGGCGTGAATACTTTGAACGGGTCGCCACTTCCGGTTTTCACCTCCCAAGGTTCGTGGAGTAGCGCCGAGCCAAAACTCTTGATCTCGATCGAGAGGCTCGCCTTCAGCGCTTTGTCGCGCTCGACCGCGAAAGGTTCGTAGCATCGGTTCCAGCACAACAATTCGGCGCCGGTTTCTTCGATGAGCTGAGCCAAGACGCGCGGCGCAGCGCCCCGGCGCAGCGTCAGCGCACAGCCCCTGCGCCGTAGGTCCGCGTCCAAAGCTTGAAGACTCTTGTGCAGCCACCAGCGTTGCGCGGCGCCGATACGCCACTTTGCCGGCGTTTCGTCATCCAGAATGTAAAGAAAAATGATCGGCCGCCCGGATTCTGCTGCTGCGCGCAGCGCCGGATTGTCGGCGAGGCGCAAATCCTGGCGAAACCAAACGATGGCGGGCGCGGGCATTTTGGATCGTACGTCCGAACACTACCGGCGGTTCACCCGCCGCGCGAGCGCTTCCGTCGGCGATATTTCGCGGGCGGCTTTTCCAGCGGCGTTGGCCAGCGCGTGATGCGTTTTATCAGGCCGGGCATTTTGAGGCGGCCTTCGGGGCGGGTTTTGTTGCGCACTGACGCCTTGGCGATGTGCACGGTGTTTTCGTCGCCGGAGACGAGCGGGTGCCACCAGAAGAGGTCTTTGCCTTCGCTGACGAGACGATAGGCGCAGGTGCGCGGCAGCCAATCCAGTTTCGGCACGTTCTTCGGCGTGAGCTTCACGCAATCGGAGACGTATTGCTTGCGGTTTGCGTAGTCGCTGCAGCCGCAAGCCTTGGTGTCGAAGAGCTTGCAGGAGACGTCGGTGAGGTAGAGCTCGCCGGTGTCGGCATCCTCGATGGAGATGACGCAGCATTTGCTGCAGCGATCGCAGAGCGCTTCCCATTCGCGCTCGTTCATTTTGGTCAGCGTCTTGCGGCGCCAGTAGCCGTCTTCGAGCGGCGCGGCATCCGCCTCAGCGTTCCGCTTGCGGCGGGAGTTCTTATAATCGAGCAGCGTGGTTTTATTGCTCATCGCTCGAACGCTCCCACGAGCTCGATATGCGGGCTCCAGCGGAATTGATCGACGGGCGTGAGCTTGGTCAGCGTGAAGCCGTGCTCGATCAGGACCTTGATGTCGCGTGCAAAGCTCGCCGGATCGCAGGAAACGTAGGCGAGCTTCCTAATAGGCGCGCGCGCGATCTGTTCGGCTTGCTGGCGCGCGCCGGAACGCGGCGGATCGATGACGGCGGCGTCGAACTTTTTCATTTCGAGCGTCGAGAGCGGCGTCCGCAGCAGATCGCGGCGCAGGATGCTCACTTCTTTCAGCGCGCCGCCTGCCCCGTCTGAAGCTTTTTTGAGCGCGTTGAGCATTTCGGTGTCGCCTTCGGCGGCGAGGACTTCGGCGTGTTCAGCAATGCGCAGTGCGAAGGTGCCGATGCCGGAAAAGAGATCGACCACACGCCTGGCGCCATACAGCGCTTCAAGCGTCAGGCGCGCCAGGGTTTCCTCGCCGAGCACCGTGGGTTGCAGGAAGGCGCCGGGCGGCGGGCTCACGTGAGCTTTGCCCATGCGCAGAATTGGCTTGGCGCGCTCCACGATTGGGTCGCCATCGAATGAGAGACGCGCAAGGTTGAGGGTGTTGGCTTCTGCGATCAGCTTCTCAAGCTGCGCGCGGTTCAAGAGATCGACACGGCCGGCGCCTTTGATCGAGACATCGATACCCGTGTCGGTCAGCAGGCATTGCATCGTGATCTCGCCACGAGCAGGCAGAGCGAGTTCGGCCAGGGGCCCAAGCTTCAGAACCGTTGCTTCGAGTTGTGGCGCGAGCACCGGGCATTGCGTGATCGGCGTCAGGCGCGCGCCGCCGCGTTCGATGAAGCCGATGCGGACCTGGTTGTTTTGGCGCGCGGCGTGGAGAGCGGCGCGGCGGCGGCCCTCGCCCCAGGCGGCGATTGTGGGCTCGACCTGAACGCCGCCAAAGCCGCGCTTGGCGAGCGCTTCGACAACCTGCTCGCGCTTCCAAGCGAGGTAGGGCTCGTCCTGCCAATGCTGGAGCTGGCAGCCGCCGCAGCGGCCGAAATGGCGGCAGGCGGGCTGTTGGCGCTCGGGGCTGGAGCGTAGCACCTCGACCAGCTCGGCCCGGCCGCCGGCGACACGGGCGCGCACCTGTTCGCCCGGCAGCGCGTAGGGCGTGTAGATCGGGCCAGCCTCTCCCTCAGCGGTTGAATCGCCGCGAGATCCGACGGCCGAAATCTCCAGCACCCGCTCTTCCGGGGCCGGAATATCGGCCTTCCGGGCCTGGTGGGGCCGGGACCGGGAAAGGCGGTTCATGCGCTTCATGTGCCGTTCAGACTGGATTTGCTCATATCCGGCTCAAGTTACAGGGAGCACCCCCGCAATGCGCCGTCATCTTCTCGCCGCCGCCGCTGTGGCCACCGCGCTGGTGGCGTTTGCCCAACCGGCAGCCGCGCAGCAATACCGCAGCTACCACGACGAGCATGTCGCCACCCAGCAGCAATGCCAGACCTCGCGGAATAACCGTACCGCAGGCGGCGCTGTGATCGGTGGCGTCCTCGGCGCGCTCCTGGGCCGTGAAGTCGCGGATCGCGGCGTGCGTGGCGAAGGCGCAGGCCTCGGCGCAGTTGTCGGCGCTGTCGCCGGCGGCGCCATCGGCCGCTCGACCGCGCGGTGCGACCAGGTTCGCGGTCAATACGACCAGTACGGCCGCCCGACCAACTATCCATATGAACAGCCCTATTACGGCCACCAAGACGACGATCTCTACGGCGGTCCGTACGAAGAGGGTTACTACCGCGGCGACAATCGCGACTGCCGCATGGGCGAGCGGATTACGCGCGCGCCGAACGGCCGCGAATATCGCGAAGAAGTTTTGATGTGCCGCGGCCGCGATGGCGTCTGGCGCGAAGAGTAAATCTCCATAGGCGAACCCACCTAGTACGCAGTGACTGAAACCCCGGCCCCGCAAAGGCCGGGGTCTTTCTTTGTGTACTCGGCCTCGTCTCGCGCTGCGCTCCGCCCGGAATGAGAGAGGGGGCGTGCTTAGCGCTTGAGATGCACGAGGCGCTCGAGATTGCCGTCGCCGCCTAGGATCGGAGAATCGATCGAGGCGACGACGTGGAAACGCTCGAGGCCATCCAGCGCGGCGATCGCAGATTGCGCGGCCGCGCGCGCGGTTTCTTCACTGAGAACGCCGGCGCGGCCGGCGTTGGGACCCGCTTCGAACTGCGGTTTGATCAGCACAATTACCTCCGCAGACTCAGCGGCGAGCGCAAACGGAACGGCGAGGACCTTGGCTGAACCGATGAAGCTAGCGTCGCAGACGATGAGCGATGGCGGCTCAATGATCTGTTCGCGCGTGAGTGTGCGGGCGTCCGTTTGTTCGAGTCTGGTGACGCGCGGATCGCCGCGCAGCGCGGCGTGGAGCTGATCGCGGCCAACGTCGACGGCGTAAACGTGTGCTGCGCCGCGCGTGAGCAGAACGTGGGTGAATCCGCCTGTCGAGGCGCCGACATCGAGGCAAAGGCGGCCAGCGGGATCGACAGCGAACGCGTCGAGCGCCGCCGTCAGCTTCACGCCGCCGCGTGACACCCACGGGTGTGGTGGCGTTACATCAAGTTGGGCGCTTTCCTCGATGAGCTCCGACGGTTTGGCGACGACGGCGCCATTCGCCAGAACGCCGCCTGCTTCGATGGCCGCACGCGCTTTGGCGCGGCTCGCGGCGAGGC
>CALBST010000010.1 GCA_937967425.1 uncultured Caulobacteraceae bacterium
ATATCGCGCAAACGCCCAGGCCGCGCCCGGCGTTGGCGCAATCGCGGCGCGCGCCCCGAACCCCTGCGCCTGCAACCGCGTCACGATCTCGGCGCGCAATTTCTCCTCGCCGCCGAACAAATGCGCGCAGCCGCTAATATCGAGAAACAATCCTTCCGGCGGATCAACCACCACGACCGGGGTAAACCGCTCACACCACGCCGCGATATTATCGAGCGCGCGCGCATCTTCTTCAGGCTCCGCCTCCACCGCTTCCAGCTTCGGCTGCATAGCCCGCGCATCGGCGAGCGACATCGCCAGCGTCAGTCCCAGCGCACTCGCGCGCGCGTCGATGCCCTTGAGCTGATACGCGCCGCTCTCTTTCGAATAGACCGCAAGCGGGCGATCATCAGACGGCCCACGTCCGGCGCGGATCAGACGATCCGTCCGTATCCGCGGCAGATAAAGCGCGAGCCATCTCACGTTCGGCGAAACAGCGCTCATGTGCATTCCACTCCACGGTGAAAGAGGCGCCTGCCGGCCCGCCGCGATTGCGTGTCAGCTCGGCGCGAAACGCCGGCAGCCCAAGCTCATCCGGGGCGGCATCGCTTTCCGCCGGCGCCACGCGCCAACGCGTCCACGCCGCGCTCGGGCCGTTCTCCGGCATCAACAATAAACAGCGCGACGCATAGCGCTCCGCAAACAAGAGCAACCGTCGGCTCGCTTTCAGATCGAGCGGCTTGCCTTGGGCGCCGAGCGTGCAAATCACGATTGCGCCTGTCGCCGCGAGCGCTTGCTCGGCCGCCCAGAGCGCATCTTCGCGCTTACGCGCCCGCGCCACGACCAGCCGATCGAGCGGCAAGCCATATTGCGCAAGCCCCACCGGATAAGGCGCGCCCTCCTCGGCGAACGCCGCATCTTCACCGGCCCAGAACACGCCAGCGGGCCCTGCCCACTTGGCCGCCAGCGCCAAAGTGAACCCAAGCGCCGCCGCCTCGAACCCCGCTCCCGCCGGGCCGATCTCATGCAGCGGCTGAGTAGCCATAACAGCCAGCTTGCCGGCGAAGGTCCGTGCTCCCCCGCCCGCGGGGGAGCTGTCAGCGAAGCTGACTGAGGGGGCAGCGCCAGCGTTTGCCGGACTTACCCCCTCCGCTTCGCTTCGCTCAGCACCTCCCCCGCCTGCGGGGGAGGAAAAGGAGGCTGGACGCGGACTCATGTTCTCTATATGTTCTATCGAAATGATTCCACTTCGGCAAGGTGCGGCATAGATTGAAAGCAGGTGCATAATGACGATCCCTCTTCCCCGCGGATTTCAAATTTGGGCTGAAGCCGAGGTCGCGGCCGGCCGCGCCGAAAGCGTGGAAAAGCTCGCTGCGCAGGCGCTCGAAGCGCACAAACTCCAAGTGGAAAGATTTCGTGCTTCGCTGGACGCGGCGGTCGACGAAGCCAGCCGTGACGGCTGGATCGAAGGCGATGCTTTTCTCGCCGACATGGACAGCTTGATCGACAAGCTAGAACGCGAAGCCAAAGCCGGCGCATGAAGCCGCGCCGCCTAGCGGTCACGCCGCAAGCGCAACGCGATCTTACGACGATCATCGCATGGTATCGGCGCGAACTTGGCGCGTTAGCGGCATCCAAAGCCGCCCGCAGCATTCAAGCTGGCGTTCGCGCCGCCACCCGTATCGAGCTCGCCCGCGCACGCCGAGAAGATCTTCCAGAAGGCTATTTTCGCATCGTGGCAAAAAACCATCTCGTGATCTTCAGAGTCGAGAACGACACCGCCAAGATCGTCCGCATTCTCCACGGCGCGCGCGATATCGCAGCGCTCCTCGACCCCCAAAAGGACTGAACACAGATGTTCGCCTACGCCCTCTTCGACACCGCCATCGGCCGCTGCGCGTTGGCTTGGGGCCCCCGCGGCATCATCGGCGTACAGCTTCCCGAGCGCAGCCCTGAAGCGACACGCATCCGGCTGATGCGCCTCTGCCCCAACGCCGAAGAACTCGAACCGCCCAGGCACATCACCCGCGCGATCGAGGACATCACAGCGCTGCTGCGCGGCGAGAAAAAATCGCTCCGCGCCGTCCAACTCGATCTCTCGCGCGTGCCGGCCTTCAACGCCCGCGTCTACGAAACCACCCGCGCCATCCCGCCAGGCGCCACGCGCACCTATGGCGAAATCGCCCGCGCCATCGGCGAGCCGGACGGCGCGCGCGCTGTCGGCCAGGCGCTCGGCCGCAACCCGTTCGCCATCGTCGTCCCTTGCCACCGCGTCGTCGGCGCCAACGACAAACTCGTCGGCTTTTCCGCCAATGGCGGCATCAAGACCAAACTCAGAATGCTGAAGATCGAAGGCTGGCGCGAAAACGAGCCGAGCTTGTTCGAGGAGCTGGCTTAGG
>CALBST010000011.1 GCA_937967425.1 uncultured Caulobacteraceae bacterium
TCGCGCGCCTCTCGTCGACGCCGGTGGGCGCCACCGTTGTTGAGGGCGTGACCATTGCCGAAGCGCCGACGACCGAAGGCGACACTGTGACCGCGCCGGTCGCGTTCGCGGACGGCGCCACTGGCCGCGTGACCTATCGCGTCACAGCTGACGGCGAAGGCTCGAACGTCAACGTGAAGCTTGAGCAGGACCTTGGCCCGAACCCAATAAACCGCTTCGCCGCGTTCACCGGTGGAGAGGTTGCGCCGTTGATTGCAGGCGCGGCGAGCGCGGTCGAGACCGATCTCAACGCGCTGCCGAACGCTACGTTCGCAGGCCTTCAGTACAGCGTTGTTGAGCTCACGGCGCGTCCGTTCTTCTACGTCGAGAATTGCTCCGACACCTCGGCTGAGTCCATCACCTCGATCATCAGCCAAGCCGTGCAGGCGATCCCGCCGGTGATGCGCGCCAATAACCTTTCGGTGAGCGGCGAGCTGATGGCGGTCGAGCCGCGCGTCGTATCGAACCAATATTGCTATCAGGTCGGCTATCCGTATGGCGGGCGCCAACCACGCGCGCTGCTGATCGGCAAGACCGGTGAAACGCCTTCGGGCCAAGCGCTGCGTGTCGTTTACACGGGCACGGAAGATCAAGTGGTCGCCCAAGTGTACGACCCAATGGACGCGCTCCTCGGCGCCGCACACCTGGATAACCCGGCCACGCGTGAAGACGATTGGGTCACCTACGAAGTCTATCATGACGACGCGACCCAAACCGGCGGTTCGCGCAATCGCGAAATCTACTACGTCGTGCCGCAAGGCGTGGACATCGCGGCTCTGACGCGCATCCAAGCGCCGAGCGAAGCAGCGCCGGTCCCGGCCAACGCGCCGGCTGCCGAAACGCCCGCGACGACGACGGAAGCTCCGGCAACGACCGAAGCTCCCGCGACGACGACGCCGTAACGCGCTAAGCGAAGGACGAAACGGAGGGGCCGCTGGCGAGAGCCGGCGGCCCTTTATTTTCAATCGTCGGCACAATTGCCAGGCGTGGTTTGGCCTTCGGCCTCAGCAAGCGCCTCCAGTGCGCAGATGTAGCTGCGCTGCGCTTCTACCAGTTCGGTATGGCGTGTGTCGTAGTTCACGCGCAATTGCACCAAGGTCGCGGGCACCTCGACGAGAGCCCGCGCCATTGCCACAGGGATGCGGAATACGGCGGCGACCTCCGATGGATTGTCGGTGTGCCATTGCGTCGGCTGGCCATTGTCGAAGCTCACGTTGGTGACGCTGGTGACGAACGTGCGTGGCTCGTAGGGGATCACGCCGTAAGGGCCGCCTTGCGGGAGCATGGCGACAGTGCTGGCGAGGACGTCCTGCGTGTCGTCGGTACCGCGCGTGACGCTAATCATGTACGGGATCGGACGCCGGTACACGAGGCCGCGTGCAGACGCGTCGGGCACATTCTCGAACGCATCAATCTCCGGAATTGTCAGATCCAGACCGAGGCAATTCTTCATGAAGGTTTTGGCCGTGCCCCAGCCCGGGATCGAGACCCCGTCCTCCGTGATGTTTTCCTCGGTGCTCGGGTCGAAGGTGAACTCACGCGCAAATGAACGTCCCAGGCCGCAGGGATCGGTGCCGCCGGCGGGCGCAACGAAGGCGCCAACTTCTCCGGGCGCTCTGCCAGCGCCAACGATGCCGGCGAAATCGACAAGAATTTCGGCCGTGCGATCGCGTTGGGTCACGTTGCTGGTGGTCAGCAAACCGTCAGCGGTTGTGCTGAGCGCGACGGTGTCGTCGCGATGCCAATAATGATCGAACGTCGAAACGTATTGAGCGCGCGGATCGGCAATTGGCGCGGCCAACTCGAACTTGATGCTAAGCGCGCGATCGGTCGGGGCGGCGCCGGCGAGGCCAGTCAGACGCGCCTGCTGCAAGGTGAGATTGGCCTCGGCCGTGTTGGCGGCTGATGTGAGGCGGCGAACTTCCGCTTGTTGATTTTGAACCGCCGCCTGGGCAGCGGCTAGAACCGCAGGCGTCGTGTCCTGTTGCCCCTGCAATTCCAACACCCGCGCCTGATATGTGCGCAGCAACGCCTCCGCATCCGACTTGGCTTTGAGTGCATCGGAGTAGCCGTTGACGGCTGCGGCAAGGGCAGCGGGCGTAGTTGGTGAGCCAGTGATGGTGAGCCGGACCATGCGCATCGGAACGCCATAGGTCAGCGCGTGCCGTTCGCCGCGCGTGGCCTGATTGATGGTCTCGACGTCGTGCCTCGGTGAAATCCGAACGCTCTGAATTGTCGATTGGCACGCGCCCACCAATGCGAGCGTCGAGAGCGCAAGCGTCCTAGCAAGCGCTCGTGGCGGATTGAAGATCTGCATGGCCCCTCCTGGTAAGGAGGCGCAGGTTGCCTGCGTCGGCAAGTGGCTTGAAACACCCAAACGGGTTAGTGTGCCACATCCACGGCGGCGGTCGCGTGTCTCTCGCCTCAGGGCCGCATACCGAAGCTGCTGGGGCCGGCCTCGTTCATGCGCTGCGCCAGG
>CALBST010000012.1 GCA_937967425.1 uncultured Caulobacteraceae bacterium
TTGCCGATCACCTGCAGGCCGAGCGGCAGGCCGTTGGCGTCCGTCGCCGCCGGCAACGCCAGCGCCGGCAGGCCGGCCAAATTCGCCGTCACGGTGAAGATGTCGTTCAAATACATCGCCACCGGATCGCCGGACTTTTCACCGAGCGCGAACGCCGCAGAGGGCGTGGCGGGCGTGAGAATGGCATCCACCTTCTCGAACGCGTCACGAAAATCTTGCGCGATGCGCTGACGCACTTTCTGCGCGCGCAGATAATAGGCGTCGTAATAGCCGGCGCTCAGCACATAGGTGCCGATCAGGATGCGGCGCTGCACTTCCTTGCCGAAGCCGGAGGCGCGCGTGTTCTCGTAGGTGGCGTTCAAGTCCTTGCCAGTCACACGCGCGCCGTAGCGCATACCGTCATAGCGAGCGAGGTTCGAGGACGCCTCCGCCGGCGCCACGATGTAGTAAGCCGGCAGTGCGTACTTCGTGTGCTTCAGCGAAATCGGAACGATCTCCGCGCCTGCCGCCTTCACCCACTCGATGCCCTGCTGCCAAAGCGCCTCGATTTCGGCCGGCATGCCGTCGATGCGATATTCTTCCGGCACGCCGATGCGCATGCCCTTGATCGAACGCTTGGTTGCGGCGCGGAAATCCGGAAGCGCGTTCGGCAGCGAGGTTGAATCCTTGGGATCGTGCCCGGCCATCGATTGCAGCAACATGGCGGCGTCTTCGACCGTCTTCGCAATCGGACCCGCCTGATCGAGCGACGATGCAAACGCGACAATGCCCCAGCGCGAGCAGCGGCCGTAGGTTGGCTTGATGCCGACAGTGCCGGTGAAAGCTGCGGGTTGACGGATCGAGCCGCCGGTATCGGTGGCTGTGGCGCCAAGGCAGAGATCGGCGCTGACTGCGGACGCCGAACCGCCTGACGAACCGCCAGGGGTGAGCTTGGCGTCTTCGTTGCCGCGCCGCCATGGCGACACCACCGGCCCGAAATGCGAGGTCTCGTTCGACGAGCCCATCGCGAACTCATCCATGTTGAGCTTGCCGAGCATCACCGCGCCATCGCGGAAAAGATTGGCGCTGACGGTGGACTCGTACGTCGGCGTGAACTCGCCCAGTATCCCCGAGCACGCAGTCGTACGCACGCCTTCGGTGCAGAACAGATCCTTGATCCCAAGCGGCGCGCCTTCGAGCGGCCCTGCATTTCCCTGTGCGCGCCTCGCGTCGGACGCCTTCGCCCGCTCGCGTGCGAGCTCAGGCGTGGTGACGACATAAGCGTTCAGATGCGGGTTCGCTTTATCGATCGCGTCGATGAAAGCGTCGGTCAGCTCGAGCGAGGAGAATTGCTTCTTCTCCATGCCGTCAAGAGCTGCTGCCAAGGTGAGGGACGTGAGATCGGTCATTCAGTTAGGCACTCAGTGATTTTGCGTAGAACGCCGTCCAGGCGCTCGGCGGATAATCGAGGACGGGCTCGCATATCGCGAAGCCGCCGCGTTCATAGACGCGCTTTGCGGCATCAAAGTTCGAACCGGTCTCAAGCACGATGCGAGTGATGCCTTCCTGTCGGGCGAGGTCTTCGATGCGCGCCAGGATGGCGCCACCGACGCCAAGCCCGCGCGCCTCCGGTTTTACGAACATGCGCTTCACTTCGCCGACGCCATTGGCGTGGCGGCGCAACGCACCCATGCCGAGCGTGGCGCCGCTGGCGTCGCGTGCGACGAACAGCGTCGTGTCGGGTTGCGCCATCTGCTCGACCGTCATGTGATGGCGATACTCGGCCGGCGTAAGCTCGAACGTGAATTCGTTCAGCTGCTTCACTAGCGCGCGCACGTCGTCCGAGAGCGGCGTTTCGGTGGCGATGCTCAGCATCACATGCGATCCGGTCCACGCCTCGGGCTTTGCCCCAGAGCTGCCCTTAGTGCCGCCATTCCGCGTAGGGGGAAAGCTTGCATCCAAGCCGCCTCGAAGTTCTCAACTCCCATATCTGCTTCCAAACGCGAAAGCCCCGCTTCAATCGCAGCACTCACTTGATCGCGGCTCACGTTGGCTCGTAAGGCTTCCGCTCGCGGTGAGTTCTCTTCGTAGACATTATCGATCTCGTGAACACAGAAGGTCTCGACGGCGCCTCCACTTCGCGCGTCCCGGGTTCGATGGAAGGATAGCGACCAACCACTAGGTTCGCCGTCGAGGATAATCTCTGCTCGATGTGCGTTGAGAGCAATGTCGACACCAAACCGAACCAGATCATCGAAGGCGTCGGTCGTGTAAGAAAAGCCATCGATCCTGTAGCTAGCGTCTCCCGCGCACACGTCCATGATCGCCCAGCCGCTCTGGACGCCACTGATCTCGAAGGAGATCGGAACGGTGCTCACTCGACCACCTTTGGCACGACGAAAAATCCGTCTTCTGATTTCGGTGCGTTCTTCAGCACCTTCTCGGGATCGTTGCCGGCCGTCACGACATCATCGCGCATCGGCAGGCTCAAGCCTTCGACCGCGCTCGTCATCGGCTCGACGCCTTCGACGTCGACTTCATTCAGCTGCTCGATCCAGGCCATGATGCCGTTCAGCTCATCGGCCATCGGCTTCACGCGGTCTTCGGGCAGCGCCAAGCGCGCGAGCTTCGCGACCTTGCGGACGGTTTTTTCATCGATCGACATAATGGCGGGGCTTATAGCCCGGCCCTGGCCGGTTCAAGAGCCCGCCGGGCTGCACTCGCCTGTCCAAGTGTCACTGCCGCC
>CALBST010000013.1 GCA_937967425.1 uncultured Caulobacteraceae bacterium
GCGCCGTCCCGCCATCATGTAGTTCACGTCGACATCCCGCGAGATCGCCCAGCCGCTGCCGAGCGGTTGATAGCTGATCCCGACCGGTTCATCCCATTGCAGCGTTGGCGCCCCGGCGCGGATTTCTTCGGGCGTGACGAGCTTGTCGTAATCGTGCGCGCCTTCGGGGGCCCATTTGAGGATGCGTTCGGCGCCGGTGATGGCAAGCGCGTGGGCCTTCGGCGTGCGGTTGATGGTGGAGAGGACCAGAAGGCCGCCGGGGGCGACGAGCGCGCTGGCGGCGGATAGGAAGGCGTTTACGTCGGCGACGTGTTCGATGATCTCGAGAGCCGTCACCAACTCAAACTGCGCGCCTTGTTCGACGAGCGCTTCGGCGGTGGTGTTTTGGAAATCGATGTCGAGGCCCGCTTGCTCCGCATAAGCGCTCGCCGCGCCGATCGCTTCGGCGGACGCATCGATCGCGGTGAGCGTTGCGCCCATGCGGGCGAGCGGCGCTGAGACGAGGCCGCCGCCGCAGCCAAGATCGAGCGTGCGAATGCCTTCGAGTGCGCGTTTCTTGTTTGCTCCCCCGCGCGCGGGGGAGCTGTCAGCGAAGCTGACTGAGGGGGCGGCGCGCGCGGCTGCCGGACTTACCCCCTCCGTCTCGCTACGCTCGACACCTCCCCCGTAAACGGGTGAGGAGAAGTGTCGTGTCGCGACTTCGCGGATGTATTGGAGGCGGACGGGGTTCAGCCGGTGCAGCGCGCCGAACGGGCCCCTTGGATTCCACCACTCAGCCGCGAGCGCGCTGAACTTGGCGATCTCGGCGGGGTCGGTCGTGGTAGCCATCAGCTAACCAAATCGGCGCGGGAACGATGCGGGTCAAGGCGTATCGCCAAAGCCTGGAAGCGTGCTAATGCCGCTGGCAACGCTTCGGAAGACGACACGCTCCTCCCATGTCTCGATTGGTGATGAAGTTCGGTGGCACGTCCGTGGGCGACGTGGACCGCATCGCCCGCGTCGCGCGCATCGTCGCGGCTGAGAGAGAGCCCGGGCTGGGACTGGCTGTCGTCGTGTCCGCGATGTCTGGCGAGACTGACCGCTTGGTCGGCTTGGCGCGCGGCGCCGCCGGCGAAGGCGGCAATGGTGCGCCGATGAGCGCGGCGGACTTCAACGACGAATACGACGTTGTCGTCTCGGCTGGCGAGCAAGTGACGACGGGACTGCTGGCTTTGGCATTGCGGCGTATCGGGATCCCGGCGCGCTCATGGCAAAATTGGCAGATTCCGTTCCGCACCGACGCCGCGCATTCGAAGGCGCGGGTGGCTGACATTCCCGAAGAGCTGATCGGCAAGTCGATGGACGAAGGCGTCGTCGCCGTCGTGCCAGGCTTTCAAGGCATCACGGACGACAATCGCATCACGACGTTGGGCCGCGGTGGCTCGGATACCTCGGCGGTCGCGTTGGCTGCGGCGCTGAAGGCCATTCGTTGTGACATCTACACGGACGTCGATGGCGTTTACACGACCGACCCGCGCGTGGTGTCGAAGGCGCAGCGGATCGAGAAGATTTCTTACGAGGAAATGCTTGAACTCGCGTCCGCCGGCGCGAAAGTGCTGCAAACCCGCTCCGTCGAACTCGCGTTCGCCAAGCGCGTGCCGGTGCGGGTGCTGTCTAGTTTCGTTGAGCCGGGGGCGCCTAATCCCGGCACGCTCGTATGTCCTGAGGATGAGATCGTGGAAAAGCAGGTTGTTTCCGGCGTCGCCTATTCGCGCGACGAAGCCAAGGTCACGCTGCTCGGCGTCGAGGATCACCCAGGCGTCGCGGCTGAAATTTTCGGCAAGCTGGCGGACGCGAACATCAACGTCGACATGATCGTCCAAAGCGAGGCCCGGCAGCCGGAGCGGCAGAACATTCTGTTCACGTGCCCCGACCGCGACGCCTCGCGCGCGGTAGAAGCCATTGAGGCGATCAAGACCAAGATCGGCGTGGAGGAAGTCCACGTTCGCCGCGATGTCGCCAAGGTTTCGGTTATTGGCATCGGCATGCGCAGCCAGGTCGGCGTTGCGCGGGCGATGTTTGCGGCGCTGGCGCAAAAGGGCATCAATATCGAGGCAATCGCCACATCGGAGATCAAGATCTCTGTGCTGATCGACGCCGCGTACACAGAACTTGCGGTGCGCGCCCTGCACACGGCTTATGGTTTGGACGCCGCGTAAGCGGCGATGCTGGAGGACGCTAACCCGCGATGGTTGGACCCGCGAGCATTGGCGGATCCCGGATACTCCTGCGCAAGCTGCGGGAGATCATGGAGACAGGCGCGGAGCCGCAGGAGCGGCTGAACCGGCTCGTGACCATGGTGGCTTCGACCATGGTCGCGGACGTGTGCTCCATCTATCTGACGCGCGGCGGCTATAACGAACTCTTCGCGACGCAGGGTCTCTCGCCGGACGCCGTGCACAAGACGCGGCTGAAGCCGGGTGAAGGTCTCGTTGGTCTCGTTGCCGAGACGGCCCAGCCGCTGAACCTTGCCGACGCGCAGCATCACGAGCGGTTCGCGTACAAGCCTGAAACCGGTGAAGAGCCGTTCAACGCTTTCCTCGCTGTGCCGATTGTTCGCTCCGAGCGCACGTTTGGCGTGCTTGTCGTGCAGAACCAAGTTTCGCGGCTCTACGGCGAGGACGAAGTCGAAGCGCTGCAGACGATCGCCATGGTGCTCGCCGAGATGGTCGCGTCCGGCGCGTTCGGCGATCTGACCGGGCTCGCCGAAGTCGAAGCGGTGCCGAGCCGGCCAGAATTGCTGGTAGGCCGCTCGTTCTCGGATGGCATCTGCATTGGCACCGCCGTGTTGCATGAACCGCATGCGCCGCTTGGGCGCGTGATCGCTGATGACCCGATCAAGGAAGAAGACCGGCTGAACGCGGCGCTCAGCCAAGTGCGCCGCGCGTTGGAGGACATGCTGGAGGGCGATCCCGGGCGCATCTCCGGCGTTTCGCGTGAGGTGCTTGAGACTTTTCTAATGCTCGCCAACGACCCGAGCTGGGAGCTGAAACTGCGTCAGGGCGTGCGCGCGGGTCTTTCGGCGGATGCGGCGGTCGAGCGGGTGCGCGGGGAGCACCGCGCCAAGTTCAACGCCACGCGTGACCAGTATTTGCGCGAGCGGCTGCATGATCTCGAAGATCTCGACAACCGGTTGCTCCGCGCTCTGGCCGGCGTGGAAGCAGGCTCAGCACAATCGTTACCCGAGGACGCCATCCTTATCGCCCGCGAACTCGGGCCGGCGGAGCTGTTGGATTACGGCGCGCGGCTAAAGGGCGTGGCGCTGGAAGAGGGCGCCAACACCGCGCATGCGGCGATCGTGGCGCGCGCGCTCGGCATTCCGATGGTTGGCTTGTTGCCGGGTTTGCTGTCGCGCGTCGAAGCGGGTGATCGCATCGTGCTTGATGGCGAGCGCGGGGAAGCGCGGCTTCGGCCGGAGCAGGCTTTCGTTCACACTTACAAGCAACGTATCAACTTACGCTCGGCTCGCGCGGAGGAATTCGCGCGGCTGAAGAACATTCCGCCGGTCACACAGGATGGCGAACGGGTGACGCTGCTGCTGAACGCAGGCCTCGCGCTCGACGTGCATCACCTCGATGAAGCCGGCGCCGAGGGCATCGGCCTTTTCCGCACCGAGTTTCAGTTCATGGTCTCCGAGCAGCTGCCGCGGCTGGAGAGCCAGACGATGCTGTACCGGGATGTGCTGGACGCGGCGGGCCTGCGGCCTGTTACCTTCCGTACGCTCGATCTCGGCGGCGATAAGGTGCTGCCGTACGTCTCGGCCGAGCGCGAAGAGAACCCTGCGCTTGGCTGGCGGGCGGTCCGGATCGGGTTGGATCGCCCGGCGCTGCTGCGCTACCAGCTACGCGCACTGATCAGCGCCGCCGCTAACCGCCGCCTGCGGGTGATGTTTCCGCTGGTCACAACCGTAAGTGAGTTTGATGCGGCGCGATCACTGGTGGACCGGGAGTTGGAATGGTGCCGCAAGAACGGGCGGACGCCGCCGTCTCTGGTCGAGGTGGGTGTCATGGTGGAGGCGCCGGCTTTGGCCTTCTCGATCCCCGACCTCAAAGGCCGCGCCGACTTCATCTCCATCGGCACCAACGACCTGATGCAGTACTTCTTCGCCGCCGATCGTGGCAATGCGCGGGTCTCCGACCGCTACGACATTCTGAGTGCGCCGGCGCTGCGTCTGCTTAAGCGCATTCGCGACGATGCGGATGCCGCGGGGCTGCAGGTCTCCATTTGTGGCGAGGCGGCGGGGCGCCCGCTCGAGGCGATGGCGTTCACCGCGCTGGGTTTCCGCAGGCTCTCCATGCCAGCCTCGGGCATCGGCCCTGTGAAGCGGCTGATCCTCTCCATGGAAGTGCATGCGGTGGAGCGGGCGCTGTCGCGGTTGATGAGCCGCAACCGGCCTTCGATCCGTGACCAACTCACAGAATTTGCGGTGGCCGAGGGCTACGCGCTGTAACGCGTGTAGGGCGTGCGTTGAGCTATGCTTGATTCGTGATTAGTCTTTTTTAGTGGCTCAAAATTTGCCTTTGTAAACGTATGGTCTCCTAGGAGTGACCGCACACGCGATGCTGCAACCCGTACCCACCGATCCGCAGCCGGCAGGCGATCAAGTCGATGCGCGTGCGCAACGTCAGGCGCCGAAGCCGCCGCCGCCGGCGCTCGATCAGGCGTGGCGGGCTGGCCGCAAGCTCTCTGAAGCGCGCCGTCAACGCGGTTGGACGCTGGATGAGGTCGCCGACCGTATCCGGGTGCGTAAGGAATTCCTCGAAGCGCTCGAGGAGATGAACGTCAAGCTGTTGCCGGGTAAGGCATACGCGCTGGCATTCCTTCGCTCCTACGCCCGCGAGCTTGGCATCGAAGAAAAGGCCATCGTCGATCAGTTCCAGGATGAATGCGCTCTCACGCGGGACGACGCGCCCAAACCGGCCATCCGGACGCCCAGCTCCAGGCCCAAACAACGGCCGCCATGGGCGGCGGCTGCGGTGCTGGTGCTGATCGCGGCAGGCTTTGTCGGTTGGCGCGCGGTGGAGTCGCAGCTGCGCGCAGAGAGCGAGCAGCAGGTTGCGGTGACTGCGGATCCAGGCAGTGTCGGCGCGACGCCGGCTTCCACCGCTCCGGCGCCGCAGCGTGTGGTTGAAATCCGGGCCTTGTCCGACGCTTGGCTCGAAGCCCGGGGGCCGGACGGCACGGTGTTCCTGTCGCGGAACCTGCGGGCTGGCGATGTTTACCGCCCGGACCCGAGCCCTGGCTGGACGCTCCATGCCCGAGATGGCGGTGCGTTTGAGCTTTATGTGAACGGGGCGACGGCGGGTCTCTTGGGGACGGCCGGGATGCCGGTGTTGGGCCGCTCGATCGATGAGATCCAGCCGCTGACCCAGGCGCAGGCGGGCAACTCCCGCAGCTAAGCCGCAGTTCTTGGGGCTGTTGGAGGGCGCCCAGGCGCGCTATCTCCGGTCTGAAAGGACGTTTGCTCTCATGGACGGCGCTCACGGCGACCTTCACCACCTCCGGCCCTGGCGCCGGATCGAGCGCCGCCGCTCGCGCAAGATCCGCGTGGGAACGGTTGAGGTGGGCGGCGACGCGCCGATCGCGGTCCAGTCGATGACGAACACCGTCACCGCCGACGCCAATGCGACCATCAATCAGATCAGGCAACTCGAGGAGGCAGGCGCGGATATCGTACGCGTATCGTGCCCGGACGAGGCCTCGACCGCGGCGTTCAGCCAGATCGCGCGAGCGGCTAAAGTCCCCCTGGTTGCCGATATTCACTTCCACTACAAACGCGCGCTTGAAGCCGCCGTGGCTGGCGCGGCGTGCCTGCGCATCAATCCCGGCAACATCGGCAACGCGCAGCGGGTGAAGGAAGTCGTCCAGGCCGCGAAGGATTACGGCTGTTCGATCCGCATCGGCGTGAATGCGGGATCGCTTGAGAGCCATCTGCTGGAGAAGTACGGCGAGCCATGCCCCGAAGCGATGGTCGAGAGCGCACTTTATCACGCCGCGCTGCTCGAGGAGCATGATTTCCGCGAGTACAAGATCAGCGTCAAAGCGTCGGACGTGTTTCTGACGGCGGCGGCGTATCACGCGCTTGCCGAAGCCACCGATGCGCCGTTGCATCTTGGGGTCACGGAAGCTGGCGCGTTGCGTGCGGGAACGGTGAAATCGTCGATCGCGATGGGCTCGCTTCTGTGGGCCGGCATCGGCGACACGATCCGCGTGTCGCTCGCCGCTGATCCCGTCGAGGAGATCAAAGTCGGCAACGACCTGCTGAAGTCCCTCGGCCTACGCCAGCGCGGCGTGACCATCATCGCGTGCCCATCATGCGCTCGGCAGGGGTTCAACGTCATTGCTACGGTCGATGAACTGGAAAAGCGGCTCGCGCACATTTCAGAGCCGATCACGCTCTCAATCATCGGCTGCGTCGTGAACGGGCCAGGTGAAGCGCTGATGACCGATCTGGGCTTTACCGGCGGCGGCAAGGGCGCGGGGATGATGTATGTCTCCGGAAGGCCCGACCATAAGGTCGACAATGCAACGATGATCGATCATATCGTTGGGCTGGTTGAGGAACGCGCTCGCACGATGCGCGAAGCGAAGGGCTGAGCGATGCTGCAGCGCCACCTGCAGGACACATATCAGTACCTGTTCGATACCGCGCACACGGCTCTCAAACAGGGCGGTTCGTTTGCACCGTTCGGCGCCGGCATCCGCAAGACAGGCGAGCAGATTCATACCAACGTTGATCTGCCGATCGATCGCTCCGCCCCGCAAGATCACATTTCCGGCCTGATCGCGGGTTTTCGGCTCGACGAAAAAGAAAATGGCTTGATCGCCGCTGGGCTCGTGTTCGATGGCCGCTCCGGCGCCGACAACGCAGCGGCGCTGTGCTTCCATCTCGAAGTGGCGAACGGCCAGGCTGTGGAAGTGATCGTGCCATATGCTCGCCGGGCGCCCGATGAGATCGCGTTTGACGATCCGCAACTCTCGGAAGTGCAGCCCGAGATTTTCGCCGAACTCAGTTAGCCCATGTCCGCGTACGATAGATTGGAACGGCGCCTGTCGCAGGCGGTCGATCGGTTCGAGCGTATCGAAGCGCGCTTGGCCGCAGCGAGCGATGGCGCGGAAATTGTGAAGCTGGGGCAGGAACACGCAGAGCTGAAGCCATTGGTGGAAGCCGTCGCCGCGGTGCGCGCGGCCCGGGCTGAGATGGTCAATCTCGAAGCGATGTCACGGGACGGCGACCGCGAGATGGCGGAGCTCGCCGCTGCCGAATTGAGTGACTTGCGCGACCGGCTGCCGGAACTGGAGCAAGCCGCGCTTCTGCTGCTCGCACCTAAGGACAAGGACGAAAGCGCGTCCGCGATCCTGGAAATTCGCGCCGGCACGGGCGGCGAAGAAGCAGCACTCTTCGCGGGCGATCTGCTGCGCATGTACCAGAAGTACGCGGGCAAACGCGGCTGGAAATTCGAACTCGAAGATATCTCCGAGACCGGCATTGGCGGCGTGAAAGAAGCAGTGGCGAGCGTGACCGGTAAGGGTGTGTTCGGACGTTTGAAATTTGAAAGCGGCGTCCATCGCGTGCAGCGCGTGCCGGAAACGGAAGCGGGCGGGCGTATCCACACATCGGCCGCGACGGTTGCCGTGCTGCCGCAGCCGGAGGGCGATGTCGATATTGTCATCGATGACAAGGATATCCGCATCGATACGATGCGCGCCTCCGGCGCCGGCGGACAGCACGTCAACAAGACGGACTCCGCTGTGCGGATCACGCACATCCCGTCGGGGATTGTTGTCGTCAGTCAGCTCAAGTCGCAGCACCAAAACCGGGCGCAGGCGATGTTGATGCTGAAAACGAAGCTCTATGACGCGGAACGCGCACGACAAGACGCCGAGCGCTCGGCCGAGCGGAAAGGCCAGATCGGCTCCGGCGATCGCAGCGAGCGCATTCGGACTTACAATTTCCCACAAGGCCGGATCACCGATCACCGGATCAATCTGACGCTCTACAATCTCGCCGAGGTCATCGAAGGCGCGCTCGATCCAGTGCTCGATGCACTCGCGGCGGAGGAACAGGCGCAGAAACTGGCGGCGATGGAGCAGGAGGCGTGAGCGAGACTCTGGTCTCGCTCTGGACGGATGTTCGCAAACGTCTTGAGGCGGTCGGCGTCGACTCGCCGGTGTTGGATGCGCGCTTACTGCTTGAGGCAGGGGCTGGCGTTTCGCGGCTTGAAATTGTCACTGACCCACGCCGTGAGTTGAGTGACGCGCAGGTGGCGGCAGTCAACGCGCTGACGAAGCGGCGCGAGGCGCGCGAGCCGGTAAGTCACATTATCGGACGCAAGCATTTCTGGACGCTCGAACTGGCGGTGAACGCAGATGTGTTGACTCCGCGGCCCGAAACGGAGTTCGTGGTTGAAGCCGGTCTTCGGGCGACGCTGCCGGCGAATGCGCCGCATCGCATCCTCGATCTCGGCGCGGGTTCCGGCGCAATCATCCTGGCGTTGTTGCGTGAGCGCCCAAACGCAACCGGCGTCGCGATTGATGTGAGCTCGCAGGCGTTGGCGATGGTGCAGGAGAACGCCGAACAACTCGGCGTCGCCGACCGGCTTGATATTCGTCAGAACGATTGGGCCAGTGACTTAGATGAACGGTTCGATCTCATCGTTTCCAACCCGCCTTACATCCGCAGCGGCGACATCGATGCGCTAGCGCCGGAAGTTTCGCGCTATGAGCCGCGTGTTGCGCTCGACGGTGGTGAGGATGGATTAGTCGCTTACCGCATCATCATTGCGGCCCTGCCGCGTTTGCTGAAACCGGGCGCCGCATTCGCGCTGGAAGTGGGGCTAGGTCAGGCCGAGAGCGTAAAGGCGCTGGCGGAAGAGGCTGGGCTGATCACGGCTGAGCCGGTGCGGGACCTATCGGGTATTCCCCGCGTTGTTGTCGGACATGCGGCATGACCTCCTGCCTGGAAAAAGGCCTTGGATCGGGCGAGGCGAAGCATTAAGTTCGGGGCCGGAATCGATGGCGGAGGGGCTTTGTCCGTCGGTTCAATGGGCTGGCAGGCGTTGAAGCGCCGCTGGCGGCTCCCTCAGTAAGAGGTTCAATCGCGGCGCTTGGCGCTGCTTGGAACGGCCCGAACCCTAACGAACGGGCATATGAAACGAGGCGCATTTCGCGGATGGCCCTTGGCCACGCGCCGTCGCCCGAACCGGAAATCAGAGTACAATGGTGAACTTCCAATGAAGCGTCAGCGGGGCCGTGGCCGTAAGCCGGGCGGCGGTGGTGGCAACTTCCATCACAACAATCAGGGCGGGCAACACCACCCAAACCGCCAACTCGAGACCAATGGTCCGGACATCAAATTTCGCGGCACCGCCTCGTACATTCACGAGCGCTACCTGCAGCTCGCGCGCGACGCGCAGAGTTCGGGCGACCGGGTGCTTAGCGAGAACTATCTCCAACACGCTGACCACTATTTCCGCCTCGTGCGCTCCATGCAGCCGGCCGTGCCGGTGCAACAGCAGCAACAGACCTTCAGCGAAGGCGCTGAGTACGATGGTGATGAAGACAACGCACCGGAAGGCGAAGCTGCCGAAGCTGAAGCGCGCGGCGAAGGCGATGAACAGCCAGACGCCGATTATCAGCCGCAAGGCGAACGCCAAGCAGGCGGCGAACGCGCCGAGGGCGATCGTGGGCCGCGCCGCGGTCGAAACCGCCGTCGTTTCCGTTCTGATGGCGAGCGCGAAGGCGGGTTTGAAGCGCGCGAAGGTGAAGAGCGCGAGCCGCGCCGCGAGCGTCAGCCGCGCGAAGACCGCGACTCCGGCGGTCGTGAAGGTTTTTCGGATGGCCCGAAGCCCGCTTTCCTCCGCAGCGGCGGCGGCGAATAATTAGCGCTTAGATGTCGGCGGGCGGGGCGGTGCTGCAAGGCGCCGCTCAAGGTAAGTGCGCGCATGCGCCTCGACTTCGGCGAGGTGATCTTCGCCGGGATCGCGGCCGCGGAAGAAGTGATCCGCGCCTTCGATCGGGGCGCCATCGACCTTGATGTTCTTCTGCGTGCGGATGCGGCCGATTACGCGTTCCATGTCCTGTGCTGTCGTGACGCTGTCGCGGGTGCCGTAGATGATGACGCCAGACGCAGGGCACGGCGCGAGGAACGAGAGGTCGTAGTGGTTGGCCGGCGGCGCGACCGCGATGAAGCCATCAATCTCAGGACGACGCATCAGCAATTGCAGGCCGATCCAGGCCCCGAACGAATAGCCGCCGACCCAGCACTGTTCGGCATTCGGATTCATCGCTTGCAGATAATCCAGCGCTGAGGCGGCGTCTGACAACTCGCCCATGCCGTTGTCGAACACGCCCTGCGAACGGCCAATGCCGCGGAAGTTGAAACGCAGAACGCCGAAGCCCTTGGAGGTGAAGAGCTTGTAGAGCTGGACGGTTACGCGGTCCTGCATCGAGCCGCCGGCGCGTGGGTGGCCATGCAGGATAAGGGCGATCGGCGCGCCTTCCTTTGAGGGCTCCTGATAACGGCCTTCCACACGCCCGGCTGCGCCCGGGAAAATCACTTCCGGCATTCGTTCTTAGACCCCATCCGCCCCTGGAACGCCGGGCGGCTTATTCTTGACCAAAACACTCGGGTATCTTAGCTGACAGCGTAAGAGGCCCGGCCCCAAAGGGGGCGGCTTCTAGCACTCAATTTGGGGGCGGGCGAGGGCGCGGGAAGGGACAGGTATGCGTTTAACGTCGAAAGGCCGCTATGCGGTGATGGCGATGGCCGATCTGGCGCTTCACGGCGGCGCCGAACGGGCCGTGCCGCTGCAGGAGGTGGCGCGCCGTCAGGAGATCTCGCTCTCCTACCTCGAACAGCTGTTCGCGAAGATGCGCCGGGCCGGTTTGGTCTCGGGCGTGCGCGGCCCGGGCGGCGGCTATCGCCTGGCGCGGGGGGCGGATCTCGTGACGGTGGCGGAGATAATTGAAGCTGTGAACGAGCCGATCAAAGCCACACGCTGCGACACTGAATCGACCAAGAGCTGTATTGGCCGCAATGGCCGCTGCATCGCGCACGGGCTTTGGCAGGAGATGGGCGACCGCATCCAAGTCTTCCTTGCTTCGGTGTCGCTCGCAGACGTGCTCGAGCAGAGGTTCGACGGTGGCGCGCGCGTCGCTGCGGAATAGGTTGATGACCAAGACGCCCGTCTATTGCGACTACAACGCTGGCGCGCCGATCCGTGCGGAAGCGGCGGTGGCGATGTCACGCGCGCTGGCGGCGGGCGGCAACGCGTCCTCGGTGCACAGCGTCGGCCGGCGCATGCGCGCGATGATCGAAGACGCGCGCGAGCGCATCGCAGGCGCGCTCGATGCGAGCGCCGAGAATGTGGTGTTTACCTCAGGCGCGACGGAAGCGCTGCATCTCGCCCTCACGAGCACCGGCGCAGCCTCGCTCATCGTCACCGCCGTTGAGCATGACGCCGTGTTCGAACATGCCGCGCGCGCATTGAAGGCCGACCATATCGCTCGCGTGGACGCGAACGGACTGATCGATTTCGCGGCGCTCAATCAATTGCTCGCAGCAGCGCCGAAGCCGGCTTTGGTCGCCGTGCAGCTCGCGAACAACGAGACTGGAATCATCCAGCCGATTGCGAAAGTCGCCGCGCTGTGCCGTGAACATGGCGCCCTGCTGCTCGTCGATGCCGCGCAAGCGTTCGGGCGCATCCCCGTGAGCATCGCCGATCTGGACGCGACCTACCTCGTCGTCTCCAGCCACAAGCTCGGTGGCCCGCCCGGCGCGGGTGCGCTCGTTTTGGCCCCTGGCGCGCCATTCGTGACGACGCGGTTCGGCGGTGGTCAAGAACGCGGCCGGCGGCCGGGAACAGAGAACGGCGCTGCGCTGGTGGGTTTTGCCGCCGCCGTGGAGTGGGCGCTGAAGGATCGCGACGCTGAAGCGGTGCGCGTCGCGGCCCTGCGCGATCGCTTTGAAGCGGCTCTGCCGAAGGACGCGGTTGTGTTCGGCGCCGATGCGCCGCGGCTGCCCAACACCTCAAACTTCGCGCTGCCGGGGCTGACCGCTGAAACCGCCGTCATCGCGATGGACCTCGAAGGCGTGGCGATCAGCTCGGGGGCCGCTTGCTCTTCGGGCAAAGTGCGGGTGAGCCGGGTGCTCTCGGCTATGGGCGTCGCGCCCGACCTCGCCAAGGCGGCGCTGCGCGTCAGCTTTGGCCACGAGTCGAAAGGGACTGATGTCGATGAAGTACTAAATGCGCTTTCGAAGCTGCGTCGCACGCGTGGGGCGGCGGCATGAGCGCGGTAAAGGAAACCATCGACAAAGGCACGGTGGAAGCCGCGCGCGCGCTTGAGGCCGAGAAGTACAAGCACGGTTTCATCACCGAGCTCGAACAAGAGCTGGCGCCGCCCGGGCTGAACGAGGACATTGTCCGTTATATCTCGGCAAAGAAGGGTGAGCCTGAATGGATGCTGGCGTGGCGCTTGGAAGCGTTCCAGCGTTGGCAAACGATGGAAGAGCCGACATGGGCGCTCGTCCGCTACCCGCCGATTGATTATCAGGCGGCGCGCTATTACGCGGCGCCGAAGGCCGGCGCGAAGTACAAGAGCCTTGAGGACGTCGATCCCGAAATTCTCGAAACCTATAAGAAGCTCGGTATTCCGCTGAAAGAACAGGAAGTGTTGCTAGGCGTCGAAGGTGCGCCGCGCGTGGCAGTGGACGCGGTGTTCGACAGCGTGAGCGTTGTGACGACCTTTAAGGATGAGCTTGCGAAGGCCGGCGTAATTTTCTGCTCGATGAGCGAAGCGGTGCGCGAGCATCCCGAACTGGTGCAGAAGTACCTCGGTTCTGTGGTGCCGACATCGGACAATTTCTTCGCGACGTTGAACAGCGCTGTCTTTTCCGATGGCTCTTTCGTCTATGTGCCGCCGGGTGTGCGTTGCCCGATGGAGCTCTCCACCTACTTCCGCATGAACGCGCAGGGCACTGGCCAGTTCGAGCGCACGCTCATCATCGCCGACAAAGGCGCGTACGTTTCCTATTTGGAGGGCTGCACGGCGCCGATGCGTGATGAAAATCAGCTGCACGCGGCCGTGGTTGAGCTCGTCGCGCTCGATGACGCCGAGATCAAATATTCCACCGTCCAGAATTGGTGGCCCGGTGACGCCGAGGGCAAGGGCGGCATCTATAATTTCGTGAC
>CALBST010000014.1 GCA_937967425.1 uncultured Caulobacteraceae bacterium
CGCTTGAAATCTCTCGAGCGCACGCTCACGGTGCAGACCATGCTCACGAGGGGGATGTTGCGCGATCGCGCGCGAGGCATGCGCAGGCAGACAAGCCGCGCAGAGGAAGCGGTGTGGTCGCTGCTGCGGGGCAGGCGGATCAGCGGCGCAAAGTTTCGTCGACAGCATCCTATCCCGCCCTACATCGCAGACTTTGCCTGCGTGGAAGCTAAACTGATTATCGAAGTGGATGGCCGTTCTCACGATGAGCGGGAGCAACTGGCGCACGACGCCGTGCGGACTGAAGCTTTATCCAAGGCAGGTTGGCGTGTTTTGCGCGTGCGCGACGACGAGGTGTTTGCTGATGCGCAGTCGGTCGCGGCTAAGATACTGGAAGCTCTCGCTCGATGAACCCTCTCCCTCCTTTGGGAGGGAGAGGGCAGGGCGAGGGTGGAGCGCTGGCGGGGCGTGACTAGCGCAGCGCCAGGCTGGGAGGATTCCGCGCCGCACCCTCACCTAACCTCTCCCGCAAATGCGGGAGAGGGACGACGGAGTGAATCTTGATCGTTGCCGCATCCTTCCCCACCGATCTCCCCGCGATCACCCAGCTCTTCCGCGCCTACGCCGCCTCACTCCCCATCGATCTCGGCTACCAGGGTTTTGACGAAGAGCTCGCGTCGTTACCAGGCAAGTACGCGTCGCCAGCAGGCGCGCTTCTCAGTGCGCGCGATGCAAGCGGCGAAGCGCTCGGCTGCGTCGCCATGCGGCCGCTGGATGAGCCGGGCGTCTGTGAGATGAAGCGGCTCTACGTATCGCCAGCGGGCAGGGGCCAAGGCCTCGGCAAGCAGCTTGCGCTCGCGATCATCGAGGCGGCGCGCGTCGCTGGTTATCGCGAGATGCGGTTGGATACGCTGGCGACGATGCAGGACGCGCGAAGGCTCTATCGCGCACTCGGCTTCATTGAAATCGGCGCCTATTACGAAACGCCGATCGAAAACACCGTGTTCATGAGCCTCGCGCTTTAGCGACGGATGCCGTGCCTGGACGGACGAGGCGACAAAACGGGGGTGTTTTGCGATGGAGGGCGGTCGCGTGGACGCCGACCCGAGCGTAGATAACGGCTATGCGTTTCGCTGTCGTTCCCGCGCTCCTTCTCGCGCTCGCCGCGTGTACGCAAGCGGTCGCGCCTGATTCGGACGTGGCGGCGACCGCAGAGGCCGAGCCGCACGCGACGCTCAGCGGCGACTACAAGCCGTCCTCCAACACGGCGCGCGCGATCACCGGCGCAATGGTGGTGCAGCGCGGCGGCGTAACCTTCGCGAACGGCGTCGTCCTCTACACGCGGGTGCTGAACCCACGCCGCGGCGGCGATCTCATTGCCAAGAACGGCGACAGCTTCGCGGCGGCGGTGCTGGGGCCGGGCACGCTGAATGTCGAACTGCGGCGGGTGACGGAGCAGGTCGTGCCGGATGGCGTGATCGGGCTCTGTGGGGCCGAGCGCCCGCAATACATTGCACTCGCGTTCGATGAGCGCGCGACGACGGTGTCGATGCTGGTGTTTGCGGGTGACGAGCCGCCGGGGCCGGACGCACTCGATAGCCGCGTCTGTGCACGTTTCGGCTATGCCGCGCCAGAGGGCGCGCGGACGCGTGAGGGCGTGGTGCTCTAATCGGGCTTGCCGAGCGGCTTGGTGGGTTCGCCCAATTCGTAGAACTCGGCGCCTCTCTCGGTTTGCATGAGCAGATAGCGTTTCTGGAGTTCGGGGTAGGAGACCACGTCGATCGGCTTGTCCTCGCCACCCATGAGATAGACGCACTCCTCTTCGAACGTGTTGCGCAGGAGGTGAGGGACGCTGGGGGTTGCGAAACCCATGAAGTCGCCCGGACCGACCTCGCTGGTCTTGCCGTCAATTTCGGCGATGGCGCGGCCGGAGATGATGTAGATCCATTCCTCTTCGAGCATGTGGGCGTGATAGGCGAAGCTGTCCTTGCCGGGCGGCAGGCGCACGAGGCTGACATGCGCGCGGCTCATGCCGGCGAGACGTGAGAGACCGACGGCGCGGAAAAGCGAGTTCGGGTTGAGCTTTTGCGTAAACGGGCGGAACGCCGCTTGCTGTTCGGAGGCGCGCCACAAGGGCTTCTTGGACTCGGGCATGCTCAACCTTGGACCGCCGGTATCCTCACAGGCAAGGATGGTTGATCTTCGACGGACGGTGCGAATTGAAACGTCGCTGCCGGAGAGGACGCCGGCGGTCCAAGAAACTAGAACTGCACCGGTTCGTAAGGGCGCCACTCGCCGCCGAGCAAAAGCTCCAGCGGCCGGAACTCGGCCTTGTAGTGCATCTTGTCGGACCCGGGGATCCAGTAGCCGAGATAGAGATAGCCGAAGCCCGCGGCGCGGGCCTGCTGGATGTGGTCGAGGATGATGTAGACGCCGAGGCTGCGGCGGCCCTCGTCCGGGTCGAAGAACGAGTAGACCATCGAGAGGCCGTCGCCGAGCGCATCGACAAGCGCGGCAGCGGCCAGCTCGCCTTTGTTGGGCCCGTCGCTGAAGCGGTATTCGACGATATGCGTGTGGACGGCGGATTCCTCGACCATCGCGGCAAAGTCGGTGAAACTCATGTCGGCCATGCCGCCATCGGCGTGGCGTGAGACCAGATAGCGGCGCAGTAGGAAGAACTGTTCTTCGGTGGCCTCGGCCGGGCGAAGGGCGCGTGTGAGATCGGCGTTGCGCAGCATGATCTTGCGCCAACGGCGGCTGAACTCGAATTTCTCAACCGGCACGCGCGCCGAGATGCAGGCGTCGCACGCATCGCAGGATGGCCTGTAAGCGATGTTTTGCGAGCGGCGGAAACCGGCGTTGGTCAGAACGTCATGCAGCTCGGTGGCTTCGATGCCATCGAGCGCGGTGAAAACTTTGCGTTCTTTCCGGCCCGGCAAATAGGGGCACGGAGACGGCGCTGTCAGAAAGAAGCGCAGATTCTTAGTTGGAAATGGCTTCGTCACGTCAAAGGCATGGTCGCCGAACCTTTCACGGCGTCAAGACAGCTCACGCATTGCACGCTGTTAGACTTAATGAAGCCTTGTCGGTTCCGTCTCCGGTCTAAAAAACTTTCCACACACCACGATTATCTCTCCGAATTGGGGAAATCTCTGTTATCGTCTCATCATCTGCCGTGCGGACTGGGGGAGCTGTTCGGCCCGAAGCAGACGGAGAGCGTCCATGACGCAGCCTGTGACGGCCATTTTATCGCGCCAAGGCGAACTTGCCGCCAAGGCCCGCCAGTTCACGAACGACACCAATGAGGCCAGCCTGTTGGTGGGGCGGGTGGTTTCCCGCGCGCTAAGCACATTCAAGGGCGCCGAAACAGACGAGGTGATCACGCACGCCATGCGGCGCGATCTGGATCGGCTCATCGAACAGCTAAAGAAGGCGCGCCACTAAGCGGCTAAGCGCTCCGCGCGGCCGAGCGGATCCGGCAGCGCTTCGCCATCGGCCACGAATTGCAGCGATACTGAATTGATGCAGTAACGCAGGCCGCCAGCTTGGCGCGGACCGTCTGGGAAGACGTGACCCTGGTGGCTGTCGCAGCGGGCGCAGCGGGTTTCGATCCGGCGCATGCCGTAGGAATTGTCCTCCACGCCGATGACGTGCTTGGGATCGAACGGGCCGGTGAAGCTGGGCCAGCCGGTGCCGCTTTCGAATTTCGCGTCCTGGCGGAAAAGCGGCAGCCCGCAGAGACGGCAGCAATAAACGCCCGCATTCTTCTGATTGAGCAGCCCGCCGCAGAACGGCGCCTCGGTGCCATGATGCAGCAGCACGCGGCGTTCTTCCTCGTTGAGCCCCGCCTCGAGTCGCGCGCGCTGTTGCGCCGTGGGCGGGGTGAGATCGAAGCCGGAAGCAGAAAGGGTCATGCGCGCCTATGTGGTGAACGGCGTCTAATTCGTCCAGTGCGTTGGCCGAGTTACACGACGCCGTCGCTGCCGCCGTAGAGCTTGCTTAGCTGCGTTACGAGGCTCTTGGCGCCGGCGCTGATCTGATCGTCGCTGAATTTGGTGCGGAGCTGGCGCGTGGCGTCAGCAAGGCCCTTGGGCTGATAGCTCAGCTTGCGTTTGTACTTCTTGGCGATGTGCTCGATCAGCAGGTCGGCCTTCTCCTGAGCGGGGCCAAGGATTGGCTTCAGCGTCTGCTCAAGTTCGCGGACCAGCGGGTCGCCTTTCGGTTTCGCCTTCTTCTTTGGCGGCAACGCCGCGGCGAGCAGGACGCGATCCGTGTTCGCGCGGGCAAGTGCGAATATGCGCTTCAGTTCTGCGCGCGGGCGTCGGCCCAAGGCCGCGCGGAGCAGTTTGGCGTCGGTTGGCTTCAAACTCATGGCGCGGCCCGGCGGAGAATGGCGGCGGCGGCGCGGGTGAGCGCCTCCTTCGCCGGGCGTCCTCCGACGCGCATCATCGCGGTGACATTGATCGGGTTGGCGGCGAAGCGCTCCGTGGGCGCCGAGCGCAACACCGCCGAATACGGGACCTCGTCCGGCAAGAGTGCGCTGCCAAAAAAGGGTGCGCTGCTAATTTCAGAGCGTGTCAGCGTATCGGCGTCGCCAGTTTCTCCGGATCGGGTGCGGTCGTTCACACCGTTCAGGAGGACGGAGAATTCCTCGCTGCGCAACGGCCTTCCCCTGACCTCACGCACCACATGTTCCAGCATGTTCAAACCGGTGAGCGAGTATTTTTCCGGGCGGACCGGCGCGACGATGTGATCGGCGGTGGTGATCGCCAGACGGGTGAGGAAGGTGGCGCAGGGATTGGAGTCGATGATGACCGCGTCGGAGCGCGCCCGGAGAGCGGCAATGAGTGCTCGGAAGCGGGTGAAGGCTTCGGCCTTGTCGCGATCCGGGCGTGTGTCGAGGGTGAATTCGAACAGGCGCTCGTCGCCGGCTACAAGTTCGAAGTTCGGCGCCTTGGCGCTGCGGCGGGCGCGGTTGAGCGGGATCGAGATGGCGCCGAAATCAGCGCGCGGGGTCGAATGATCGCCGCGTGCGTTCAAGATGCCATAGAGCGTGTGGTTGCGATCACGGATGCGGTTTCGTTCGCCGGGGGAGAGAAAATACTGGGTGAGGTTGTGCTGGGGATCGAGGTCGATGAACGAGATCGCGCGTTTATCGGCCAAGTGCGCGGCGGCGAACAAATTTGCCGCGAGCACAGTCTTGCCGACGCCGCCCTTGATGTTGAGCATGGCGATGACGCGGCCGCGGCTCTTTGAAGCGCGCGCCTGGTCGACGATCTTCGCGAGCGCCTCGGAGCGCGCGCCTAATCGGAGATCGACAAAAGTCGCTGGGTCGAGGGTTTGGTTGAACCAGGAGTCAGCGGCGAGATCGGCGGTTTTTACCACGACAATGGTGCGGCCGTTGTTCAGCGCAGCCGCGACCTCGCGGCGGATCCAGGCGCTCTCCTGGGCCGCGGGTGAAGCGAGCACGACGACGACAGCCGCTTGTCCTATGGCCTGAACCAGCGCGCCGAGCTTGTCCTGAATCCGAAACTCGGGGCCGGAGCGTGACACCGCCCAGCCGTGATGTTCGAGTTCGGCAGCGACGGCATGGGCGGCATCAGCATCGTCCGGTTCGAAGGCGAGATACGCCGCAATTGCCATGAAGTGTCCGTTTACCTGTCTGCGGGGAACCTAGTCGGGCGTATTACGCCTTGGCAATCTGCCGGGGCTCCCCTTTGGGGCGCGGCGCGTTGGCAGGAACCCAGGCGCCACACCAAGACTTGGCCGACGATGCCCGATCCGCTTCTCCTCGAAATGTTCCAGCGCCTGGCGATGGCGCTTGGAATTGGCTTCCTGGTGGGGGTTGAGCGCGGCTGGAAGCACCGCGATGCGCCCGAGGGTGCGCGTGCGGCCGGATTGCGCACCCATGCCGTCTTGGGCCTGACGGGCGGGATCGCGGGCGCTCTGTTGCCGTTGACGGGCGAGGCGGGTTTTGCGGCTTTGGTGCTCGTGGTTGGCGCCGCGTTCGTGGTGTTCAAAGTGCGTGAAAGCCAGCACGACAATGACCTTTCGGTCACCGGGACAATCGCGGGGCTCCTGGTGTTCGCGCTTGGCATCTATACGATGTGGGGCGACCTGCGCATCGCGGCGGCGGCGGGTGTCACGCTTGTTGGGCTGCTCGCGTTCAAGAGCGCGCTGCACGACTGGCTAGACAAGCTCACTTGGAAGGAACTGCGTTCGGCGCTGCTGATCCTGGGCGCCACCTTCATCGCGCTGCCGCTCTTGCCCGACCGCACAGTCGATATTTGGGACGCGATCAATCCGCGTGAGCTTTGGCTGCTTACGATCCTCGTCGCGGGCGCTTCGTTTGCCGGTTACCTCGCCGTGCGGGTGCTGGGAGATGACGTTGGCGTGCTGGCTGGCGCTGCAGCTGGAGCGCTGGTGTCCTCGACCGTGGTGACGGCTGAGCTGGGACGGCGGGTCAAGAGCGGGGAAACGCACGCAATGGTCGGAGGGGCGGCAGCGGCGATCGCGGCGGCAATCAGTGTCGGCCGAGTCGTCGCCTTGCTGGCGATCACAGCAATGCCCGTCGTGCCGGAGGCTGGGCCAGCGCTCGTGGCGGCGGTATTGGTGTTCGTGGGCGCGGCGTTCGCCATGCGCCACTTCGACCGCGAAGACGACGGTGCGGACTCGGCTGAAAAACTAAGCAGCCCGCTCAATCTCGTCTCGGTATTCAAGTTCGCGGCGTTCCTTGGCGCGGTGATCATACTTGGCCGCATTATTTCGGACGCCTATGGCCAAGCGGGACTGCTGCCGTTCGCGGCGACAGCCGGTCTAGCGGACGTGGACGCGGTGACTCTCGCGGCCAGCAGCCTCGTGCGTGGCGGGCTTGACCCGGCCATCGGCGCCCATGCGGTGATGGTCGCCGTGTTGGTGAACACGCTGGCCAAGGGAATTATCGCCCTTTTCACCGGTGGCTGGCGCTATGCTTCCCTGTATTTCGCTGCGGCCCTAGCCGCGACAATTGCCGCAGCGGCGGTTTGGTTCTTGGTCACCCCGCTGCTCGCGCCCATGTTTATTGAGCAGGTGCAGCAAGGGGCCTCGCTTGCGGCCGCGATGTTCGGCTAGGGTCTGATGCAATGAAGGACAAATGGACCCCAGCCGGCTGGCGCTTGCTTCCCGCCAAGCATATCCCAACGGATTACCCCGATCCGGCGGCGCTCACGCGTGTCGAGCAGCAATTGCGGACCTATCCGCCGCTCGTGTTCGCGGGCGAAGCGCGCAAGCTGAAGGCCGAACTGGCGCAGGTGGCGGCTGGAAAGGCGTTTCTGCTGCAGGGCGGCGATTGCGCCGAGAGCTTCAAGGAATTCCACCCCGACAACATCCGCGACACCTTCCGTACGCTGATGGCGATGAGCGTCGTGCTGACCTTCGCGGCTTCGCGACCGGTGGTGAAGGTGGGCCGGATCGCGGGCCAGTTCGGCAAGCCGCGCTCGGAGCAGACCGAGACTCAAGGCGGCGTGACGCTCCCTTCCTATCGCGGCGACAATATCAACGGCATGGAATTCACGCCGGAATCACGGCTGCCCGATCCGGAACGGCTGATAAAGGCCTATTCGCAATCGGCGGCGACACTGAACCTCATCCGCGCGTTCGCGAACGGCGGTTACGCCGATCTGCACAACGTGCATCGCTGGATGGTCGGCTTCGTCGCCGATAGCCCGCAAGGCAAGCGCTATCATGAGATCGCGGATCGCATCTCAGAAGCCATCGCCTTCATGGAAGCCTGCGGGATCACGCCGCAAAGCGTGCCGCAGGTGCGCCACGTCGATGTTTATACGAGTCACGAAGCGCTGCTGCTGGGCTACGAAGAGGCGATGACGCGCGTCGATTCAACGACTGGCGATTGGTATGACACCAGCGCGCACTTCGTTTGGATCGGTGATCGTACGCGCCAGCCGGATGGCGCGCACGTTGAGTTCGCACGCGGGATCAAGAACCCGATTGGTTTGAAATGCGGGCCATCGCTTGAGCCGGATGAGCTCTTGAGGCTGATCGACATTCTGAACCCGAGCGATGAGCCGGGGCGGATCACTTTGATAGCTCGGTTTGGTTCGGAGAAGGTCGAAGCCGGGCTGCCGAAGCTCGTGCGCGCAGTGACCAAAGCTGGACGCAACGTTGTTTGGTCGTGCGATCCGATGCACGGTAATACGCTGAAGACGGCGAGCGGCTTCAAGACACGGCCGTTTGATCGGATTCTCGCAGAAGTGCGCGCGTTCACGGATATTTTGCCGGCGGAAGGCGCCTATCCGGGCGGCGTGCACGTCGAGATGACCGGCCAGCAAGTGACGGAGTGCCTGGGCGGCGCGTCGGCGGTGACGGAGGAGAACCTGTCGAGCCGCTATCACACGCATTGCGATCCGCGCCTCAATGGGCAACAGGCGCTTGATCTTGCGTTTCTGATTGCTGAGCAGCTACGAGGCGCACGCGTCAACGGACGCAAAGCGCAGGCTGGCTAAATGAAATCGCTCCGCATTGCTGTGCAGATGGACCCGATCGAGAAAATGATCGTGAACCATGACACTTCGCTTGCGCTGATGGTCGAGGCGCAGGGGCGCGGGCACGAGGCTTGGTGGTGGGCGCCGAACGATCTGTTCTACGAACTCGGTGTCGTGAAGGCGAAGGCGCGGCGCGTATCGGTGAGCTTTGAGCAAGGCGCGCACTACACGACGCATGAAGAAGCGATCCGCCCCGTTGATGATTTCGATGTCGTGCTGGTGCGGCAAGACCCGCCGTTCGACATGGCGTATGTCACCAACACCTACTTGTTGGAGCTCGTCAAAAAGGCGCGCGTGATCAACCCGCCGCAGGGCATTCGCAACATCTCCGAGAAGTGCTCGATCCTGCACTTTCCGGAACTGACGCCGAAGACATGGGTCGGGCGCGATCTGGAGTCGCTGACGGCGTTTGCGCGGCGCTTCGATCAGGTTGTGCTCAAGATACTTTTCATGATGGGCGGCGAAGGGGTGATCAAACTCTCCGCCAGCGATCCGGACTTTGAAGCGAAGGCCAGCGCCTTCCTGGCGGCGACAGGGCGCGAGCCGATCCTGGCGCAAGAATTTTTACCGGCGGTGTCCGGCGGCGATAAGCGCGTGTTCGT
>CALBST010000015.1 GCA_937967425.1 uncultured Caulobacteraceae bacterium
GCGACCCAAAACCTCCAGCGCCGCCGCCCGATTCATATGCAGAACAGGCAAATCGATGCCGCGACGGAGCAGATCGTCAAAGATCGCCAGCGCCTCCTGTGGACGCCCGAGCCCCATCAACGCCGCCGCCTTCGCGTGCTGCGCGTTCGGGTCTTGCGGGTCGAGCTTGAGCGCCTCCTCGGCTGAGATCAGCGCGTCCTGCATCTTGCCTTGCGCCCGCTGCGCATTGGAGAGCGCGTTCCATCCAGCCACGTTCGGCGTGGCGACTGCCGAACGCGCCGCTTGCTCGGCCTCGTCAAATTGCTTGTTGCGATAGTAAGCCTGCGAGAGCACGACGAGGAGACCAGGCCAGTTCGCATTAATACGCGCGGCATTGTTGTAAGCCTCGATGGCGCCAGCATCATTGCGCATCGCTGTGAGAATATGACCGAGGGCAATGTGGTGACGCAACGACGCCGGCTCTGCGCTGAGGGCGCCGCGCATCAGCTGCTCAGCTTCCGCCGTGCGGCCCTGCGCCATGCGCACCATCGCCATCAGATGCTGCGCCTCGCCTGGAGCGCGCGACATGTCAGGCCACGCTTTGTTGAGCTCGCGCTCAGCGCTGGCGAAATCGCCGTTGTTGAGAGCGAGTTCCGCTTGGTCGAGGGTCGCTTCGTGGCTCATTTCAGTCTCCGTCCGCGCCCGTTTGCAGCATCGGACGCGCCAGCACAAGCGGATGCGTCAGGCCGGCACGATGTCGAACGGCGCGGTGATCCGTTCGCCCTGCGAGAACGGCATCGTGCCGTGCCACATGTAAGAGGGGAAAAGCACCAGCCGCCCCTCTTGAGGCCGCACCACCTTCTCCACCGTACACATCGGCGTCGGCCAACGAGGCTCGCCGAACTTGATCCAGCCTTCCTGGCTTTCACCCGACTTTGTGACCTCAGGCAGCGACACATAATACGCTGAGCTGATCCAGCCGGCCGGATGCAGATGGTTCACATGAAAACCGTTCGGCTTCAGTTTGACTGACCAGCATCCGGAAAACTTAAACCGATCCGTCTTGCGTCCGCTCCAAGGATGGTTCGGCTTCTGCATGGTTGCGATGTAAGCCCGGATCGGCTCTTCCAGAGCGTGTAGATATTGCTTGATCACCGGATCATCGACGGCGAGCAGGCTCCGGGTTGTCTGCGAGCCGTGCCGCAAGGACTGATCGAGCGGATGAGTTTCGAGAACATGCAGGCGATCGAGGCTCTCTTTGAGAGCTGCATTGAACGCGGCAATGTTTGCAAAACCTGCTGGCGCCTCCAAATCGAAGGGTTGCACCATCAAGTCGTAGTCGCAAATCTCATGATAGCGCGCGTCGCCGGTTTGCCGGAACGCCATCGACTCATACGCAATCCAATCGCCGTTGAGTGGCTGCGTGTTGCGCAGCGGCGCCAGCTCTCGCAGCGCCTCATCACCGCGCCCAAGCCGCAGCAAACCGCACACAAGGTTTCCGCGTACGAACGGCACGTGCGGCGCATCCGCTACCGCCGCGCGCAAAAGCGGCAGCGCCTCTTCTGTGCGATCCATCTCGTCCAGCAAAACACCAAGCGAGCCCTGTAGCGGGCCGTTGCCCGGCAAACGCTGCAAGCCATCGCGCAGGACTTGCTCAGCCCGGGCGCGTTGCTCGGCGCGTCGCAGCAAATCGGCGCAGCCTATGCGCAGATGGATCGAGTCAGGCTGACGTTGAACCGCCGCCTCATAATCCCGCGCAAACGCCTCCCCGGCGCCGCGCATCCAGCGCACATTCGCCAGCGCGTTCTGCAGCCCTTGATCCTGAGGCCAACGCTTCACGCCGTCGGCAAAGAAAATTTCCGCTTCCGCATCGCGCGCCTGTCCCAGCAACGCCATGCCGCGGTTGAGCCAAAGCACCGGCTGCACGATGCCGCGGGCCAGAAGTTGATCATAGAGTGGCAGCGCTTCGCCATAACGCCCAAGGCGGCCGAGAATGTAGGCGCGCGTATGAAGCGCCGCGGCGTGACGTGGATCATACGCAACCGCCTGATCCGCCGCCGCCAACGCTTCTTCCAATCGATCCTGCGCCCGCAGGACGCTTGCCAGCAATTCAAACGACTCGGCGCTTGGTGTTTGCGACGTCAGCGCCCGTGCAATGTGCTCAGCAGTGCGAAAATCGCCGGCGACCGCCGCCGCGCGCGCTCGCTTGATCGCCTCGGCGCTCACTGCAAAGCCTCGATATAGCGTTCGATCGCTTTAAACTCAGTCCGTTGGCGATCCAGACGCGCGCGCGCCTCTTCATCCTCGCCCCATTTTTCGAGGCTCCATAGATTGTCGAGCGCCGCCGCCTCATGCGCCCGCTCAGCGTCCCATGCCCCCCGCACCACGGCAAAGCCAATAAGCACAGAGCCCGCCAAACCCGTAGCTTGCGAAAGAGCGGTCAATCGGAAGTCATCGAGCACTTCCGCGTGCGCACGCAATGTGTGGAGTTTTTCCGCTTCAACCCGCGCCGCTATAACAGACGACACCACCGGCAGCGCCACGCCAAGCTCACGCGCGCCCCACGCCACGATTGGATCCCACAACTCCGCCTGTCGGCATGCCAAATCCAGCGGCGTCTCGGCACGGTGGCAGCAGAGATCGGTTTCGCCGAAGCCGACGATATAGTCACAGACTTTGTCGCGGTTCTTCGCCGTCCAATCTAATGTCGCAAACGCCATCTGGCTCGCCGGCATGGTGGGTGGCGAGATGTGTTCGCCCTGCGCGGCCCACTCCTCGGCGCATAGACCAGCAAGCGCACGCGTCGGCGCGACGAAAACCGCACCGGCGGGCGTTCTTAACGTGCGGGCGTCCAACGCAATGCCAAATCCGCCATCGCGTTCCACCACGCTCGCGGTCTTGTAGAAACGCCGCGGCAGACTTGGTGCTTCGGACGGGGGCAAGCTCATCGCTTTTCTCTAGCCGATCAGCCGCGCGCGCGCATCCGGACGCACCGCCGCATTATCAGCTCGGGACGAGGTCAAAGCCCAGGCTAAGCCACTCGGCGCCCTCGAACGGCACGGTCCCGTGCCACATGTACGAGGGAAACAGCACCAGCGTGCCCGGCTGCGGCTCCACGAATTTCTCCGGCCCGCATCCCGCCGGCGGACGGTTGGGCTCGCCGAACTTCGACCAGCCGGCGCGCGGGTCGCTCGGCCGCTCACCCGGCATGATTGACACGAAATACGCGCCACTGATCCAGCCGCGATCATGCACATGGCTCGGCTGATAGCCGCCGTCCGTCATCCGCACCGACCACAAGCTCGAATAGTGGGAGCTCTTCGTCCGCCGCGCGCCCATCGGATCGTTCTCACGCAGCCGCCCGGCATAGTCACGGAGCGCGATATCCATGGCGGCGAGGAAATGCTTGATCACCGGCTCATCGAGCCCAAGCAGATTTCGGCCCGTCTGCGAGCCGCTCGGAATATACTGATCGAGCGGGTGGGCGTTGGTCTTGTGTTGCGTGCGGAGTAGCACCGCTAAGCCCGCATTGAACGCTTCCGTGGTGAAGAAACCGTGCGGTGGAGCGATCTCATAGGTCCGCACAAAGCGATTATAGTCGCACCACACGCGATACTCGGGATGCTCCAGCATCCGCATTGCCGTCGTCGCGCAGGCGATAAGGTATTGCTCGTGCGGCTGCTCTTTGCGGAGGTCGTTTACGATCCTCAGCACCTCTTCGGGTTGCCCCGCGCGCAACAGCGTCGAGAGCAAATTCCGCTGTGCCGCCCGCGATGGCGCAACTTCCGCCGCCCGGCGCAAGACCTTCAATCCGTCCAGAGGCCGATCCAGCTCATCGAGTACAACCCCCGCAGCCGTCAGCAGCGCCGGCGTATCCGGCGCCAAGCGCAACGCCTCATCGAGCACAGTCAGCGCCTTGGCGTTATGACCGCCCCGATGCAGTGCATCGGCGCACGCCAAACGCAAAGAGAGATCATTCGGGCGCGCAAGGATCGCCGCCTCATTAGCAGCGACACACTTCTCGCCCTCGCCCCGCAGCCAGCGCATACGCGACAGCGCGCTTTGCAGGGCAACCACCTGCGGCCAGACCGCGACGCCTCGCTCCGCGACGAGTTCAGCGTCCTTTCTCCGGCCCGCGGCATAGAGCGCGCGGGCATAGTGCAGCGCCAGATCGGGCGTGTCGATTTCTTGCTCCGCCAACTTTTCGAAGACCGCCAGCGCCTCGGCCCCGCGCCCGACATTGTCGAGCGCAGTCCCATAATTGTAGCGGAGCCCGCGGAGCGTGGGCCCGTATTTCAACGCGGCCCCCGCTGTCACGAGAGCATCCTGATGACGCTCCTGCGCCCGCTGCACAGTGCCTAATAGGGTGAGGCTCTCAGGCCCCGGCGAGATCGCGATGTATTCCCTCGCCTCGCGTTCGGCCTCAACAAGATCGCCGATCGCCATCAAGCAACGGACGATGCTCACCCGCACCATCAGAAAGCTCGGCACAAGCGCCGAAGCTGCGCGGAAGACTTTGATCGCCTCCTCATAGGCGCCGCGTGCTTGGAGAACTAGGCCGAGCTCGTTGTAGTACTGCCCGGACTCAAGGTCATGGGCGATGGCGGCGCGGAAGTAGCGCTCTGCCTCAGCGAGCTGCCCCTGCGCCTTCTTGATCTGGCCCATCAGATGCTGCACCGGCGCGTCGGCTTTGAATTGGTTGAGCACAGGCGAAAGAATCCGCTCGGCGCCCACCGCATCGTTTGTGTTCAGCAACTCACGGGCGGCATTGACGAACGCATCGGCCTCGAACGCGTTCTTCATCGCGTTCCCTCGAACGGCGCGAAGGGATCGCGCGCATCGCTCTCTTCAAACCCCAGCGTGTTGAACGCGGTTTTGATGTGCCCCTGCAATTTGGCGATGACTTTGAGTTCGCCGCCGGAGGGGTGCGGCATGCGGATCGCCCGGGCATGCAGAAGCAGCGCGCCGCCGAGATCGTTCGGCGTCGGCCGGTCGCATTTGTATTTCGGATCGCCGGCAATCGCGTGACCCATCTCGGCCATGTGAAAGCGCAGCTGGTGCGTGCGCCCCGTCACCGGCCTGAGCGCCACCCAAGCCGCGCGCTGCGCCGCCTCGGAGATCACCGCATATTGCGTCACGGCGTGCACGGCGCCTTCCTCGGTCTGCAGCGCCCGCACCATCATCTCGCGATCGGCATCGCGCGGTCCCGGCGCCTTGCGCATCCATGAGCGCAGTTCGCCGACCTTCGGCCGTGGCGAGCCGACAACGATGGCCCAGTAGATCTTGTCCGTATCCCTGTCACGGAACGCTTCGGCCAAAAATGCCGCCGCGCGCGGGTGGCGCGCCAGCACCAGGCAGCCCGACGTATCGCGATCCAAACGGTGCACGAGCTTCGGCTTCTTCTCCGCGTCGAACTTCAGACCTTCCATCAACAGATCGAGATGGCGCGGCGTCTTGGCGCCGCCTTGCACCGCGAGCCCATGCGGCTTGTTCAGAACGATCACGTCGTCGTCGCGATGGATCACCAGCGAGCGGACGTAATCCTCGTCCTTCTGCGAAATCGCGTTAGGGTCGCGGCGCGCCGGCGCATCCGGCAACGGCGGAATCCGCACGCTCTGCCCAGGCGCCACGCGATCGGACGCCTTCACGCGCGCGCCATCGACGCGCACTTGGCCCGTGCGCAGGAGCTTTTCCACTTGCCCCTGTGTCAGTTGCGGATAACGGCGGCGCAGCCAGCGGTCGATCCGCGGCTCGCCATCGTCTTCACTGACTTCGATGGTCTCAACCGACCTCATGCACGTCCCAGAAAGAAGCCCAACCAGCAGGCGCCGACGCTCAACACCACTGAAGCGGCAACGTAAAGCGCCGCGTGGCCGGGTTGATGCTCGATAAGCCTTACCGTCTCCAGCGAAAACGCCGAAAACGTGGTGAAGCCGCCCAGAACACCCACGCCAAGCGCAAGTCTAAGCGCCTCATGCTCAGGCCCGACCCGCGCTGCAAGCCAGCCCATGGCGAAGCCGCCGATGATGTTCACGGCCAATGTGCCCCACGGAAACGCCAGTCCGAGCCAACGCGCCGCGCCCACGCTCACGCCATAACGCGCGAGTGCGCCGATTGCCCCGCCGGCCGCCACCAACAACAGATTCATCATCCGGCGGCGGCGATCCGTGCGCGAATGGCCTGAGCGGTCGAGCGCGCATCATAGGCATTCGGCTCGTCCGGTTTCGGACCTTCGCCAAAGCGTATCTCATAGGTCGCGCCGCGCGCTCGCGCCGGCCGGTCTTGGTTGCCGAGCGGGAAGGTCATGCCGACGCCAACACTGGCGCCGCTGCGCCGCCCGTAAGAACCACCGCCAATGCCGACGCCGATGCTCGGCCCGCTAGTGCGGCTGTCCTGCTCCTGATCGATTGTCCGCCGATCGACCCAGAACCAGTCGCGCCCGTTTGCAATCGTCAGCTCCGCCGCGCGCAACAACGCATAATCCTCAAGCCGCACCACCTCAGCGCTTTCCGGCGCACGATAGGTCACGAAATAGCGGTTCGATTCAATCTGCGTCTCGGAATAGCCGGCGCTCGTCGGCGATGCCGCCGCTGCATAAGGCGGCGCGGCCGGTGTCGTCGCGCAGGCAGCCAGTGCGAAGGCCGCCGCAGCCAAGGTCAAAACTCGGATCATAGTCGTTCCTCTGGAATCCCTCGCCGCCACTCTAGCAGGTATCTCAGCCAATGGGCGTCTCAAGCCCGAGTGATCGCACGGCCGTGACGAAATCCGCAGGCGCCGGGGCCGAGAAGCTCTGCCGCGTTCGATCCGGATACGGGACATCCAGCACCGCCGCGTGCAGGAGCAAGCGCGGAATCTCCGTTCCGCCAATACGATAGAGCCCGCCATATTTGCCATCGCCCGCGATCGGCCGCCCGATCGCCGCCATATGCGCGCGCAGCTGGTGCATCCGCCCCGTCGTCGGCGTGAGTTCCAGCACCGCCGCCTCCGGTGTCGCAGACATTGTGCGGTAACGCGTCAGCGCCGCCTGACCATCCTTGGCGACCTCCATCACGTCGAGCCCCCGGCGCGACGATTTCTTTAGCGCCAAGTCAATCTCGCCCTGTCGAGGATCAGCCGCGCCGCCGCAGACGACCGCGAGATAAGTTTTGTTAGCCTCCCGCCGCGCGAACGCTTCGGAGAAGAACGCGGCGTCCGGCTGCGTCTTCGCCGCGATGATGACGCCCGAGGTCTCGCGGTCCAAGCGATGCACCAACCTCGGCCGCTTGCCGTTCGATTTCGCGAATACCGCCAGCAAGTCTTCGAGACTTAACGCCACGCCCGAGCCGCCCTGCACCGCAAGGCCGGACGGCTTGTTGAAGACGATCAGATGCTTGTCCTCGCCGATTACCAGCGAGCGTGCGTACGCGATGTCGTCGGCGGAAAGCGAACGCGTCACGGCTGCGCCCGCCATGCCGTGATGTCTGCCTCAGGTTTGTCTTTGACCACGTTCAACTCCGCCCCAGGCGCTCACCGGGAGTTCTTGCGCTCTAGAGCTTACGCCACCGCAACGGCTTGCCGCCATCACGCGCGACGAGCCCTTTAGCTTCGAGATCAAGTTGCACCGTCTTCATCCACCACGACGTCGTCGTTCCTGGAAACGTTGATTCAGGCAACGCGTCGCGCATCGCAAGCATCATCTCGTGCTGCGTCATGCCGGGCGGCTTCTTCGGCAGAAATTTCAGCATCGCTGTCCGCGCGGCCTTGTACTTCTCAGCATCGACGCGACTGGTTTTCCCTGGATGATTGACGTTTTCGACCTCGATCTTGTCAGTCGCCATCACCGCCTCCGCCGCTGCGTTCGGCCCGCACTTTCGCCCAGTGCTCGAGCCGTTCCTTGATCGCGCCTTCGCGGCCCCGGCCTTCCGGGGTGTAGAATTTCCGCCGTCTCATGCCGTCCGGAAAATAGTTCTGGCCGGAGAAGCCGCCCTCGGCGTCGTGATCGTACGAATAGCCAGAGCCGTACCCAAGGTCCTTCATCAACTTCGTCGGCGCGTTGCGAATGTGCATGGGCGGACCGAGCGTCCCGGTTTCCTGGGCCGCTTGCTTGGCTTGCTTCCATGCCGTGTAGGCCGCATTCGATTTCGGCGCCGTCGCCAGATGGATCACCGCCTGCGCCAGATGCAACTCAGCCTCCGGCGGGCCAATGAAGTGCACGGCGTCCTTCGCCGCGTTCGCGATAAGCAAAGCTGTGGGATCGGCAAGGCCGATATCCTCTGCCGCCGCACGCACCAAACGCCGCGCAATGAACAGCAAATCCTCGCCGCCCGTCACCATGCGCGCCAGCCAGTAGAGCGCCGCATCCGGATCGGAGCCGCGTATGCTCTTGTGTAGCGCCGAAATCAGATTGTAGTGCTCTTCGCGATCCTTGTCGTACGCTGGTGCGCGCTTCTGCAGCAACTCGCCCAACGCCTTCGCATCGAGCGGCGCCGCCGCGCGCAAGGCGAACAATTCCTCGCTCAGAGTCAGCAGATAGCGCCCGTCGCCATCCGCCAAATTCGTGAACGCAATCCGCGCATCATCCGTCAGCGGCAGCTTCTTGCCGAGTAACGCCTCGGCCCGCTGCAGCAGCAATTCAAGCGCCGGCTCATCAAGCCGCTTCAGCACGAACACTTGCGCGCGCGAGAGCAGCGCGGCGTTTATCTCGAAGCTTGGGTTCTCGGTCGTGGCGCCCACCAGCGTCACCACGCCTTGCTCCACATAGGGCAAAAACCCGTCCTGCTGCGCGCGATTGAAGCGATGGATTTCGTCCACGAACAGCAATGTCGACTTACCCGAAGCGCGCCGCCCCTTCGCCGTCTCGAACGCCTTCTTCAGATCTGCAACGCCGGAAAACACCGCACTGATCTGCTGAAACTCGAGACCTGTTTCTTCCGCCAGCAGCCGTGCGATTGTCGTCTTGCCGACACCAGGCGGCCCCCAAAGCACCATCGAAGCTAGCCGCTTCTGCGCCACCATCCGGCCGATCGGACCTTCCGACTTCAGCAAGTGATCCTGGCCGACGACTTCATCGAGCTTGCGCGGACGCAGCCGCTCCGCCAGCGGCGTCGGCGCACCCTGATCCAAGCCCGCAGCCTCGAACAAATCACTCATGGGCCGAACATA
>CALBST010000016.1 GCA_937967425.1 uncultured Caulobacteraceae bacterium
CCACGGATCGACCGTGATCTTCGCGCCCTGATCCGCCGCATGAGCGTCGAGAATGTCTTGTGGGGTGCGCCGCGCATTCACGGCGAATTGCTGAAACTGGGCTTCGAGGTGGCCCAGTCGACCGTCGCAAGATACATGGTCAAGCGGCGAGGGCCGCCTTCCCAGACTTGGCGCACGTTTCTGCGCAATCACGCTCCCGACATCGCTGCCATCGATCTCTTTGTTGTGCCCACCATCAGCTTCGGGCTGCTGTACGGTCTCGTCGTCATCCGGATCGCCCGCCGAAACCTCGTTTGGGTCAACGTCACGGCGCATCCCACGGCGGAGTGGGTGGCGCAGCAATTGACGGAGGCGTTTCCATGGCAGGAAGCGCCACGACATCTGATTCGCGATCGCGATGCCGTCTATGGTGGGGTGTTCATCAAGCGGCTCAGCGCTATGGGCATACGCGATCATCCGACTGCGCCGCGGTCACCGTGGCAGAATGCTTATGCAGAGCGTCTGATTGGCTCGATCCGGAGAGAATGTCTCGACCGTGTCGTGGTCACCGGAGAAGCACATCTGCGCCAGATCCTTCGGCGTTACGCCGACTATTACAATCGGGCCCGAACGCATCGATCCTTGGGCAAAGATTGTCCGACCCATCGCCCAGTTCAGACGACCGGGTCGATATCGTCAGCGCCCGTAATCGGCGGCCTCCATCACGTCTACGCTCGGACGTGATTTTCGGTACACACAGGTGTTGCAACCGCGAGTCGAGGCCGAAATCGCCTTCGTACTCGGCAGGGACTTGGCCGGTGAAAAAATCTCCGCCGAGCAAGTGCTTAGGGCGACGGAATATGTCTGCCCGGCGCTCGAGATATGCGGCAGCCGTATTGCACACTGGGATATCAAGATCGAGGACACAATTGCCGATAACGCTTCGGCCGGCCTCGTCGTAATTGGCGGAAGAAGAAGCCTGCGGCCCAGTCTCGATGCACTGGCGTCGACAGGTATGTCGCTGAAGCGCGATGGCACGGAGGTGGCGCATGGGCGCGGCGAGGCATGCTTGGGAAACCCGGCGCTCGCAGTTGCGTGGCTCGCCGAAGCACTGACGCGCTTTGGCGAGCGACTTCAGGCTGGAGATCTTGTAATGAGCGGCGCGCTGGCGAAAATGATCGCCGCCAATCCGGGGGATATTTTCGAGGCCCGCTTCGGAAATTTCGGATCGGTGTCCGCCCGGTTCGAGAGCTAATTGTCGTCGGCGCGCGGGCTTCGAGCCGTGACATGTGACGGAAGCTGCCTCAACGGATTTCATCGGCGCGGCGCGCTGTTCGAGGTTCGATTTGGGTGCCGGTTCATGGGGATTGTGATTCGCGGGTTAGCAGGCTGCTGAAGAACTCATCGCCGGCACGGGGGTTTTGTCCCGCCGGCGGTGACAACGTCCGGATTTCGGGATACGAGCCGATGTGATCAGGCCGCGGCTCCAAGGAGTTTTGGCAATCTGATCAGGTTGTAAGCGGCGGCGGTCAGCGTGAAAGCCCATCGGACCTTGTCTCGTCCTCGATGTCGGGTCTTGCGCAGCCCGTCGATCGTCTTGATCCAGCCGAAGCCTTCCTCCATCCGCTTGCGAGCGCGTTGGCTCGCGCCACCGACGAAAGGCTCGCGTCCGACCGAGAGGTGTGTGTGCCGAAAATGTCATCCGGTTTGACTCGGTGACGAATCCGGTTAGCGTCGCAGGCGATGATCGCGCTGATCAGCCTGCTTTTTGCACTTCTGGCCTCGCCGTTCCGATCCAAATCGGCGCTTGAGGCGGAAAGCGCAGCGCTCCACCAGCAAATCCTCGTCTTGCGGCGCAAGCTACGCGGTCGGGTGAGGCTCTCGAACGCGGATCGGCTGTTCTTCGTCTGGCTCTATCGACTGTTCCCGTCGATCACACGAGCCATGCTGATCATCCTCCCGGACACCCTGGTACGGTGGCACCGCGCCGGCTTTCGCCACTACTGGCGTTGGAAATCACGCGGGCGCGTGGGCAGGCCGCGGATCGATCGAGATCTTCGCGCCCTGATCCGCCGCATGAGCGCCGAAAATGTCTTATGGGGTGCACCGCGCATTCACGGCGAACTTCTGAAGCTGGGCTTCGAGGTGGCCCAGTCGACCGTCGCCAGCTACATGGTCAAACGTCATGGGCCGCCGTCGCAGACTTGGCGCACGTTTCTGCGCAATCACGCTCCCGACATCGCTGCCATCGATCTCTTTGTCGTGCCGACCCTCAGCTTCGGGCTGCTGTACGGCCTCGTCGTTATCGGGATCGCTCGGCGCAATCTCGTTTGGGTCAACGTCACGGCGCATCCCACAGCAGAGTGGGTGGCCCGACAGTTGACCGAGGCGTTCCCGTGGCAGGAGGCGCCGCGACATCTCATTCGCGACCGCGATGCCATCTACGGCGCTGCCTTTCTGAAACGGCTCCGCTCAATGGGCATCCGGGACCATCCCATCGCACCTCGGTCGCCCTGGCAGAACCCGCATGCAGAGCGGCTCATCGGCTCAATTCATCGAGAATGTCTCGACCGTGTCGTGGTCACCGGCGAAGCGCACCTGCGCCGGATCCTTCGACGCTATGCCGACTACTACAATCGGCACGGACACATCGATCATTGTCGAAGGATTGTCCGCTGCATCGCCCTGCTCAGGCAATCGGAACGATCTCGTCTTCCCGCGTACTCGGCGGCCTTCATCACGTCTACTCTCGGACGTGATTTTCGGCACACACAAGGGACAGGATCAACGCGAAAATCGTTGACGACGCTAGCGAGAATCCTCACCGAGTCAAACCGGATGATTCTTCGGTGCACACACGGGCTAAGACTGAGCACTTTGTCGGGATTTTGACATTTTACCGATATTTTGGTTTCCTTAATTCTACGAGCATCGCATCCTGTCTGGACCGGATTTGAGAACGAAACTACGGAGCAAGCACATGGACGGTTTTCGGGCGAGCGAGGATTTGAAGGCGCGGGTTGACGACTTTTACGTGCGCTATGTCGAAACGATCTGCGACGGCAATATCGCCGCTTGGCCGGATTTCTTCACCGAGGTCTGTCTCTACCGCGTGACCCAACGCAGCAATCAAGAGCGCGGGATGCTGCTCGGCCCCATGTTCGCTGAAACGCGTGGGGGTCTCATCGACCGTGTGGTGGCGATTCAGAACGCGCTGGTCTTCCAGCCGCGAGCGCTCTGCTATGTCATCGGATCGATCCGCATCATCGAGCGCACGGTCGATGCGATCAAGGCACGCAGCATGTTCTCGGCCTACCATACACTGGAGGGCGCTGATACGGAGCTGCTGATGGTCGGCCGCACTTTCGACACGCTCGTCTTTGATGGCGAGGCGCTGAAATTCGCTGAGCGCGTGGTGGTATTCGACACCGAGCGCACGCCTGGCGCCCTGATCTATCCAATCTGACGACCCCGACACGACCACGCCTAGGAGAAGCCCTATGGACACGATCCAGACCGAAGCGCTCGCGAAGCGCGACTGGCCGACCGATGACGCCTCGCGCATTCCGCTTTGGGTCTACAGCGACGCCGAAAACTACCGGCGCGAGCTCGAGCGCATCTTTTACGGGCCCTCCTGGCACTATGTCGGCGTCGATTGCGAGGTTCCAAACCCCGGCGACTACA
>CALBST010000017.1 GCA_937967425.1 uncultured Caulobacteraceae bacterium
CGATGGACGCGCTCATCGACGCGTTCCGCGCCTCAAAAACCCGCGTCGCCGTCATTGCCAGTACCGACGCGTGCTACGCCGAGCACGCCGACAATTGCGCGCAGCGCCTGAAGGCCGCCGGGGCCGATTGGGTGCTGCTCGCCGGCAAGCCAGGAGATCGCGAAACCGCGTTGCGCGACGCGGGCGTCGATCAATTCATCTACGCCGGCCAAAACGCGCTGAAAGAACTTGAGACGCTACACACTGCGTTGGGTATTCAAACATGAACGCCACGCCAACCCGCCAACAGCTTAAAGACGCCATTAGAATCGTTGCCGAAGGCAGAGGCGTGCACGGGCTCCACGCTTTCGAGGACGCTCAGAGCGTCGTGAAATCCGTCTCGCGATTCTATTGGCGCCAAAGCGCCGTGATGGTCTCGGTTTCCTTCGCTGCATTCGCGATCGCGCAGGGTTTAAATGTAACGCTCATCTGGGAGCTGCTCGCGTTCGTCGCAATTGGTGCATTGTTCTGGTTTCTGACGTTGGGAACGCCGCTGCTCGGCTGGCTGCTCGCGCCACGCGGACTGAGAACTGGCGACGTTGCAGACGCGTTTGGCTGCGAGATGCGCTCATCATGACGCGCCGCGCAACATTCATGGCGCTTGTCGCGGGCAGTGCGCTGCTGGCGGCGATTGTGGCGGCTGCCGCGGGCGGCTGGTGGACGCCGTGGGCGAGCCGCTACATTCAGGGCGTCGACGTCTCGCACCACCAAGGCGCGATCGATTGGTCAACGCTCGCCGCTGACAATGTCGCCTTCGCCTATATCAAGGCGACGGAAGGCGGTGACCATGTTGATACGCGCTTTGAATACAACTGGCGCGAAGCGGAAGCGGCTGGCCTCCATCGCGGCGCCTATCACTTCTTCACGCTCTGTCAGCCCGGTGCGCGGCAAGCGGCGAACTTTATCGCTGTCGTCCCGCGCGTCGAAGACGCGCTGCCGCCCGCTGTCGATCTCGAACACATGGGTCCGTGCCGCGAAGGCCCGACGATGACCGATGTCATCGCCGAGGCGCGCATCTTCATGGATCGGGTCGAGGCCCATTACGGCGTGCGACCGATCATCTACACGACCCGCGAATTTCACGATGCGCACCTGACGGAGCTGCAAGGCGAGCGCTTCTGGATCCGCTCGCTAGGCGTCGAACCACGCTTTCGACAGCGCGACTGGATCATCTGGCAACATCACAATCGCGGCCATCGCCGCGGCGTCGCTGGCCCGATTGATCTCAACGCCTTCCGTGGTGATGATGCGGCGCTTGCGGCATTTGCATCAACTGGAGGAGCGGAGTCGTGACGACACCCACTCCCACCGTTCAACAAGTACGCGACGCGATTGAGGTCATTCGATCGTCATACAGCTACGATCCGCCGGAACGCTGGGTGAATTCACATCAATTGCTTCGAGCGCTCCGACTATCGCTCCAGGAGCAATTGCGTCCCTATCGTTGGATCGAGATGGTTGGATTGGCTGCAGGGCTCGCCGCGCTCGTGGCTCTGTTTTGGGGCAGTATTGTCGCCTTCGAAACTCTGCTTGCCGGGAACCTGCTCGTGGCGGCGATTGTCTATGCCACGGCAACCTTGATCCCAGGCGCGATCATTTCTGGATCAAGTAAGCTTTCACGACTTGTCGCCTCGCGACGCTATCCGCTCATGACGCTGAAGAGCGAAGTCGATCACGCCGCAAAGCGCTTCGAGGACCGCTATGCCGCAGAGCATCGAGGCCAAATCTATGACGCTGCCTGATTTCTCTAAGGTCGCGCTCGACGCCGACATCGCGAAAGCGCACGCACCGCGCGGCGAAGATTGGCTCACGCCGGAAGGCATCGCGGTGAAGACCGCCTACACCGCCGCCGATCGCGCGGGCCTTGATTTCGTCGACGGCTTCCCCGGCGTGGCGCCGTTCGGACGCGGCCCGTATCCGACGATGTACGTCCAGCAGCCATGGACGATCCGTCAGTATGCGGGGTTCTCGACGGCGGAGGATTCGAACGCCTTCTATCGCCGCAATCTCGCGCACGGGCAGAAGGGTCTTTCCATCGCGTTCGATCTCGCGACGCACCGCGGCTATGACTCAGATCACCCGCGTGTGGTCGGCGATGTCGGCATGGCGGGCGTGGCGATCGATTCCATTCTGGACATGCGGACGCTGTTCAGCGGCATCCCGCTCGATCAGATGAGCGTGTCGATGACCATGAACGGCGCGGTGTTGCCGATCATGGCGCTCTATATCGTCGCCGGCGAAGAGCAGAACGTGCCGCACGCCAAACTCAGCGGCACGATCCAGAACGACATCCTCAAAGAATTCATGGTGCGGAATACGTTCATCTATCCGCCGAAGCCGTCGATGCGGATCGTCGGCGACATCTTCGCCTACACCGCCGCCGAGATGCCGAAGTTCAATTCGATCTCGATCAGCGGCTATCACATGCAGGAAGCCGGCGCGACGGCGGACCTCGAACTTGGCTACACGCTGGCGGACGGCGTCGAGTACATTCGGGCGGGCATCGCCGGCGGCTTGAACATCGACAAATTCGCGCCGCGCCTCTCGTTCTTCTGGGCGACCGGCATGAACCCGTTCATGGAGATCGCAAAGCTGCGCGCGGCGCGGTTGTTGTGGTCGAAGCTCACCGCGCAGTTCAATCCGAAGGACGACAAATCGCGCGCGCTGCGCACGCACTGCCAGACCTCCGGCTGGTCGCTCACAGCGCAAGACGTTTACAATAATGCCGTCCGCACCTGCGTCGAGGCCATGGCGGCGGCCTATGGCGGCACGCAATCGCTGCACACCAACTCGCTCGACGAAGCGCTCGCGCTGCCCACCGACTTCTCCGCCCGCATCGCCCGCAACACGCAAATCCTGCTGCAAAACGAAGGCGGCGTCACACGGCCTGCCGATCCCTGGGGCGGCTCCTATTATGTCGAACGCCTCACCGCCGATCTCGCCGCGAAAGCTTGGGCGCACATCGTAGAAGTCGAAAAGCTCGGCGGCATGGCGCAGGCGATCGATCAAGGCTTGCCGAAAGCGCGCATCGAAGAAGCCGCCGCCCGCACGCAAGCGCGCATCGATACGGGACATCAGACCATCGTCGGCGTGAACAAGTTCAAGCTGGCGCAGGAAGAAGATGTGCCGGTGCTGAAGGTCGACAATGCCAAGGTGCGCGCCATGCAGCTTGAAAAGCTGGATCGCTTGAAGCGCGAGCGGAAACAGGTGGAAGTGGATGCAGCACTCGAAGCGCTGACAGCGGCTGCCTCTTGGACCGCCGGCGTCTCGCCGGCGGGGACGCCGGCGGTCCAAGGGAAGCCGAACCTTCTGGACCTCGCCGTCAAAGCCGCGCGCGCCAAAGCCACGGTCGGCGAAATGTCATCCGCGCTCGAACGCGCGTTTAATCGCCACCAGCCACCGATCCGCCTCGTCACCGGCGTCTACGCGCGCGAAGCGTCGAACGACACCGCCGTCGAACGCGCCCGCCAAAGCGTCGCTGCGTTCCAGGAGGCCGAAGGCAAGCGCCCGAAAATCCTGGTCGCGAAAATGGGCCAGGACGGACACGATCGCGGCCAGAAGGTTGTGGCTTCCGCGTTCAGCGATCTCGGCTTCGACGTCGAAATCGGGCCATTGTTCGCGACACCCGAAGAAGTCGCCGA
>CALBST010000018.1 GCA_937967425.1 uncultured Caulobacteraceae bacterium
GACTGGACTTCTGGCAAGCCTAGTGAAGACACTGCCGCCCTACGGCGTGCGCCACCATCGGCGGAGGTGGTCGGGGTGGCGGCGGCGGATCTTCGACCGGCGGATCGGGAACTTCGGTCGGCGGCTGCGGCGGCGGCTCTTTGCGATCGGGCTCAGGCTGCTGTGGTCCAGGACGGTTCATGCGCGACAAACGCGCGAACGCCCGCTTTGGCGCCATCAGCCGAAGAACATCTCCCAAATCACGCGCCCCGGCGCGATCGCGGTCACACCGGCGATCACGAGCCCAATATAGAGCCCAATCATCGCGCGGGCGTGCGACATCACCTTCACCCGCGCCAGCCACAGCGCCAGCGGCACGCCGATGAACGTCATCACCGAGAAAATATGAATTGGGCTGAACTGCCCGTCGCGCATGTCGCGAATGAAGAACGTCGCGATCGCCGTCGCGAACATCATCGCAGCCCACGCCCAACCAAGCGTCCGGTGAAGCCCGCTTCCCTTCGGCAACAGAAATTGCACGGGCCCAAGCGCCAACGCGATCGCAACCGTCACAACGTGGAACTGCACCAGCCAGCTTTGCGCAAACAGCGGCGCAAGGTCGAACTTGAGCGTCTCGGGCATCGCCACGCTCCACGCGCCTGGTGTGAACACGAAGATCGCCGCCACGATGGCCATGCAGCCCGCAAAGATCACCCAGCCCATGCGCCGCTCGGCGCGCGCATCGCCGTTGCGTTCCTCTTGGCTGATCTCGCCACTCATCCGCGCCTCCAACATCGCTTGGCTCGAGGTTGCTTTGTTATTCAAAGTTCTCTGCCGCAGCAACGGAAAAAAGCGTGGCCCCGGACCGCTTCGTCAGGTTGACGCCTCCCTGGCAGCCCCTTACATGCCGCCCGTTAGCAACCAAGGGCACTGAGTGCCAGTGCCTGCGGTCCGCTCAAAAGGCCTTACTAATCAAGGGAGTACACCCAGTGGCGAGCTTTCGTCCCCTGCACGACCGCGTTCTCGTGAAGCGCGTGAAAGAAGAAGAGAAGACCCGCGGCGGGATCATCATCCCGGAAACGGCGCAAGAGAAGCCGCAAGAAGGCGAAGTCGTCGCCGTCGGCCCGGGGGCCCGTGACGAAGACGGCGAGTACATCAAGCCGGACGTCAGCGTCGGCGACCGCATCCTGTTCGGCAAGTGGTCGGGCACGGAAGTCAAGGTCGATGGCGAAGAACTCCTCATCATGAAGGAGTCGGACATCCTCGGCGTCATCGAAGAGAAGAAGGCGAAGAAGGACAAGGCGGCCTAAGCGCCAGCCGTTCGCTTCGCTCAATCATTCAAACACAGAGGTTCAACAGCAATGGCTGCTAAGATCGTAAATTTCGGCGCCGACGCCCGTGAGCGCATGCTCCAAGGCGTCGACATCCTCGCCAACGCCGTGAAGGTCACGCTCGGCCCGAAAGGCCGCAACGTCGTGATCGAAAAGTCCTTCGGCGCCCCGCGCACCACCAAGGACGGCGTCACCGTCGCGAAGGAAATCGAACTCGAAGATAAGTTCATGAACATGGGCGCCCAGCTCATTCGTGAAGTCGCTTCGAAGACCAATGACGAAGCCGGCGACGGAACCACCACCGCCACCGTTCTGGCTCAAGCCATCGTTCGCGAAGGCATGAAGGCAGTTGCTTCGGGCCGTAACCCGATGGATCTGCGCCGCGGCATCGACAAGGCGGTCGCCGCCATCGTCGAAGACCTGAAGAAGCGCGCCAAGAAAGTCGGCGGCTCGGAAGAGATCGCCCAAGTCGGCACCATCTCGGCCAACGGCGACACCGACATCGGCAAGTTCCTGGCCGACGCTATGGCGAAGGTCGGCAACGAAGGCGTCATCACGGTTGAAGAAGCCAAGTCGCTCGAGACCGAGCTCGAAGTCGTCGAAGGCATGCAGTTCGACCGCGGCTACCTCTCGCCGTACTTCATCACCAACGCCGACAAGATGGAAGCGACGCTCGAAGATCCGCTGATCCTGCTCTTCGAAAAGAAGCTCTCGTCGCTGCAGCCGATGCTGCCGGTTCTCGAAGCCGTCGTGCAATCGCAACGCCCGCTGCTCATCATTGCTGAAGACGTCGAAGGCGAAGCGCTCGCCACGCTCGTCGTCAACAAGCTGCGCGGCGGCCTGAAGGTCGCCGCCGTGAAGGCTCCAGGCTTCGGCGATCGCCGCAAGGCCATGCTGGAAGACATCGCCGTCCTCACCGGCGGCCAAGTCATCAGCGAAGACCTGGGCATCAAGCTTGAGAACGTCACGCTCGACATGCTCGGCAAGGCCAAGAAGGTCGTCGTGAAGAAGGACGACACGACGGTTGTCGACGGCTCGGGCGCCAAGAAGGACATCGAAGCCCGCGTCAACCAAATCCGCAAGCAGATCGAAGACACGACGTCCGACTATGATCGCGAGAAGCTGCAAGAACGTCTGGCGAAGCTCGCCGGCGGCGTGGCCGTGATCAAGGTCGGCGGCGCGACGGAAGTCGAAGTGAAGGAACGCAAGGACCGCGTTGATGACGCGCTGAACGCCACCCGCGCTGCGGTGGAAGAAGGCATCGTCCCCGGCGGCGGCACGGCGCTCCTGCGTTCGGCCTTCAAGCTCTCGATCAAGGGCGACAACGAAGACCAGGACGTCGGCATCGGCATCGTGAAGAAGGCGCTCGAAGCGCCGATCCGTCAGATCGTCGAAAACGCGGGCGTCGAAGGTTCGATCGTCGTCGGCAAGCTGCGTGAAACGAAGGACGATAATTTCGGCTTCAACGCGCAAACCGAAGAGTACGTCGACCTCGTGAAGGCCGGCATCATCGATCCGGTGAAGGTCGTCCGCACGGCGCTGCAAGACGCAGCCTCGGTCGCCGGCCTCATCATCACGACGGAAGCCTCGATCGCCGAAGCCCCGAAGAAGGAAGCCGCCGGCGGCGGCATGCCTGGCGGCGGCATGGGCGGCATGGGCGGCATGGATTTCTAATCCAGCCACTAGCCACGAAAACGGAAACGGCGGAGCGCAAGCTCCGCCGTTTTTGTTTGGGCGCCTACGCCGCTACCCAGCGCCAGTTCCTTGATCCAGCAGAGGGCAATTGCGCGCGACGCCAATCGCGTTGACTTGCCCGACTGGCGCAGGCTTGCCGTCCGGCATCTGTTGCCCAGTCCTCACAGTCGCGAAGCCGCCGCGATCGCCGTAGAAATACCACCGCGCCTCTTCCACCGAAGTGATCGGCTGGCCGTCCACAAACTGTATCTCATCGCCAACACACAAACGCCCGCGCCAGCGGCCGCGTTCCGGCGCACGCGTCACCGTAGCCGCATATTGGCGCAGCACGCCTTCGCGATTTGATGGGTTGATCTGCACCCACTCGATCTGCGCGCCGGTGCGGTTGATGAATTGGGGAATTCGAACGCCCGGGGGAACGACGTCGTCGAGAAACCCAAACTGCTGGGCGCCCATCGCTAGAGTAGCGAGCGTGCCTATGACGCCGGACCACGCCTGCACGCGCGCGAAGGACGTGCCTTTGTCTTCTTTCTCTTTGGGTTCGTCATCACGGCGCGCCATCTCGTCCCCCCTCTGACGACACTATACTACCGTAAAATTCCGATCTAGCATCCGCCGATCGGAGTGAAAGCAGGGGGGGCTTACATGGCCGGGATTTTCAGCCGCCGGAATGTAATTGTCGGCGGCGTCGCCACGCTCGGCATTGCCGGGTTCGCCGCATACAACCTCATAGACCGCAAGGTCCACCAGGTTGGCGTCGTCGAACTCGGCTCCGGCGGGCCGAAATGGACGGTGCTCAGATTTGCGCCGCGTCAACTAATGGGGGGCATGGGCGCCGATCGATATGACGGCGTCCAACGCGCGAGCCGCTATGATCGCCACGTCGTCGCATCAGGCGATATCGAAGTCGAAGTTCGCAATCCCGAGGCAATTCCCGACGTCGTCGCTGCCACCATGCGCGCCGCCGAATTGCTTGAGAACAACGGCGTGCAACCAGGCCGAAGCGTGATCGTCGGATCCTCCAGCATTGCGCGCTTGCCGCCCGAGCATCTGGAAAACCTTCGCAAGGCTTTTCAAAATGCGAACGTACAACTTGAAATTGTCAACGCAGCGCAGGAAGCCGAATACGCCTTCCGCTGGCTCGTCGCACTCTCCGACCGCGACAACTCTACCTTCATCGATATTGGTTCGGGCAACATCAAAGGCGGGCACATCAATCCCGAAACGGGCGAATTTGCCTCCTTCGAAATTGCCGAGGGCATCAGCTCGCTGATGAGCGCCGCGCAAGCGCTGCCAGACACCACCTCGATTCAAGACCGCATGGCCGCTGTTGTGGCGGAACGCATCACCCCGCGCTTGGAAGTGTTGAAGCGCGACGGCTTCGCCAACGACCGCATGTATCTTTCCGGCGGCGCTGTCTGGGCAATGCGATGCGTCACGCATCCTGATATTCCGCAGAACGAGCCCTGGGTCCGGCTGACCGCTACGGATGTTCAGCGCTACTACGATATTGTGACAGCCGATCCGAGCCTGAACAGTCTCACGGAAAATCTCCCCGCCAACTCGAGCCTGCGCCGCCGCATTGCTGCGATCCACGAAGCAATCCCGCAAGAGAACCGCATTCTCGCGAGCGCCCACATTCTCAAGGCGATGTCGGAACAACTCGACTTCGATTCGACCCCGCACGTCTTCTTCGCGGACGAAGGCCAGTTCGCTTGGTCGACAATGTACCTGCTCGCGCGCCTCGGGCTGGAGCGGCGCCTCTAGACGACAAACACAAAGTGGGACCGATCGCCTCAGATGTCGTTTGAAGTTGTCGCGTGAGGCGCAGCCGTTAGTTTGCCCCCCATGACTCAGAGCCGAACAGCAACACACTGGTGGCAGCGCGACACGACGCCTGGCTACATCCTGATCGCAGCGACGATCCTTTCGTTCATCGCCCTCAACAGCACGTTCGGCGATACGATCCACCACCTGCTTGAAGATCAGATCGCGGGCCTCATGGTCGGCGTCGGCGCGGGCGCGCATCCGGTAAATCTTCACCTCATCATCAATGACGGCTTGATGGTGATCTTCTTTCTCTATGTCGGACTCGAGTTGAAGCGCGAGACAGTCGAAGGGCCGTTCAAGAATCCCCGCGAAGCCGCGCTCCCTATGGCCGGCGCTGTCGGCGGCATGCTCATGCCAGCTCTGATCTATGTCGTGCTCAACGCCCACGAGCCTTCTTATTTGCGCGGCTGGGCCATTCCCGCGGCCACCGATATCGCCTTCGCCATCGGCGTCCTTTCCCTGCTCGGCCCGCGCGTGCCTTCGGGCTTGCGGCTCTTCTTGCTGGCGCTCGCCATCATCGACGATTTAGGCGCCATTCTCGTCATCGCGCTCTTCTACTCGACGTACCTCGTCGGCTGGGCGCTTGGCGGCGCGGCGGTGACGTTCGGCATCATGCTGTTGATGAACCGCGGCGGGATAAAATCTCTGTTGCCCTATTGGCTTCTCGGCCTCGTTCTTTGGGGCTTCATGCTGCTCTCCGGTGTTCACGCCACTATTGCCGGCGTGCTCACAGCAATGGCCGTCCCGATGCGCGACAAGAAAGGCGGCTCACCCCTGATCACCGCCGAGCACGCGCTCAAATATTGGGTGCAGTTCGCGATCATGCCGATCTTCGCGCTGGTGAACGCCGGCGTAGTGCTGCACGGCGCCGGGCTCGATACGCTCCTGCATCCGATCGCGCTTGGCATCAGCCTCGGCCTCGTTCTCGGCAAACCCATCGGCATTACAGTCGCGTCTTATCTCGCGT
>CALBST010000019.1 GCA_937967425.1 uncultured Caulobacteraceae bacterium
ATCGTGCACGTCTCGGGGCAAGTCTCCGTCGACGCCACGGGCGGCATCAAGGGCAAGCTCGGCGACGCGATCGAGGTGGAGCAAGGGCAAGCGGCGGCGCGGCTCTGTGGATTAAACTTGCTCGCCCAGGTGAAAGCGGCGTGCGGTGGTGATTTGGACCGCGTGAAGCGCGTCATCAAACTCAACGGTTTCGTGAACGTCACGCCGGATTTCGACCCAATCCCGCAAGTCATGAATGGTTGCTCCGACCTCATGGTCTCGGTGTTCGGCGATGCCGGTAAGCACGCGCGCTCCGCCGTGGGGATGGCCAATCTGCCGCTGAATTTCGCGGTCGAAGTCGATGGGCTATTCGAAATAGAATAGGCTCATGGACGGCGCCGACAGTCTCACCATCTCGGTCATCGGCGATCTCGCTCATATCGAGCGCGCGGTATGGGACGCGCTCGCGAACCCCGAGGGTCAGGCCTACGATCCGTTTGTCTCTTGGGATTTTCTGGCTTCGCTTGAAGAGAGCGGCAGCGCCAGCGCACACAAGGGCTGGCAACCCGCCCACCTGATTGCGCGCGACGCAAGCGGGGCGGTGGTCGGGGCGATGCCGCTTTACGCGAAGGATCATTCGTACGGCGAATACGTCTTCGATCATGCATGGGCCGATGCGCTGCAGCGCGCGGGCGGCAGCTACTATCCTAAGCTCCAATGCGCCGTACCCTTCACGCCCGTGCCGGGGCGGCGCATCTTCGCGCGGGACGCGGCTGTGCAAGGTGCTCTGGCGCAAGGCGCCATCGGCTTGGCGCAGCGTGCCGGCGCATCTTCGGTCCATGTCACGTTTGCTGAGGAAGATCTTGTCCGCCGTTTGACGCCGCTTGGCTATCAGGTCCGAACCGGGCTGCAATATCATTGGTTCAACCCGGGCTATGCGAGCTTCGCGAATTTCCTGGCGCAGCTCTCATCGCAGAAGCGCAAGAGCATCCGGCGCGAACGCGAGCGCGCCACTGAGGGCCTGCGCGTGAGGCGCCTGCGTGGCGACGACATCAAGGCGCGCGACTGGGATTTCTTTTTTTGCTGCTACATGGATACCGGCTCGCGCAAATGGGGCTCGCCCTACCTGAACCGCGAATTTTTCGATCTAATAAGTCAGCGTATGGCAGATCGCTGCGTGCTGTTTATAGCTGAGGAAAGCGATGGCGTGCCTGTGGCATCCGCGCTCAACTTTGTCGGCGGCGATGCGCTCTACGGCCGGTACTGGGGCCGCGTGGCCGATGTGCCATTCCTCCACTTCGAGCTTTGCTATTACCAAGCTATCGATCTGGCGATCGAACTAGGCTTGCCGCGCGTTGAAGCCGGCGCGCAAGGCGAGCACAAGCTGGCGCGCGGCTATGTGCCGGTCCGTACGTTCAGCGCCCACTGGATCGAACACGACGGGCTCCGCAACGCGGTGCGGCACTATCTGCGTCAGGAAACGCCTGCCGTGGTCGAGGAGGCGGAAATCCTCGCCGACCACACGCCGTTCAAGAAGGGCGAGTAGCGGCGTCCGGCGCCGCGTTGCGCTTGAACACAAAATAGAGCGGCACGCCCGCCGCCATCAGCACAACGCCCCACAACAAAACCTCGAGCCCGGAGCCGAACGCCGCAAACAGCGAGTACGCAATGGCGACAACAGCGATGCCCGCCCATCCCTTAGCCGAGCGGGCCGAATGGCGCAGCTCCGCCAGCGATACCACGACGTAGTAGATCAGGCCCAACGATGTCGCCATCTTCAGCAGGAACTCGAAAGCGTCGAGAAAGCCGCGCGCGTAGTTGAGAACCAGCATTGCCGCGCCGAGCGCAGACGAGACGATCAGCGCGACGTACGGCGTGTCTCGCTTGGTTGTGGCGGCCAACCACCTTGGCGCGAGCCTATCGCCCGCGACCGCCATCGGCATCTGGCCGCAGGAAAAGATGAGCCCGTTAATCGTGCCAGCCGTCGCGACAAGAGCGCCGGCCGCAATCACGTTAGGTCCCCAGGGGCCGAAGGCGCGCGCGGCGTCGGCGAATGGCGCCGTGGATTGGATCAGTTGTGTGTGAGGAAGCAGCAGCATCAAGGCCGCGCTGGCGGCGAGATAGATGATGACCACCGTGATCATGCCGGTGATCAACGCGCGTGGAATCGTGCGCTCGCAATCGCTTACGTTCGCAGCCGGAAGCGTCGCGACCTCAAAACCCGTGAACGGCCAAAGCGCAATCAAGGCGGTTGCCGCCAGCGCTGCCAGGATCGGCTCGCCTGAAGGGTTGAACGATGGCAAATTGGCGGTGGACCCAGCCGGAAAGGCCAGCCCGACAATGGCCACCAAAGGGACTATCTTTAGCAGCGTGAGCGTAATCTGCGCGGCGCTCATGTCCTTGAGGCCGCGTACATTGATGAACGTGAACACGGCGATCAGCGCAAGCGCGGCTGAGAGTTGCGCCATCGCGCTCTGCTGAAGCGCGGGAACGAAAACGCCAAGGTAGCCGACGAAGGCAATGGCGACGGTTGGAACGCCGATGACGAACGAAAGCCAGTACGCCCAGGCGATTAGAAAGCCGGTGAAGTCGCCGAAAGCTTCGCGGGCGTAGGCGTAAGGCCCGCCATTGCATTGTGTGCGCGCCGCGAGGCGTCCGAATACCAACGCCAGCGCGATCGAGCCGGCGCCGGCAATAATCCATCCGCCGAAGCTCAGGAGCCCGTAGGGCGCGAGCTGGGTCGGCACTAGAAAAATGCCCGACCCAATCATGCAGCCTACGACAAGTGACCAGCAAGCCCAGAAGCCCAGCGGCTTTTCCGTTTGACCTGTGTTCATGCCGGCCCCCTTTACAAGCATGCACGAGCCGCGGGTGAGCCGCTAGCCTTTTGCCGTGTGAGCGCCGCTTGCCCGACTTTGTCGCAACGTCTAGCGTGAGAGTGCAAGGCGGGGAGGTTCTTGATGTCTGCGAAGTTCGCTTTCAGTTGGCTATTTGGCGCGTGCTTGTTTGTGTTCACGGCGTTCGCAGGTGACGCGCTTGCACAGTCGCGCCCGTACGATATTTCCGCTCTTGATCCAGCTCTGCGTACCGCAGTCGAGACTGCGCGCGACGCGCAGACGCGCGCCATCCGTGCGGCGGCGCGCGCTCAGTTTGATGTGGCTGGGACGGTGAGGTTCAAGGGTAACGCTGAAGATAGCTATGAAGGCGAAGGCTATGGTTCAGGGTCCGGCGCCAATCGTCACGGCTACGGGATCATCGCCTGGGCGGATGGCGAGTACTACGCCGGACAACACCGCGGCGGCACGCCGAACGCCGGCGTCAAAGAGGGCTTTGGCGTCTATGTGTTCGCCGATGGTCGTATGTATGAGGGGCAGTGGCAGAATGAGATGCGTCACGGCCTCGGCGTGCAATGGGATCCCGCGGGTCACTTGGTGTTCGCGGGCGTCTGGAACAACGGCGACCCGCCCTGAACCAAACTAGCGGCGGCGTTTGCCGCGCTTGGTGTCGCGATCGCGCTTGCCGGCGCCACGGCCATCACGTTGGCCTTGCTTGCTGACGCGCGATTTCCGCCAGCCTGGCGCGGGCGGCAGCGGGTCAGTCAGGAGGCTGAAGACGAGGCCGCCCGTGATCGGCGTGGCTTCCTCAAGCCGCACCTCGACGCGCATGCCGAGCGGATAGCGCTCGCCTGAGTGTTCGCCGACGAGCGCATGCGCCGCTTCATCGTGAATCCAGCGTTCGTTGCCGAGCGTGGAAATCGGCGCGAGGCCATCGGCCTGGGTTTCGTCGAGGCGGATGAAGAGGCCGAAGCGGGTGACGCCGGTGACCCGGCCTTCGAAGTTTGCGCCGATGCGATCGGCCAGGAACGAGCTGATGTAGCGCGCCGTGGCGTCGCGCTCGGCCGCCATCGATTTGCGCTCCATTTCGCTGATGTGCTCGGCGGTTTCCTCGTAGCGCGCTTCTTCTTTGTCGGTGGCGCCGTCTTCGCCCAGTTTCAGCGCGCGGATGAGCGCGCGATGGATGGTGACATCGGCGTAGCGGCGGATGGGCGAGGTGAAGTGCGAGTAGGCGCGCAGGTTCAGGCCGAAGTGGCCGATGTTCTCGGGGGAGTACACGGCTTGCGACTGCGTGCGGAGGACGACTTCGTTGATGATGTCCTTGTTGGGTGACGCTTCGGCCAGATGCAGGATGCGGTTGAAGCGGCCGGCTGTGATGGTCTGGCCCTTGCTCCAGGACATATCGACGGTCGGCAGGAAGTCGGTCAGCGCCGCAATCTTGGTGTCGCTTGGGCGGTCATGGACACGATAGATTTGCGGGCGGCTCTTCTGTTCTAAAGTTTCGGCGGCGCAGACATTGGCTTGGATCATGAACTCTTCGATGAGCTTGTGCGCATCGAAGCGCTCGCGCCGCTTCACGCCAACGACTTTGCCGTTCTCGAAAACAATTCGGTGCTCGGGCGCATCGATCTCTAGCGGCTGACGTTTCTGACGCGCCGCCCAGACGCAAGCGTAAGCGGCCCAAAGGGGTTTCAAGATCGGTTCGAGCAGTGGGCCGGTCTTTTCGTTCGGCTTACCGTCGATCGCCGCTTGAGCTTGCTCATACGAGAGTTTCGCAGCGGAGCGCATGAGACCGCGTACGAATCTGTGCCGGATTTTGCGGCCGTCGCGATCGAAGATCATCTCGACCGCCATGCAGGCGCGCTCTTCGCCTTCGCGCAGCGAGCACAGATCGGCGGAGAGCGATTCCGGCAGCATCGGCGCGACGCGATCGGGGAAGTAGGTGGAGTTGGCGCGCCGCCACGCGCCGCGATCGAGTGGCGAACCCGGCGTCACGTAAGCGGAGACATCGGCGATGGCGACCCAGACGCGCCACCCGCCTTTGTTTTTCTCGTCGGTGTCGGGTGTTGCATAGACGGCGTCGTCGTGATCGCGTGCGTCTTCCGGGTCGATGGTGATCAGCGGGATGTCGCGCAGATCGGTGCGGCCTTTGAGCGTGGGCTTTTGTGCGGCGTTGGCCTGCGCCTC
>CALBST010000020.1 GCA_937967425.1 uncultured Caulobacteraceae bacterium
TTGGAAAACGACGCTCGCGAACTCTCGAAGGAGGGCGCGCGATGAGCGCTAAAGATTATGTCGTGAAGGACTTGAGCCTCGCCGCTTGGGGCCGCAAGGAAATCGAAATCGCCGAAACCGAAATGCCCGGCCTCATGGCCGTGCGCAAGGAATACGGCCCCAAGCAGCCGCTGAAGGGCGCCCGGATCGCGGGTTCGCTGCACATGACCATCCAGACCGCCGTGCTGATCGAGACACTGCAAGCGCTGGGCGCCGAAGTCCGCTGGGCTTCCTGCAACATCTTCTCGACTCAGGATCACGCCGCTGCGGCAATCGCCGAGCGCGGCACGCCGGTTTTCGCCGTGAAGGGCGAGAGCCTGGAAGAGTACTGGGACTACACCCACCGCATTTTCCAGTGGCCGAACGGCGAATACGCCAACATGATCCTCGACGACGGCGGCGACGCGACGTTGCTGTGCGTCATGGGTCCTAAGGCCGAGAAGGATGCTGATTTCCTCGAGCATCACTCAAACGAAGAAGAGCAAGCGCTCTTCGCCACCATCAAGCGCTACCTGAAGGAAAAGCCGGGCTTCTACGAAGCGATCCGCGCTTCGGTGAAGGGTGTCTCGGAAGAAACCACCACCGGCGTGCACCGCCTCTACGAAATGGCCAAGAAGGGCGAACTGCCGTTCCCGGCCATCAACGTCAACGACAGCGTCACCAAGTCGAAGTTCGACAATCTTTATGGCTGCCGTGAATCGCTGGTCGACGCGATCCGCCGCGGCACTGACGTCATGCTGTCGGGCAAGGTCGCCGTCGTCGCCGGCTACGGCGACGTCGGCAAGGGTTCGGCCGCGTCGCTTCGCCAAGGCGGCGCTCGCGTGAAAGTCACGGAAGTCGATCCGATCTGCGCGCTCCAAGCCGCGATGGAAGGCTACGAGGTCGTCACGATGGAAGATGCGGCCCCGCACGCAGACATTTTTGTCACCGCGACGGGCAACAAGGACGTCATCACCGTTGAGCACATGCGGGCGATGAAGAACAACGCCATCGTCTGCAACATCGGCCACTTCGATAGCGAAATTCAGGTCGCTGGCCTGAAGAACTTCAAGTGGGACGAGATCAAGCCGCAAGTGCACCACATCGAATTCCCGGACGGCAAGAAGATCATTCTTCTCTCCGAAGGGCGTCTCGTGAACCTCGGTAACGCCACCGGCCACCCGAGCTTCGTGATGTCGGCGTCGTTCACCAACCAGACGCTCGCCCAAATCGAGCTTTGGACCAACGGCAAGGCCTACAAGAACGAGGTCTACACGTTGCCGAAGCACCTCGATGAAAAGGTCGCGACGCTCCACCTGGAAAAGCTCGGCGTGAAGCTGACGAAAATGAGCAAAGAGCAGGCTGATTACATCGGCGTGCCGCAAGCTGGCCCGTTTAAGCCGGATCACTATCGCTATTAAATATCGCGAAAACCGTCACGAGCGAGCGGGGAGCGTTTCAAGCGCTCCCCGCTTTTTGTTGCAGCGTCCAATCCGAATTCGGCGCATGGCCCCGGATGATTGGGCCGCGTTCGCATTCCACCGAACGTTCCATGAAACGTGGCGCCAAGGCGTTGCACGCGCACGCTGGTGCGTGCATTTAGGCGCGGGGAAGCCAGAATGCTCATCCGCACCACCCGAACGCTGTCCACCTGGGCAATGCGCGTGCTGTTTTACGCAGTGCTGTTTGCGGTCGTTGTGCTGTCGCATCTGGCCATCACGACGCTGTTGCTGGCGCAGGGGTGGGGCGGCGGCGTCGCCATGCTCATCGCCGGCGCGATTGTTCTTGTCTTCGTGATCGTCGTGTTTAGCGCCGGCGAATGGCTGCGCGACCGCCTGCGCGAGCGCCAGGAAATGCAGCGCGTGAAGCAACGACTGCCCAGCGGGCCGTGCTGCGTGGTTTGGCGTGCGCCCGAGGAAAAGACGGTGCGCCAGCTTCTCGATGAGGAAGAGGGCGACCATTCGGACATGCCTTGGGATCTCGTTGGTCCGTTGCGGGCGCGCTATCCGAAGCTTGCCCGCCGCCTTGGCATTGAAGGCGTCGCCATCGCCGAATTCGAGGTCGGCGCCGACGGCCGCGCCAAGAACATCAATTGCGTTGACGCTTGGCCGTCAGATGTTTTCTACGAAGCCGCCCGCGAGGCGCTGACGCTGGCGCGGTTCCAGCCGAAGGACGTTCATGTCCGCTATGGCGCCAGCTACAAGATGCCGTTCGTCTTTCGCATCTCCGGCGCCTCGAAGGCGCGCGACGCCGGACGGCGCGCGCGGACGCTGCGTCCAGCCCTGGTCGCCGCCCAACAAGCTGTTGAGAACTTGCGGCAACCTTCGGGGTCGCAACGTTAACCAATTGATATTTCTTAACTTAACTCGCCGTTCACCCTTTTAGCATTTTGTTAACCGGCCCGGGCAGGCGCGCGCGTGCAAACGCCTTCGCAAACCGGGAAACTAGCCCTTGGGGCTCGGCGATTCGTTTCGCCGCAAAGATGGACTTAGGGGTCGGCATTGGACGGAAGCTTGCTGGTAGCGGCTGGCTCGGCAGCGATTGCGATTGCATCGTTGCTCTGGGCGATGCGCGTCACGGAAGGCGCGCGCGGCGGTGTCGACGCCTGGAAGAAGCGCGCGCGCGAGTTGGAGGACACCGTCGCTTGGGCCGACGCCGTGTTCGGCGCGCACCCTGGCGTCGTGCTGATCTGGGAAGACACGCTCGCCGACAGCGAAACCGATTGGGGCAAGCCGCGCATTTACGGCAGCCCGCTGGCGCTCGCGTCGTTGCTTCGTTTCTCCGGTGCGGCGCACGCCGCTGAGCCCGCGATCCGCATTCTGCAGGGCCTCTCGGGTTTCGATGCGCGTGGCGCTACTGGTGTGATGACGCGGCTTGCGCCGGCGCTGCAGCGCCTGCGCCGCGAAGGCGCCCCTTTCTCGCTGACCATTTCGACGCCTGACGGTGTTTACGTCGAGGTCGACGGCCGCACCGCCGGCGCGCGCGCCGTTGTCTGGATTCTCGACGCCAGCGTTCGCGGCGTGGAAGAGGGCGGCGCCGGCGGCCGCATCGAGGGCGCGACCGAAGTCATCGCGCGCGATCCGGCTGCGTTCCTGGAGATGTGGAACGAAGCGCCGTTCATGGCGTGGCGCGTCGACGGCGGCCTTAAGCTCCAATGGGCGAACCCCGCTTATCTCGGTGCACTGAACGCCAAGTCGCTGGCGCAGGCGATTGAGCGCAATCTGCAGCTTGACCAAGCCGCCGTGGATATGGCGCGCAAGGCCATCGAGACCGGGGAAGCCGTTGAAGAAACGCGTTCGGCGGTTGTCGATACACAGCTGCGAACACTGCGCCTGCGAGTCAGCCCGGTCGCGGGTGGCGCTGCGGGTCTCGCTATCGACGTCACCGAGAGCGAAGCCGCGAACGAAACCATGGCGCGCCAACAGCGCGCGCATGACGAGACGCTGAACCACTTGGCAGAAGGCATCGCCGTGTTCGACCAAGGTAAGCGCCTTGTGTTTCACAATCGCGCCTTCGAGCAGATGTGGGGTCTCGACCCGGCGTTCCTGCAGGATCGGCCGTCGCATGCGGCGTGGCTCGATTACCTGAAAGAGAAGCGGAAGCTGCCGGCGCACGCGAACTACGCCGAGTGGCGCGCGCGCGAATTGGCGCTCTATCAGGAGCACGAGAACCTGCCAGAGGATTTCTGGGTGCTGCCCGACAGCCGCATGTTCCGCATCGCGCGCCAGCCTCACCCGGGCGGCGGCATGCTGGTGATCTTCTCCGACATCACCAACGAGGTCGCGCTGAAGAGCTCCTACGACGCGCTGCTGCAAACACAGAAAGCCGCGCTCGATAAGTTGCACGAAGCCGTTGTCGTGTTCGGCCTCGATGGCCGCCTGAAACTTCACAATCATGCGTTCTCGCAGATGTGGAAGCTCGACGCCGGCGCGCTCGAAGACGAGATGGCGTTCGATAAGGTCGTCGCCGCCTGCGAGCATCTGTTCCACGATCGCGCGACCTGGGCGCAGGTTCGCGCCCGCATCACCGATCCGTCGCCCGAAGCCCGCACTGAGTTCCGCGGTGAGATGCGCCGCAGCGATGAGAGCGTGCTCAAATTCCTGACCCGCCCGCTGCCGGATGGCGCGACACTCGTCGCCTTCCAGGACATCACCGCCGACCGCCGTGTCGAGGATGCGCTGCGCGAGCGCGCGGAAGCGTTCGAACAAGCCGATAAGCTGAAAGGCCAGTTCGTTGAGAACGTCTCGTATCAGCTGCGCAATCCGCTGCAGGCGATCTACGGCAACGCCGAGCTGCTTTCGCATAAAGTGTTCGGCCCGCTGAACGATCGCCAGATCGAGCAGGTGGGTTCGATCATCGAAGCGGCGGGTTCGCTTTCAAAGCTGATCGACAACATCCTCGATGTCGCAATGGTCGAAGCCGGCAATGTCCAGCTCGATGTCGCGCCGATGGATGTCTACGAGACCATCACCGAGTCCGTTCAGATGGCGGCTTCGAAAGCGCGCGACACCGAAGTGCCGATCAAGATCAAGTGTGATCCGAAGATCGGTGAGATCAACGCCGATGCCAAACGCATCACGCAAGTGATCGTGAACCTGCTCTCCAATGCACTCCGTCACACCGAGCGCGGCGATACGATCACGGTCTCCGCCGAACGCCTCGATGGCGTTGTGCGCCTCACCGTGGCCGACACGGGCAAGGGCATGGCGTTCGAACAGCAAGCGCGCGCGTTCGATAGCTTTGAATCCGGTGATCGCCGTGGCGCCGGCCTCGGCCTCGCGCTCGTGCGCTCGTTCGTCGAGATGCACGGCGGCTGGGTGGCGCTCTCAAGCGAACCCGGCCGCGGCGTCACCGTGACCTGCCACTTGCCGGCGCACGCGCCGCTCGCCGGCCCGCCGCCAACGCCACCGACACGCGAAGCTGCGTAAACGCACACCGGGCCGAGCGGGACGCTCTCCCATTTCACCGGCCGCCGACAGGCGAAGCGTGGTTAGTGCCGCCTTGAGAGCGTTGAGTTCCACAACGCGATATCGCCGCGCCATAGGCTTAGCGAAGCGCACGATTCTGCAAAGATTTTCGCGGCTCGTATTGCGTCCTTGTCGCTCGCGCACGTCACATCGAGGTTTTCAAGGCGAACGACGCCATCGTCTTCAAGACGGACCACGAACCGATAGAATGGCCTATCGCTCATCGCATGCTCCACTGTATTGGAGCCAAGGACTCTGTGAGCGATGCTAGGAGCATGTGGTTTGCTCCGACATATCTCCTTCGGCCTACGCCGTTAGGAATAGAGGTCCGGTAATCGTAGTGGTGATTACTTTGATGCGCCGCGCTTGTTTGGGGGCCAACAGCGGGAAGTTGCGCTAATCGCTCCGCCCAATCAGCGGCACAGCCTTGAGCGCCAGGTACGCGCCGATGCCGAGCGCGGGCCATTGCACCCAGAACGGTGTTCCCGTCGCGACGTCGATCACCAGCAACACCACCAGGATCACGCCAAGCCGCAACGCTTCGCCGCGCAATCGTGTCCAGGAGCGGGCGCCGCGTTTCGGCTGGCGCTCTGGGTTGCGGGCAGGGCGGCGCGCTTCTCCGTCGCCTGTCGGCGCAATGCTATAGACGGCGACGCTTTCCTCGAAGTTCTTGGGCCGCTTCTCGCCTAGATATTCAAAGCCGACCGAGAGCTTCTTCTGCACTTGGTCGTAGACCTGCTGCGAAATCAGGATGCCGCCGGGCTCGGCCATGCTCTGCAGACGCGCCGCAAGGTTCACGCCTTCGCCAAGCAAATCGTCGCCATCGACCAGCACGTCGCCCAGATGCACGCCGATGCGAAACTTCAGGCCGTTCTGTGCGTCCGCCGTCAGTTCACGCTGCACTTCGATGGCGCACTGCACCGCTTCGACGACGGATGGGAATTCAGCAATCAGCCCATCGCCCGCGGTGTTGGCAATGCGCCCATGGTGACGCTCGATGAAGCGTGAGAACACGCCGCGCGCCGCCCGCAGGGCGCCAAGCGTGCCGACCTCGTCAGCCTCCATCACGCGGCTGTAACCATCGGCGTCGGCCGCGAGAATGGTGGTGAGTTTGCGCTGCACCTGGGAAGACATGAACGTAGTCCTAGCGCCTGACGCGGCGCCCACAACACCGAAAACGGCGTGCGACGCCACAAAGCGACCTCAATCTACGCCGGTTCGTCGCGCGTAGCAGCACGCTTATCGCGAACTCCAGACCTCACGCATCCGTATGTGGCGCGGGCGGCATCTCAGTGCGCAGATGAGAGAGGGAGGAGTCCTCATGTTTGATCCGAAGATGCGCCGCCTAGCCACCGCGCTTAGCTTTTTCCTGCTCGCGCCGCTTCCCGGCGCGCTTGCTCAAACCGCGCCCGATATCGTCATCACCGGGGTGCGGCCAGAACAGACGCAAGCGTTTGTGCAGCAGCTCGCGGCGATCTCGCCGATGGCGGATCAGCTGCCGCGCTGGGACTCGACCGTCTGCACCAGCGTCGCCGGCATGCCAGCCCGGCAGGCGCAGTTTCTGGCTGATCGCATCGCGCAGCGCGCCGCTGCCGTCGGCCTTCAACCCGGCGGTCCGGGCTGCGTTGCGAATGTCGCAATTTTCGTAACCGGTGAATCCGACACCTTCGCGCGTCGGCTCTTCGAGCAGGATCGCACATTGTTTGCCTATTACCAGTCGGACGGTATCTCGACGCTCGGCCAACAAGCGCTCGAAGATTTCTTGAGCACCCCGCGCGCAGTGCGCTGGTGGCATGTTTCAGAGACCTTCGGCGCCGATGGCTTGGCGCTCTCCGGCGATACCTCGATCGGCGGCTTGGAAAATGCTCCGGCGGTTCGCTCGTACGGATCGCGCTTGAGCGGCAACACCCGCGAGGACCTCATGCAGGCCATCGTCATCATCGACGCCCGCCGTGTGCAGGGCGCGCAGCTTGCGGCGCTCGCTGACTATGTGGCGCTCGTGGCGTTGGCGCAGATCAATCCGCACGCGCAGACGGCGGAGTATCCGACGATCCTCAATCTGTTTAACGGCGCCCAAGTAAACGCCAGCGGCCCCACGGAGCTGACGCAATGGGATCAGGCGTTCCTCGACGCGCTCTATAAGTCGACGCGCAACGCATCCAACCAGCGCGCTCAGCAGAACGAGATCGCCCGCCGCATGAACGGCGGCAACCAATCCTAAGTACGAACCCGAAGTGCCAACTCAGCGCCGCAGCCACAAGCTGCGGCGCTTTTTTGCGCGCCTATCGGTGACCTATCGGGTGACGACCTATCGGGTGACACACACGCACTCGACGCATCGAGTAAATTTGGCAAGACCCGCCGGGTGCGTGTGTGTCACCCGATACCGATATTAGTGCTGGCTCTTGGGCAACCGCACAACGAGGCCGTCAAGCTCCGGTGAGATCTTGATCTGGCAGGAGAGGCGGGAGTTATCTTCGACGTCGTTGGCGAAATCGAGCATGGATTGCTCCATCGAGTTCTGCTCGCCCGTCTTCGATAGCCACTCCGGATCGACATAAACATGGCACGTTGCGCACGCGCAGGCGCCGCCGCAATCGGCATCGATGCCCGGCACGGCGTGCTTCACAGCCGCTTCCATCACCGTCTGTCCGACGGGCGCGTCGACGACGTGTTCTTTGCCGTTGTGCTCGATGTACGTGATCTTCGGCATTGCAATCCTCAGCGCGCGCTCGCGACCAATTCCTTCATCGGCCGCGACATATCTTCAATAACATTCGGCGGGAGCGTCCGATTGGTCTGGATCAACATTTTTGCGCCCAGATACTCCGCCGGCCGGTTCACCGCATCTACGGCGATCAGCTTATCGCCCTTGTAGTAGAACGCCGCAAAGGCGCGGTCAGCCATGACGCCACGGAACGCGACATGATCGTAGCCGTTGAAGAGGCCGGCGATCTGCAGTTTGAGGTCGTATTGGTCCGACCAAAACCACGGCGCTTCCTCGGTATGCTCCTTGCCCCCGGTCAGCGTGGCGGCCACGATCTTCGCGCCTTCGACGGCGTTGTGGACGCTTTCTAGCCGCACGATCTGGCCGCCGTAATGAGCCATTGGCCGCGCCGCGCAATCGCCGATGGCGAAGATGTTCGGGTCCGAGGTGCGGCAGTTCCGATCGGTGACGATACCGTTGTTCACGGTCAGCCCGCACTGCTCGGCGATTGCCACATCGGGCGTCACGCCAATCCCGGCGATTACCAAGTCGGCGGGCAATTCCGCGCCGTCCGTAAGGGCGACGCCCGTCACGCGATCGGCGCCCTTGATCAACGCGCATTGGCCGCCGAGGACGAACCGCACGCCTTGGCGTGTATGTTCATCAAGAAAAAAGCCGGCGACTTCCGGGCTCGTCACGCGCGCCAGCGGGCGCACGGCGGTTTCAACGACTGTAACGTCGAGCCCGAGTTGACGCGCAACGGCCGCGACTTCCAAACCAATATAACCCGCGCCGATGACGATGAGCTTGGCGCCGGAGACAAAGCGTTCGCGCACGCGATCCACGTCGGCCGCGGTTCGAAACAAATGAACGCCGTCGAGATCGGCGCCGACGAGCGGCAGCTTCCGAGGCTTCGCGCCCGTCGCGAGCACCAGTGCGTCGTAGGGCAGCTCGCGCCCGCCCTCGACCCGCACCTTGCGGTTGGCGCGGTCGATCCAGACGCCGCGCGTTTTGGTCAGCAGCGCGATGCGTTCCTCGGAATAAACCGAGGCCGGGCGCAGCATCAGGCGGTCGATGTCCAGATCGCCCTTGAGATAGGCTTTTGAGAGCGGTGGGCGCTGATAGGGCGCGACCGGCTCTTCGCCGATCAGCGTGATCTCGCCCTCGAACCCGCCTTGGCGCAGACGCTGCGCCGTCTCGCCGCCGGCCTGGCCGGCGCCGATGATGATGATGCGTCTGATTTCGCCCACACTCACAGTGGCTTAGTGTTTGAAGCCTCTGCGCTCGACGCGCAAGCCGCCCTTGATGCCGCGCTGCCCGAAGGGCAATTTCGCCTCTTGAGCACCCAAACCGCCCCCGATTCGCGCGCCATCCAATTGCCGGACGCCATGGCGACGCTGGCCTTCGGTCGCCGCTTGGGCGAGCAGATCGGGCCGGGCGATGTCATCTGCCTCAGCGGCAATCTTGGCGCTGGCAAAACAACACTGGCGCGCGGCGCGATCGAGGCGTGGACGGGATACCCCGAGGAAGCCCCCAGCCCCACTTACACCCTGGTTCAGACCTATGATGGCGAACGTGGCGAACTCTGGCATGTCGACCTCTACCGGCTGAAGCAGCCGGACGACGCCTGGGAGCTCGGCCTGGAGGACGCATTCGCGAGCGCCGCCTGTTTGATTGAATGGCCGGAACGATTGGGGGGGCAGCTGCCTGCCGATCGTCTCGATGTGGAATTGAAGCCGGAAGGCGAGGGCCGCACCGCCGCTCTCACCGCGCACGGCGCATGGAGAGCAAAGCTTGGATCGATCTGAAGCGCTCGCACGCCTGTTGGCGGAGACCGGCTTTTCCGGCGCAACGCGCACGCCGCTGGCGGGTGACGCCTCCACGCGTCGCTACGAGCGCCTCCAGCTCGGCGATCGCAAAGCCATGCTCATGGACGCGCCGCCGAGCGCAGAGAGCAAGCCGTGCCCGCCAAGCGCCACACCGGCTGAGCGCCGGACGATGGGCTGGAATGCAACCGCGCGTTTGGCCGCCTCCCGCGTTGAAGCATTCGTCGCTGTCGCGAATTATCTCGAAAGCATCGGCCTCGCGCCGCCGAAGATTTACGGCGCTGATTGCGACGCCGGCTATGCGGTGATCGAAGATCTGGGTGACGATCTCTACGCCAACGTCATCCCGCAAGGCGCCGACGAAATCGCGCTCTACCAAGAAGCCGCACGCGTTCTTGCGCACGTGCATACCTCGCCGCCTGCGCCGATGCGCCTGCAAGGCGCCGGCAACGCGACGTGGCCGCTCTTGGAGTACGACGCGCTCGCGCTCGAAGTGAACGCGGACCTGTTCGTCGAATGGCTTCCGCGCGCCGCTGACGTGCATATCGATGATGCCGCCCGCGCCCGCTGGGAAAAAATTCGCGACGCGCTCATTGTCAAAGCCCTCGGCTTCCCGCGCGCCTTCACCATCCGCGACTATCACGCCGAAAACCTGCTTTGGCTGCCGAACCGTAATGGCCTGCAGCGCGTCGGCCTGCTTGATTTCCAGGATGCGATCCGAGGTTGGCGCGGCTGGGATTTCTCCATGCTGCTGCACGACGCGCGCCGCGATGTAAGTCCAGCCGCGCACGAAGCTGCGGTCCGCGCCTATCTCGAAGCAAGCGGCGCCAGCGATGCGGAATTCCAGCGCGAGCTTGCCGTGCTCGGCGCCATCAACACGATGCGCATCCTCGGCATTTTCTCGCGTTTGACCTCGCGCGATAACAAGCCGCGCTATCTCGCCTTCATGCCGCGTATGTGGGGTCACCTGGGCCGCACGCTG
>CALBST010000021.1 GCA_937967425.1 uncultured Caulobacteraceae bacterium
ACCATGGCCGGAACATGGTTTTCCCGCCTCTTTTCGTGCGTCAGGTGGGCGCAGATGCCCTAAACGTCTCGCGCCACACGCAAGCCCACGAAGTTCATTCGAGATGCGGCCCCCACCCCCGGACCTCTGTGAAATCTCAATTCGTCGGCTTCGGAAAAGAAGCTCGAACTGCGCGTTCGCCGTGTGTCACAGGGTGGAGCACTATTGTAGCAATCCTGCGTCCACTCATTGACGTTGCCGTGCATGTCATACAGCCCAAAACCGTTAGGGCGGAACACGCCAACGGGAGCGGTGTAGACGTAGCCGTCATCACACTGCAAAGGCCCCGTTTCGCTCGTCGCCGCTCGTCCGGCGCGCTGGGCCGCGAGATCATTTCCGTTCGCAAAGAAGCACGCACCGTTCGGATCAACGCCCCACGAGTACGGACTGGTTGTGCGAGCGCGGGCCGCATACTGCCACTCGTCGTCGGTCAACAATCTGTAGGTGTGCTCGGTCTTCCTGCTGAGCCAAGCCACATACTCTTGCGCATCATTCCACGACACATTGATCACGGGACGCGAGAGACGCCCCCATCCTTCGTCGGACGGCCGGTGAGAACACCCGCCATCAGCGACGCAAGCATCCCATTGGTCGAATGTGACCTCGTACTTTCCGACAGCAAAGGCACCAATTGTGACCGTGCGCTCATGCCCAGGTCTTCCGACGACCCCCTCGCCGCCTTCGATAAACACGACCTCTGGGCATTCTGCACAATCTCGCATCGTCTGCCCGTGAGTGAACTCCGCCTGCGCCGGCAGCTCGGCGGTTGGGGCGCCGGTTTGAGTTGCACACGCGCTGAAACAGAAATTGCCCGCTCCACGTAAGCCGTTCGTTTCCCTAGGGCTTTGACCAAACTCGCCCGTCGCGTCCTCCACTCTGGCTCGAACGCGGTTGAACACCTCATACACAGTACCACCGCGGCGGATTTCAGCCGCAAGCGCCTCCGCGTAAGGGCTGTTGCGACCCGTGCCGTCCAGTGAAACATAGTTGGGTTTTGTTGAGTACGCGATCAGCGTTCCACTGACTTCGTCCATAGCCTTAAGTCCTTGCGAAACTGCGGCGGTGCTGCGTGTTCGCGGACCGATGGAGCGCGTCAACGGGTTATCCCGACAAGCATCTAAAATCAGGATATTTGCGCCATTCGGGCGTTCACCCATGAAAATAATCAGGTCATCGGCGGGAAAGAATGCAGCGCTGAGCTCTCGACGCAACTGAGAAGGTTCGGGCGGCAGATCAGGCGGGAGACGCGCATCTCTGGGTAGCAAATAGTTGTCCCCGTTGATCTGCATGCCATGCCCAGCGAAATAAATCACGCCGATCGCGTCATCGCCAGCATTGCGAAGCGCCCGGCTAAAAGTCGTGAGAGCTTCTTCCAATTCCGCACGACCTGCGTCTTTCACGACGGGCACTGGCATTTGGAAGCCAGCTGACCTCAACGTTCGCGCCATCAGTTCGGCGTCGCGCACCGGATTCTGAAGTCGCGTTATCTCGCCTTGGTAGGCGCCGATGCCGATCACTAGAGCAAGGCGCGGGCGCGTGTCGGCGCCGGGCGCGCCAAGTGGCGCTTCAGGGGCATCGTTTGGCGCCGTCGCCTGCCCGCAGCCGATGAGCACAACGACAATCAGCGTCGCAACGAACCGCGCCCAGCCACTCATCGCTCTCTCCTAGTTGCAGGTCTCGCGCGTTTCGTTGCGGGTGAGTTGACGGCGGCAAGTCGCGGAGCACGCGAGCGCACGATAAGTCCCGTCGGCATCGGTGCGCGGCGTCATCTGGAAGCTAACGCCGGACGTGATCGTGCCATCGCGACACGAGTGGCGGGTCAAGCCACCCTCGCAGGAACCGCGGTTTACACTGTTGTCGCTCTGCCAGCCGGTCTCGAAGGTCACGGTTTGCGTGTCTTGATAGGGCACGGTTACGGTTTCCGATCGGCACGAAGCGAGGCGCGCGCGAATGTCGCTCTCGGCGGCGCTGCCGGGATAGCGATCTAGATATTCGCGATAGCTCGTGGCTGAGCGCGCGGCCGTTGCTTGCGCTGCGGCCTGGCTTGCTTCGTAGCTCAACGCATCGAGGCGGGTTTGCACGATGCCGCGTAGCACGCCGCATGATGGCGGCACGGATTCGGAGAACACACGCACCGCCGTCACCGAAGTTTGCGCGGAGATCCGCTGCCAGTCCGCTTCGGCTTGCGCGCACGACGCCGCGACGTTGACCGCGGGTGGCGAGTTTGAAGGCGTTTCAGAGTTTGCGCAGGCGCCGAAGCAGAAGCGATCGCTGCCACGCAGGCCGTTCGTTTCTTTTGGGCTTTGGCGCCCGCCAGTGGCGTCCTCGACGCGGGCTCGCACGCGATTGAACACCTCATAGACCGTCCCGCCGCGCAACATCTCGGAGGCCAGCGCCTCTGCATACGGGCTGTTTCGACCAGCGCCGCCGTCTAACGAAACATCATTGGGATTGGTGGCGTAGGCGATGAGGACGCCAGTGGCGCGGCTCATGTCGTAGAGACCCTGACGCGCATCAACGACGCCGCTGCGCGTTGCCTGCCCGATCGAGCGCGTAAGCGGGTTGTCGCGGCAGGCGTCGAGAATGAGGATGCTCGCGCCATTCGGGCGCGAACCTAAAACCAGTAGCAATTCTTCCGCCGGCATGAAGGCATTGCTGAGTTCGCGTCGCAGCAAGGCCGCTTCTACCGGGAGATCAGTCGGCCGGCGGGCATCGCTCGGAAGCAAATAGTTGACGTCATTGATCTGCATGCCGTGCCCGGCGAAATAAATGAGACCGATAGCGTCAGCGCCGGCCGCATCAAGTGCGCGCGCGAAGGTCGTTAGCACAGTCTCTAACTGGTCGCGGGTGGCGTTCCGCACGATCGGCACCGGCATTTGAAAGCCAACGGCTTGCAGCGATTGCGCCATGAGCTCGGCGTCGCGCACGGGATTCGGAAGGCTTGGAATGTCGCCGCGATACTCACCAATGCCGATGACGAGCGCGAGGCGTGGGCGGTTGTCGGGGCCGGGAGGCGCGATGTCGCCGGGGGCGCTCGTGGGTGTGGCCGAGCCCGGCCCGCATGCGACAACAAGGGCGAGCATCAGCGCCCCAACTATCCGCTTCAGATCGCCCATCATTTCCCCCTTCCGCCACGATATTTAGCCGTGCAAGATCGCGGAAGGCAATTGGCAGCAACTGCACTGGGGGCCGTACATGATTCAGAGGCGTGCTTTGTTATTTTCGGCCGGCGCGTCGCTGCTGCTGCCCGCCTGCGGACAATCCAGCGAAGGCAAAGCCACGTCGTTGGAAACGGAGGCGACGGAAATTCCGGCCACGGTGACTGTGCCGAGCACGGCTACGCAGGGCCAAGCACTGAACGGCACAGCGCCGCCCGGCGCGGAAATTTCTATTGGCGACGCAACAACGGTCACGAATGCGCAAGGCAAATTTGTGATCGGCTTCGATCGCGACGCGGCGCCGGCGGCGTTGGTTCGGGTGCGTTTGGCATCCGGTGAGGAAAGCGAACACGCCGTCACCGTTAGCGCGCGCGATTACGACAACCAAACGATCAGCCAGACCACTACGCGCGGATCACTGTTTCCTGCGGAATGGTTCGATCCGGATGGCGGCGCAACGGACGGCGATGCCGCCGCAGTTGCCGAAGCGGATGCTCTGGCGTCACGCTCTCTCTCCGCTGCGGACGCCGCGCGCATTCAGCGTGAAAGCATCTTGAAGCGCGAGGCGTTTGGCAGCCGCGATGACACGGTGAGCGGCTTCGCTACAGTTTGGGCGCCGCCGGTGCAGGGCGTGCGCATCTCCAGCCCCTGGGGCGCGAGCCGTTCGGTTTCCACGCCACAAGGCCGCGTGCGGCGCACCCACTACGGGATCGATATCGCGGCCCTGAGCAACACGCCGATTGTAGCGCCCGCGGAAGCACGCGTCGTGCTCGCGAACGATGATCTCTATTACGAGGGCGGTTGTGTTTTTCTCGATCACGGCCAAGGCTTAGTCACCGTTTATCTGCACATGAACAGCGTTGACGTCGCCGTCGGCGACGTCGTTCAAGCTGGTCATCAGATTGGCGCCGTCGGTTCAACCGGACGCGCTACCGGCCCGCACCTCTGCTGGCGGATGAAGTGGCGAAACGCCAATCTTGATCCGACCCTGCTGTTGCCGGGAGGCGCGGCCTCACTACTCCGGACCTAGGACCAGCTTCCGACCAGGCCGTCCCGTGGTGGGACATCGCCGGCGACGAGGCGTGTCCAGGCG
>CALBST010000022.1 GCA_937967425.1 uncultured Caulobacteraceae bacterium
CAGCATCGGCATGGCGGCGACGCTAACGGGGATTCGGGCGAGCGGCTAGGCGCGAACTCGGGTGACACACACGCATTGAATAGGTCGCGCCAACTTACGCAAAGGCGATGAGTGCGTGTGTGTCACCCGTCACCCGAGTCCCACCGTCACTTAGGGCGTGACGATTGGGAAGTTCGGGTCCGGATTGTCGAACACGTCGCCCAAGCCTTCGAGCGAACGGCGATTGCCGCGGATGCGGATTTGTCCGGACAACACGGCGCGCGCCATCGATTGCGTCGCCATCGCTTGCAGGAATACCGCACGCGGGGAAGTGATCGTCGGCGCGCCCTCCACGGTCTGATCGCGCTCATGCACCAACACGCCATTGTTGATCGTCACGGCAAAGCGCTCGTTCCGCTCCGGAAATACGAGATTGAACGCATAGCGCCGATCGCCAAGACGTTCCGGATTGAGGCGCACTGCGAGCAGATCGAGGATGTAGCTCGTCGGCGTCGCGGCGATGAGATCGGTGCTCATGACCGCTGGCGGACGGTCGGGCGTGCCCTGCTCGAGCTCGCGTGCGCCAACGAGATAGATGTTGCGCCAGATCGCGCTCTCGGCCTGATAGGCCATCTGCCGATGCGTCCGCGCGAGGAGCTGGCGCGCGGCGGTGTTGTCGGGCGCGGCGAAGACGAGATGGTTCAGCACGCGCGCGGCCCAGCGATAATCGCCTTCATCGAAGGCGCGTTGCCCTTCCGCCAAGACACGGTCGGCGCCGCCCATGGCTCGGACAAAGCGTGCGCCTTCTTCCTCCGGCGGCAGCGGATTCAGATTGGCGGGGTTCGCGTCATACCAGCCCATATAGCGCTGATAGACCGCGCGCGAATTATGCATCATCGTCCCGTAATAGCCGTGGTTGAACCAACGGGCGGCGAGCGAGTCCGGCAGGCGCACTTGCTCTGCGATTTCACGATCGGTGTAGCCGGCGTTCATCAGGCGCACGGTTTGATCGTGTAGATACTTATAGGCATCGCGGTGGCTGGCGATGAAATCGCGCACGCGATCGCCGCCAAAGCGCGGCCAGGCGTGACTGCCGACCATGATCTCGGTGCGACCACCAAAGAGACGCAGCGCTTCGGTGAGATAATCCGCCCACGCCTTGGTGTCGCGCACCAGCGCGCCGCGCGGCGTAAGGATGTTGTGCATCGTCGCGGTGGCGTTCTCGGCGATGCAGAGCACACCCAGGTCGGGAAAGAAGAAATTCATTTCCGCCGGCGCTTCGGTGTCGGGCGTCAACTGAAACTCGATGCGCACGCCATCAATGGTGAGGGTTTCACCGGTGCGCGTAATCGTGCGCGTCGGCGGAATGAGCGTGTATGTGCCGGCGGAGACAGCAGTCCCGATCCCGGACGTCATCTGACCCTCGGGCCCGGGCGTTAGGCCAGAACCGAACTGGTACATGGCGCGTCGGCCCATGGCGTTGCCGGCGATGACGTTCTCCGTCACGGCGTGTTCCATGAACCCTTCGGGTGCGATGACCTCGACATTCTGCTCGGGCGGCTGACCGACGCCGATAACGCCGCGCGCGCCGCCAAAATGATCGATGTGCGTATGCGAATAGATAATCGCCCGAACCGGATACTGGCCGATGTGGCGGTGGACGAGTTCAAGCGCGGCCCGAGCGGTCTCACTACTGGTCAGCGGATCGATGATGATAAGGCCGGTGTCGCCCTTGATGATGGTCATGTTAGCGACATCGAAGCCGCGCACCTGATAGACGGTGTCACTGACGCGGAAGAGTCCCGCGCGTGTAAGCAAGCGAGCGTGACGCCACAGCGAGGGATTGACTGTCTCCGGCGCCTCGCCTTGCAGGAAATCGTACGCGCGGAAATCCCAAATCACGCGGCCATCCGGCGCGCGGAGGCTGGCGACATCAGGTCCAGCGATGAAGCCGCGATTGGCGAAATCCTCATCCTCGCGGTCAGCCCAGGGAAGCGTCTGCGCGAAGGCCGCATTGGCGGCGCGCGTCGCATCACTGACTTGGGCGCTGGCTGCCGTGGTGAGGACGCACGCAAGAGCTGCCGTCAAAAGTGTTCGCATCGTCACCCCCTATTTTGCGGCCAATATGGACCGCTGGCGCGCTCGGCGGCAATCTTTTGCAGCTGCCGCAGCGAGATGCCCTAGCTCATCGCTTCCGCGATCAGCGAGGCCGCGTCTTCGAGCACCGCCTCATCGGCCCCGCCCCGCACGCCCACGCGCCCCATTTCCAACATCACCGGCGCGGCGAAGGGCGACACATGCGGCAGATCGCGATGCACGATCTTGCCCTTCACGCGCCGAAGCAGGTCTCCCAGGCGCTTAATATCGAGATAGCCTTCGCCTGCATCCGCGAACGCTGCTTGCATCAGAATGTGATCCGGCTCGTATTGCTTCAGCACGTCATAGATGAGGTCGGCCGAAAACGTGACCTGCCGGCCTGTCTTTCGCGCGGCTCCCGGCGTGTTGCGTTCGATCATGCCGGCAATCACCGCGCATTTGGCGAACGTCGATTTCATCAGCGTGCTTTCGGCGAGCCAGCTTTCCAGATCATCGCCCAGCATGTCCTCATCGAAGAGTTGGCCGAGATCGACATCGCCCATCGGCTCAAGTCCCCAGACTGCCATTGCATATTCGCTTGCGAGAAAGCCGATCGGGTTCTTGCCCAGGCGCTCCAGGCGACGCGTGATCAGCACGCCCAACGTCTGCTGCGCCAAACGTCCCTCGAATGGGTAGCAAACAAGGTAGTGCTTATTGGCGCGCGGGAAGGTTTCGATCAGCATCTCGTCCGGCGCCGGTACGACTGAGCGCCGCTTCTGCATCTTGATCCAGTCGCGCACCTGCCCCGGCAGCGCCTTCTGGCGCTTCGGATCGTGCAGCATGTGCCGGACACGGTCGGCGAGGAAGGTCGAGAGCGGAAACTTTCCCCCTGCATAGGATGGAATTTTCGGGTTCTGCTGATCGCCCGCCCGAACCACCAGCGCATCCGTTCCCTCTACGCTGATGAGCCTCAGGATTTCGCCGGCGAAGAGGAACGTATCGCCGGGCGCCAGGCCTTCGATAAAATATTCCTCGATCTGCCCGAGACGGCGGCCCGCGACCAACGGCGCCAATCCATCGCGCTTTGGCGTGCCCGGACGCGGGCGCGCCCCCACGCGATGCGCCAACCGTACATCGAGCATCTCTGACTCAACGATGGCGCCCACGTTCATTCGATGCTGCTGCGCCACAGAGGCGTTCCGCGCGCGCCACTTGTTCGTCTGCGGGTCCTGCACGATGCGGCGATAGCGATCGTAGGAGCGAAGCGCGTAGCCGCCGGTGGCGACGAGATCAATCACGCGATCAAACTGCGTTCGCGAGAGGGCCGCATATGGCGCGGTGCTCGCGACCTCTTCGTAGAGCTCATCCGCATCAAACGGTTCGCCACAGGCGCAGCCCATGATGTGCTGCGCCAGGCAATCGAGCCCCCCGACACGCCGCGGCTCTCCATCGAGCGCGCCTTCTTCCACTGCCTCTTGCGCTGAGCGGCACTCCAGAACCTCGAACCGGTTGCTCGGCGCAAGTAATGCTCGCGACGGTTCGTTGTAGCGGTGGTTAGCGCGCCCGATCCGCTGCACCAGACGCGCGCAGCCCTTCGGCGCGCCGATCTGGATCACCAGATCGACATCGCCCCAATCAATCCCGAGATCGAGCGTAGAGGTGCAGACGACCGCGCGCAGCTTTCCTTCCGCCATGGCGGACTCGACCTTTCGGCGCTGTGCGACATCGAGTGAGCCATGGTGCAAAGCGATCGGCAGCGCATCCTCGTTGACGCGCCACAATTCCTGAAACGTCATCTCCGCTTGCGCGCGCGTGTTCACAAACACCAGTGCGAGCTTGGCGCCCTTGATGGTCTCGTAGATTTCAGGAATCGCGTGACGCGCCGTGTGGCCTGACCAGGGGATTTTTGCGTCGGAGTCCAGCACGTCTATCTGCGGCTTCGCACCGGGCGGCGCGCGGACGATTACGTCTTCCGAGGCCTCGGCGCCCAGGAGCCAATGCACGAGCGCGTCTTCGTCAGCCACGGTCGCGCTGAGCCCGATCCGCCGATGCGCCGGGGCCCAGCGGCGCAATCGCGCCAGGGCAAGCGCCAACAGATCGCCGCGTTTCGTCGGCGCCAGCGCGTGAATTTCATCAATCACCACCGCCTGCAGATCTTCGAAGAACACGCGCGCATGCTCGGAAGCGATCAGCAGCGACAATTGTTCGGGTGTTGTGAGCAGAATATCGGGCGGATGCGCGCGTTGGCGCTGGCGTTTGGAGGAAGGCGTATCGCCGGTTCGGGTTTCGATCCGGAGGCCCAGCTGCATTTCAGTCGCCGGCGTGTTGAGGTTGCGCGCCACATCCGTGGTCAGTGCTTTCAGCGGCGAGACGTAGAGTGTGTGCAGCCGGTGCGGCCGCCGCGAACCTTCCGCCTTGAGCGGAGCAAGCTCGATCAAGCTGGGCAGAAAGCCCGCCAAGGTTTTGCCGGCGCCTGTGGGCGCGATCAGCAACGTGGAGCGCCCGGTCTCTGCCCGGCTCACGAGTTCGAGTTGGTGCGGCCGCGGCGCCCAACCGCGCGCGGCGAACCATTCCTCGAATGGCGACGGCAGAAGCGGCGCACGGGCATCCATGACGCCTGCTATGTAGCGCGTCACGCTTCGCCTCCCAACGCCGTTGAGCGCCGTTCGCCCGCGTGGCATGTTGCGCCTTATGTTCGGCTTGATCCGCGTCGCTACCGTGCTGGCAATCGTTCTTTTCGCGGCGGCTGCCGCTGCGCAAGCCACTGGCTCGGCCCTGCTCGCGCAGGCAGTCGCGGCCACCGAAGCGGCCAAGTCCGACTATGCGTTCGATTTTGAGCTCAACACCTCCAAGGCCAACTGGCGGGCCCGGTTCGACCCGGACGCCTCGCCGCGCTTACGCTTGGTTGCGCCGCAACGGAGCGAACTCGACAACGATCAACGCCGCGCCTTCGATCGCATGGCCGAGGATTTCGAGGGTGTTTCCTGGTGCGCCAGCGAAGGCATGGGCCGGGTGACAAACGTACGCCCGCTGCGCGAGGACGAAACAAGCGCTACCTTTTCGTTCCAACCGACGCGGGAAAGCGTTCGCGGCGAACAGGCGCGCCGTTTCGCCGATCGGCTACGCGGCGAAGTCACGGTGCTCAAGGCCACCCCGGACATCACGCGGGTGCGGCTCTATGTGCCGGAAGCGTTCAGTCCTATGCCGCTGGTGCGGGTTGAGAGCCTGAACATCGTCATCTCCTGCCAAGCAGCGCCCAACGGCCGGCGCTACGCCGCTGAGACCGTGAGCCAGGTTCGCGGCAGCGCCTTCGGCCAAGCGTTCGACGAACGGTCCGTGCAACGTGCGCGGAACTTGCAGTGAAGTACCAAACGCTCGATCCCGATCGCATCATCGAGACGGTGGAGCGGCTGCGTGAGCGCGTCGAGCAGCGCTTTCCTGAGTCTGGGCTCAGCCGCGTCTGTGGCGAGCTCGTCACCACTGCGCATCAAACCGCCAAGCGCGCCGGCGAAATCGCGGCGCACAACTGGCCGCTCCGGATAGCCGTAAGCACCGTCATCTTGGGCGGGCTGCTGGCACTCATCAGCTCGGTCAAGCTGCTGCATTTGGAGGAGATGGAGCCCAATGTCGGCCTGTTGCAAACGCTCGAAGCGGCTGTGAACCTGCTTATTCTGTTCGGCGGCGCTACGTGGTTTCTGGTTGGACTGGATGATCGCCTGAAGCGGCAGCGCGCGTTGGATCAATTGCATACGCTGCGATCGATGGCGCACGTCGTCGACATGCACCAGCTCTCGAAGGACCCGCATACGCTAACCCACAAAAATGCAACCACAATGAGCGCGGACACCCTTACCCGCTATCTTGATGCTTGCTCCGAAATGCTGGCGCTGATCGCCAAACTTGCGGCGCTTTATGCGGAGCGAATGCGCGACCCGGTCGTCATCGACGCCGTTACCGAGATTGAAAATCTGACAACCGGCCTGTCACGGAAGATCTGGCAGAAGATATCCATTATATCGAACACGCATGGGAGTGCAGCGACTTGAACGACCTAGCCGAACAGCGCATCGCCCTCGTCGCCAAGCACATGGCCTCCGAGATCACCCACGATTTCGACGTCACGCTCGGCACGTTCGATCATCCGCGTTACGAGCTTTTCGGCGCCGGCCAAGTGTTTGACGGCGCCGAGGCGGTTATGAATTATTTCAAAACTTCGCGCCGCGCGTTTCCCGACCAAGCCAACCAGCCGATCCTCTTGCGGGCCATGGAGGATGCGGTGTTGGCCGAGTTCTGGCTCACCGGCACACACCAAGGGCCAATCCAGACACCGCAGGGCGAACTGGCGCCGACCGGCAAGAAGATCCGGGTGCGCATGGCCGCCGTGTTCGAGTTCGCGCCGGGCGGCGTTGGCATCGTTTGTGAGCGGGTCTACTTCGATTCAGCCACGATCCTGCGCCAACTCACTAACTGACGTTAACCGCAAGCGCGCCGCTTTCAGCGAAAATCAAATAATCGGCGTTAGGCTTTCAGGCTGTCTTGGGAGCTAGGCCGTGATCATGCAGGGGGAAGGTCATTTCGATCCGTCCGGCCTGACCGCGCTTGTCCTGGACGACAATCACTACGAACGCGGCATTTCCCTCGATCAGCTGCGCGCCATGGGCTTTAGGCGCGTGATCGGCGCCGCCAACATGATCGAAGCGTGGGACGCGCTCAAGCTCGTCAATCCGAATGTCATCCTGATGGATTGGATCGAGGGCGCGACGGGCGACGGTCTGGATTTCGCCCGCCGTGTCCGCCAAAGCGATGAAGCGCCCAATCGTGCTGTCGCCATGTTCATGTTGACGGCGCGCAGCTCTGAACGCGACGTCGAACTTGCGCGTCTTGCCGGCGTCGATGGCTATATGCGCAAACCGATTTCAGCGCTGGCCCTGCAGCAGCGCGTCAAGACGGTAATCACTAAACCGCAGCCCTTTGTCGTTACGGCAAACTATGTCGGCCCCTGCCGGCGGCGTGTCCGCCCAGATTTGAACTATCTCGGGCCGCTCCGCCGGCTCGATGACATTGCTCCCGAGCCGCTTGTGAAAGGCGAGGATGAGGAGCTCGATCTCAAGGCCGCCTTGGCGCGTGCGCGCGTTGCCGCGCTTGAAGCGGCTGCCAACGGTCTCGCGTCCGGCGACGCCAATCAGGCGCGCGCGGTCTACCGCGCCGTGCAAGACCTACTCGAAGTCGCCGAACAGATCGGCGATCCGAGCCTTGCGCTCGGCGCCAGCGAAATGGCGCGCTACCTTCAGGCGCAAGGTGCAACCAATCGCCTGGCCCCGGAGGTCGTGCGTACGCACGTCGCGGCGCTCTATCAGCTGGTGCACCTGCCGCACGCGCTATGTGAGGAACGGCAAAGCGTGGCTGAGGGCCTTAAGCGCATGGTCGACAAGAAATTGCGCCAAGCGGACGCCGCCTGATCCATTCGCGCCGCACGCGCGTACTTCGCGCATGGCTGCATATATCACCGCCTGGATTGCCGGCGCGATCGCGTTCCTTGTTCTCGACGCCATTTGGCTGACGCAGATGTGGTCGCGCCTTTATCAGCCGCTTGTTGGCGAAATCACACGGCCGCAACTGAACTTTGCGGCCGCGATCGCGTTCTACATCATCTATACGGCCGCCATCGTCTATTTCGCGGCGGCGCCGGCTTTGGAGCGCGGCGGCGTTGGCAAAGCGTTGCTCAACGGCGCCGTCTTCGGTTTCGCCGCCTACGCCACCTTCAATCTGACCAATCAGGCGACACTAAAGGCGTGGGATTGGCGCATCACGTTTACGGATATGACCTGGGGCACTGTCGTGACAGCGATCGCCGCCGCGGCTGCCTATGGGATGGCGTCACGCGTTGGCTGAGGCGGTTTCACGAAGAGCAACAAAACAAGCCCCGCGAGCAGCAGCAGCGCGATCGAGGCAAAGCCCGCGCGCAGGCTCTGATAGGCGGTCGTGAAGTACGCCAGAACGGCCGGAGCGAGCCACGCCGTGGCTGAGCCGGAGAGCGCGTAGAGCCCGAACACTTCTCCTTCCATCCCCGCCGGCGCCAGGCGCGCCATGAGAGAACGGCTTGAGCCATAGGCGGCGGTGATGGAGATGGCGATGATAATGGCAAAGCCGAGGTACGCGAGTTCCGGCGCCGTCGCGAAAAGCGGGCTGTCCCAGACCGCGATCCCGGCTTCAACCGGCATGAAGAACATCGAAGTCGGCGACATCGACACCATGAACACCAAGCATAGCAACGTTGCGCCGATCTCGGCCGCCACCGCGCGCTTCAAGCCGATGGCGTGATCGAGCCATCCGCTGAGCACGCCGCCAGCGACGGCGAAGATGCTCAGCAGAATGCCGTAGGACAGCATCTCCAGCAGATCCCATCCCATGACGCCAGACGCATAGACGCCGCTGAAAATCAGGATCGCGGTTTTGCCGTCGGCGTAGAGCATCCGCGCGATCAGAAAGAGCGCGACGTTCTGATAGTCGCGCAGCTTGCGAATGGTGCGGATGACATTGCCCACGCCGTGACGGACCGCATCGCCGAACTTCTCGCCAGTGGTGGTGAGGTCCGGCGTGTAGAGAAAAATCGGGATCGAAAAAACGACAAGCCATGCGGCGCACAGGAGCGTGACGACGCGGTCGGGCTCATGCGCGGCGCGGTCTAGCCCGAACAGCGGCGCATCGGGAATGAACGGCAGCGCGATCTGGCCGGGCAGCGCCATCGTGATCAGAACGAAGACGAGCAACAACACGGACGCCGCGTTGCCGAGGGAAAGCCCAAGTCCCGACACTTGCGAGATCGCGGCCGGCGGCGCCGCCCGTGTCAGCATCGAATTGTGCAGCACCTCGGTATAGACGAAGGCGACCCCGGCGGCGGTGGTGAAGAAGCCGATCGCCCAAAGCGGCAGCCCCGCCTCATTCGGCAGCGCGAACCATTTGATCGCGATGCAGAACGCCAGCGCCAGCGTACTTGCCGCCAGGAGTGGTTTGCGGCGGCCCATCCGGTCAGCGGCGGCGCCGAGAAACGGCGATGTCAGCGCGATGATCACGCCGGCTGTCGTATGCCAGCTCGCGATCATCGCCTGCCCGCGCACGGGATCGCCGATGACGACGTTCGAGATGTAAGGCGCGAAAACGTAGATGGTGCCGAGCAGCACCCATGGATTGCGCGCCCACTCAAACAGCGCCCAACTCCACGCGCCGCGATCTATGACTTGCCCTTTGATGTGACGCCCCGGAGGCGCCGCCGCTTCGACGGGCGCCGTCACCTAGAGATTGCCTTTGAGGGCGGCGGCGGTCTCACGTGCGATCTGCCTGATGGCCGCCTCCGCAGCTGGCGCCGCCGATGGAAACGCGACGAAGCCATGTGGCAGCGAGTCAAAGCGCGTGTAGTTCACCTTCACGCCCGCCTCTTTGAGACGCTCAGCGTACGCAGCGCCCTGATCGAGCAACATGTCGAAGCCGGCGCCATACATCAACGCCGGCGCCAAGCCGCGCAAATCTTGCGCGCGACCGGGCGAAATGCGCGGATCACTCGGGTCGGCGCCGTCTGGCAGATATTGCTTGACGAAAAAGTCGAGCGTCTCCGCCGTCAGCGGCCAGGCATCGGCGAACTCGTGCATCGACGGCGTATCGGAGACAAAGTCGATGCCGGGATAGATGAGAAGTTGCACGACCGGCGGCTTCGTCTTCCGCATCTCCTGAGCGATGATGGCCGAGAACAAACCGCCCATCGAGTCGCCGCCAATTGCAGCTTTGCCCACCGGGGCGCCGTAGCGCGCCGCATTATCGACGGCCCAGTTGTAGGCGGCGATGCAGTCCTCAAGCCCAATTGGATACTTGAACTCGGGCGCCAGCCGGTAATCGACCGAGATCACAGGCGCGCCTGCCTCCTTCGCGATGAGCCCGCAAAGCCGATGACAGCTTTCCAACGATCCGATGACGCCGCCGCCGAAGTGGAGATAGACCATCAGCGCCGCTGAATTGTCGCGCACGGTTGGCAAATAAAGCCGGCAGGGCACTGAATGGCTGCGGCCAGTGACGTAGATTTTCTCCACGCGCACACCGGATACTTTCCCACCGCCAAACAGCGCAGCGCCGGCCTCGGTCTGCGCGCGCAGCATCGCCACCGTCATCTGATCCCACGGGATCGCGCGTTGACGCGCCTGCGCTTCCAGAAACTGCATGCGCGGATCGAGCGTCATGCCGCGCACAGTGCGCGGCGCACCGCCCGAGGCTTTGATCAGCGCTTCGTCGGAACGCGACAAAGCAAGGTGTACGAGCGCTTTGCGCAGCCAGGACAAGCGGAGCTCCTAGATCAAGCTTTGCGGGCCGCGCCCACGAGGCCTTTCAGAATGAGGCCTGTTACGAAGTCTGCCGCGGCGTCAATATCCGGCGGCGAACGGCGCAACATGGCTGACCCCACCTCTTGCGCGATGCCGATGCAGGCGCAAGCCAGATAATCAGCATCGACGCGCGGCGCATCGCCGTCCGCGATTGCGTCTTCAAGGCTCTGTCGCACCTCTTGATAGACCGCCACCATCTCCGGCGTATCCATGCGCAGGATGTGCGGGCGCCGCTCGTCGATCGGCCGGCCTTCGATCTGGTTGTCCTGCACGATGAAGTGGAAGTAGGCGACGAACGCCGAGTGCAGATAGTCGTCAAAGCTCTTCGCGTTCTCGCGCGCCATGCGCAGGATCGGCCGGAAACGGCGCGCGCCGTCATCGGCAAGCGCGTCGAACACTTCCTCTTTCGACTTGAAGTAATTGTAGAAGGTGCCGCTCGCGAGATCGGTGCCACGAATGATGTCGCGCACGGTGGCGGCCTCATAGCCAAGCTCGGCAAACACTGCCCGCGCCGCCACCAGGATTGCCTGCCGGTTGGCGACCTTGGTCTTTTCCCGCTTGCCAATGGGTTCGACGTTGGCCGCCGCTTCGCTCATCTTCTTCCCCGGATGACTCGTTCTTCATCCTACAACGTCACAAAAGTGACGAAACGTCAACTTGCGACAATGGCGGGGTGCGCCCGCCCCTGGTAGCACCGCAGGATGAGCGACACGCCGACCTCCTACGCCGCCCCCGACGACGATCCGCTGCAGCGCGTGCGCGCCATGATCCAGTTCACGCCGCAGGCCAAGGCGCTGGGCATGGAGGTGACCAAGATCGAGCCGGCGCGGGTTTGGGGCCTCGTACCCTATCGGGAAGAATTCATCGGCGATCCCGAAACCGGCGTCATCGCCGGCGGCGTCATCACGACATTCCTGGATACGCTTTGCGGCACGGCGGCGGTCGCCGCGATGGAGCGGCCGACGACCGTCGCCACCATCGATCTGCGCATCGACTACATGCGCCCGGCCACGCCACAGCGCGACGTGCTGGCGGAAGCGCATTGCTACAAGCTCGGCCGCAGCGTCGCGTTCGTGCGTGCGGTTGCGTACGACGAGACGCCGGACAATCCGATCGCGCATGTCGCCGCCGCGTTCATGGTGAATTCGAACAACGGCCGGAAATTCGGCGCGAACCTGCGGAAGAAGAAATGAGCGACACGCCGCAACAACGCGTCACCGCCGCCATCGAGCGCATCCCCTACGCACGCTTCCTCGGCATCCGCGCCGAACTCAAGGGCGATGAGCTCACGCTCGTCATGCCATTCAGCCAGCATCTCATCGGCAATCCGCTCTTGCCGGCGCTGCACGGCGGCGTTGTCGGAGCGCTGCTGGAGGTGACGGCGCTCACTCAGCTCGCCATCGCCTCAAAAAGCGAGCGCTTCCCGAAGACGGTAGACATCGGCGTCGACTATCTCCGCTCCGGCAAACCCATCGATACGTTCGCCCGCGCCAAAGTCGTAAAAATCGGCCGCCGCATCGCAAACGTGCAAGCCGAAGCATGGCAAGGCGAGAAGACTCAGCCGATCGCGACGCTGCACGGACATTTTATGACGCCGGAGACGGACGACGGCGCGAGCGCCTAGCTCAGCAGCGCCAAGAAGTTCTGACACGGGCATTTGAGTAGCCGCAGCGCCACCAGTCCGTAAGGTGATGCGATGAAGGGGATAGTCGCAGTTTGTTTTCTGATATTGGTCTGCTCTTGCGCTTCCACAGCGCAACAGCCCTCGGCAGACCCGCGCCAAGTGACGCTTCGCGGCATTCATCTAGGAATGAGCCGCACCGAGGTGGAATCGTCCCTCACTGCACAAGGCTTTTCGCGTACCAGCGCTACAAGCTGGGGGCGCTATCCAGACACCTCGGTGGCTGAGGCGCACGAGACCATCCTTATCGGCTACCATGGTGTTGGCGAGGACGAGACATTGTCTATCGTCCATTACACACGCTCGTGGCGCTCGACCAACTTCGACGAGCAGTTTGGCACGGACGAGGCGCGCC
>CALBST010000023.1 GCA_937967425.1 uncultured Caulobacteraceae bacterium
AATCAAGCCGCCCAGACCAAGCGCACCGCGCCCTCTTCCGCCGCTTCCGTCAGCTCCGCGTCGAGGAACGGACCATTCATCGCCGGCTTCAGTGCGCCGGCCAGATCGGCTTCCACATATTCGCGCGCATCGCGCTCATCGTGTTGGTGGATCAGGATGTGGGTCGCGCCCAGCAGCTGAGCCTCAGGCCATTGCTCGTGGCTGGCCAAGCGCTTCGCCAGATTGCCCGTTCGCGACAAGAACAGCGGCGTCCAGCCCCGCCCGCCCGGGCCAGGGCGCGCGAAGCAATAGACAGCCGGCGCCGAGCTGAACTGCTCATGCGGCCGATGCGCGCTGAAACGGTGCAAACGGCCTGAAATTCCACGGAAAATTGCTTCGCTCATCGGACGCCCCCGGCTCAATGCATACATCGTTCGCTGTATGTTCCAAAGTGATACGCGACTCATTTGTTCTTGTAAAGTTCTATTCCGCGCCCGATCTCAAATTCCCGCGCGCCGCGCCCCATCTTTTCGGCAGCGCCGCACCCTGCAATATCGAGCGACATGGCTCACGCCCACGATCACACCGCCCAAATGGCCGAGGCAGAGAAACGCTGCGCGGAAGCCGGCGAAAGCTTCACGCCGCTGCGCAAGCGCGTGCTCGAACTGCTGCTCGATCACCACGGGCCCGCGAAGGCCTACGATCTGCTGCCGCTAATCGACGCCGATAAGAGCGCCAAGCCGCCGACCGTCTATCGCGCGCTCGATTTCCTCGTGCGCATGGGCCTCGCCCATCGCATCGAAAGCTTGAACGCGTTCATGGCCTGCGATGTCGGCGCCTGTGAGCGTTCGACCATTTTCCTGATCTGCGAGCAATGCGGTGGCGCCGAAGAGTTCGACGCCGGCCACGCACTCATCGATCTCGGCGAGGCGGCCAAGAAAGACGGCTTCACCATTCGCCGCACGATGATCGAAGCCAGCGGGATTTGCGCGCAGTGCCAGCAAGCAGCGTGAGCTACCCAGCGCCCCTGCCCGCGCCGCTTTACCAGGGCAGCGTCAACGTTTGGGAATGCGACGATGGCGGCCACCTCAACATCCGCTTCCATTTCGAGCGCGCCTTCGTCGGCCTCGCGCACATGGCGCGCGCGCTCGAACTGCCGCGCGCCTACACCGAATCCGCCGGCTCAACGCTGATCGCGCAAGAAGTTCACGCCCGCTTCATCAAGGAGGCGCGCCCCGGCGCGCCGCTGGTCATGCATGGCGGCGTCGTCGATCTCGGCGAAAGCGACGCCACGCTCTGCCTCGACATGCGCCACCATGACGGCGCGCCAGGCACTGCGTTCACGGTCAAAGTCCGCCATGTCGAGACCCGCGGCCTGCGCAGCTTCCCGTGGTCGTCGCGCACCAAGGCGGCGGCCAAGCGGCTGAAGTGTAAACTACCCGATCACGCGAAGCCGCGCTCCATCGATGTCGATCTGCCGCCCGCCGACGCGTCCATAGCGAACGCGGCGGCGCTGGGCGCAAAGCGTATCGGCGGCGCGATCGTCTATCCCGATCAGTGCGACGCGCTCGGGCGGCTGCGCGGCGAGCACTTTCCCGGCCGCATCTCCGACAGCGTGCCGAACCTACTCGCACCGTGGCGCCAGGCAGCGGCCGGCGACGGCGTGCAGCCCGCGGGCGCCGTCGTCGAAGCACGGTTGATCGTGCGCAAATTTCCGCGTGCAGGCGAGCTGATCGAAGTCCATTCCGGCATTGCCGAGATCGGCGAAAAAACGTTGCGCATCGTGCACTGGATTCTCGATCCGGAGACCGGCGCCGCCTGGGCCAGTATGGAGGCCGTTGCGCTCACTTTCGACGTGAAAACGCGCAAGGCGTTGACGCCGAGCCCTGAAGCACGCGAACGCGTCGCCAAGCTGGTTGTGCCTGGCTTGCGCGCCTAGTCGCTACTGCACCAAAGCGTCGTGATACTTGCGCCCCTGGCGCGCCATCAGGGCTGCGCTTTCGATCGCCGCACGCGCGCGATCAGGCCGCTCCATCGGCAACATATGCCCCGCGCCTTCTACCGTCGCCACGCGCGCATCGGCTTTGATCGCCGCGATCCTATGCATCGCCGCCTCGCTGATTGTTGAGCCGCGTTCGGCGCGCAACAGCACTAAAGGATCGGTCACGCGCCGCAGCGCACCCCACGGATCATGCCGCTGCGCCGTGTACGTCGCCGCCTCAAACGCCGGCGCGCAGGAAAGCTTGAACCCGCCCTTGCCATCCTCAACCAAACCATCGCCGACATAGTCCGCGATCACCTCCGGCGGGAACGCCTTCAGAATCCCGCGGCCCGTGAACGCCGCAACCGCTTCTTCGCGGCTGGCAAAGGTGTTGCGCCGCTTCGCTGCGCCAACCGCGAGCGGCATCACCATGCGCTGCAGCAGCGGCGCCAGCGGCAATTGCGACATCGCATAGCCAGCCGCCGGCAAAATCACTGGTTCCAGCAGCGCCAAGCCATTGACCAAATCCGTGCGCGCGCCCGCGGTCAGCAAACTGATCGTCGCGCCCATCGAGTGGCCGGCGAGCGTCACCGGCGCGGTGAAATGTTCGAGCACCGCGATCAGGTCGTCGCGATGGCGCTTCCACGACGTGTAGCTGAAAAGCTTATGCGGCAGGCTCGTACGCCCATGCCCGCGCGCATCAAGCGCTAGCACATGGAACTTCTCGCCCAACGGCTCCAATAGCGTCCGATACGTACGCGCATTAAAACCGGTCGCGTGAATGAACACGATATCCGGGGTCGCCGTCTCGGCGCCGAACGCGATCCCGGCCATGCGCCCGCCAGGGACTTCAAACGAGACGCGGCGGAAAGTTTCAGAAGCTTCAGTCACAAGCGAAGGGAGTACGAGAGTAGCTGCGGAAGGCAATAGGGAAAACTTCCGCGCTCACTCCCCTAACCAAACACGCGCCGCAAGATATCCGTCGTCCGCCGCCATGGATCGCGCCGAATTGCACGCTCCTCTTCCGCCACGAAATGGAAACAGCCATCGAGCGCCTTCGCCGTCGAAAAATCGATCACCTCACGCCGCAGCTCCGTCGTCATGCTGGCGAGTCCGACCTCGCGCAGCGCCGTACGCATCAGCGCAAAGGCGCCGGACTCCGTCAGCGCCCGCGTCATCGGCGGCTTCAGCAGCGAGGTCAGCCGCGTTTCGGTGCGCCCTCGCAAATAGGTGGTTGCGCTATCGTCGCCGCCGCGCACGATTTCAATCGCGTCCGCGATGGTGATATTGCGGATGGCGTTGATGAACATCGTCGCCGCCTGCGGCATCACCGACTCCGCCGCGTGGTTCAAACTTTCCTGCAACCGATCCAGCGGCGCCGACATGCCAAAGCGCCCGAGCGTCCGCTGCGATTGCCCCAGCACGCCCGGCAGCGGAATCCGCACCTGCGGGTTGCCCCAGAACCCGTTCGGTTGCGCCAGCCGGTTTGTCGCGTTCATCGACGCCAACGAAAGCGCCTCCTTGATCCCCCGGCTCGCATCGCCCTGCGTCAATCCATCCAGCAGCGGCTGCTGCGC
>CALBST010000024.1 GCA_937967425.1 uncultured Caulobacteraceae bacterium
TCGTCCGCGATCTCGTGGCGTTTGATAAGCTCGCCAAGCAAACCGCCATAGCGGCAGAGTAGGCGCCGGCGGCGGGGTTCGCCGTATGGTCAACAAATCCTTAACCGGCGCAGCATCCTGTCGCTGCCATGTTCGAACGGCGCATTCTCGTCACCGGCGGCTCCGGCTTCCTGGGCTCACATCTGTGCGACCGCCTCGTCGCCCGCGGCGACGATGTCGTCTGCGCCGACAATCTGTTCACGGGCAGGAAGCGCAATATCGCGCATCTCTTGAACCAGCCGAACTTCGAATTCCTGCGCCACGACGTGACCTTCCCGCTCTATGTAGAGGTCGATCAAATCTACAATCTCGCCTGCCCGGCTTCGCCCGTGCACTACCAGCACGATCCGGTGCAAACGACGAAGACCAGCGTCCACGGCGCCATCAACATGCTGGGCCTGGCCAAACGCTTGAAGGCCCGCATCTTCCAAGCCTCAACCTCGGAGGTGTACGGCGACCCCGACATTCATCCGCAGCCCGAAGAATATTGGGGCCGCGTCAATCCGATCGGCATTCGCTCGTGCTACGACGAAGGCAAACGCTGCGCCGAGACGCTGTTCTTCGATTATCACCGCCAACATAAGCTCGAGATCAAAGTCGCGCGCATCTTCAACACCTACGGCCCGCGCATGCATCCGAACGACGGCCGCGTCGTCTCGAACTTCATCGTGCAAGCCTTGAAAGGCGAAGACATCACGCTCTACGGCGACGGCGAACAAACGCGCAGCTTCTGCTATGTCGATGATCTGATCGACGCCTTCCTCGCCTTCATGGACGCGCCCGCCGAACTCACCGGCCCGATCAATATCGGCAACCCAAACGAGTTCACGATCCGCCAGCTCGCCGAAGCCGTGATCGATCTCACCGGCTCAAGCTCGAAGCTCGTCTTCAAGCCGTTGCCGAGCGACGACCCGAAACAGCGTCAGCCAAACATCGAAAAAGCGCGCGAACATCTCGGCTGGGAGCCAACCATCCAGCTCCGCGACGGCCTCACCCGCACCATCGCCTATTTCGACGGCCTGATGCGCGAAGGCGACCCGCTGATCTGGGGCATCGACAAAACTAAGGTTGCCTCCACCGCCGATGGAAATCCGCATTCAGTCGCCGAGCTTCAAAAGCGAGCAGCCCAGTTTCGACGTTAACGCCGGTCTCGACTTCGCGTGCGAGAAAGCACGGGGCGATGAGGGTCATTTGCGGCGAGCCAGCCATCTGCTTGCTCTCTGACGCCTACCAACTTCTCTCGCACGCTGTCTTCAAAGCGACGTTCAATCTCATGCGGCCTCCAGCGCGTAAGTCCGCGAGCTGATGCAGCTATCATCACGCTAAACAAAAACCAGTCGCGCACAGCCTGACCGTCAATCAGGATGTCGAAGCCATGCTTAGCGGCGAAGATCACTGCGTCGTCGGAAGTATCCGGAAGTTCAGCTTGTTCGAACTCGCGGTTCGCGGCGAAAGCAGCGTCGCCAAAGATTGCAATCAACGCTTTGTCGCGGAGATCGTCCCACCGATCTTCGTCTTCAGAGGCTCCTTCCGGCGCAGGAAGGCCCGCATCATCGCCGAAAACCAAACGCAGATCGAACTGGCCGATATAGCCAGCGTCTTGCTGAAGCCTGTCGAGCTCCAGCACAGACTTGTAGTTGCAAAGAAAAATAGTCAGAGGAAACTCCTCGGTGCGACACCGACTTCTACCCCCTGATCGTCACATTATACCGCGATTCGTTTCGCCAGTGGCAAGCGACGCCTACACTCGATCTCCCGTCGCCCATTTCTCAAAGAAATCCGCGTTCTGCGAGCGCGCTGCATCCTCCATAAGGCCGAGTTCAACCGCAATCCCAGCAGCGCGCAGGCGCTCAACGCCAACGCCCGCCGCAAATGGATGCGGATCGTCAGCCGCGATTACGACACGCGCAACGCCCGCTTCAATCAAGCGATCCGCGCACGAGGGCGTGTCATTGCTCCGCTTCGCGCACGGCTCCAGCGTCACATAGGCGGTCGCGCCGCGCGCATCGGCCAGCGCCAGCGCCTGCTCCTCCGCATGCGGGCGCCCACCATCTGCAGTGCGCGCTTCCGCAATCACCGCGCCATCGCGCACGATCACGCAGCCGACAGTAGGATTGTCGCCGGTCAATCCGACACCCGCCGCCGCGAGCGATAATGCCCGCCGCATGAAATCAGCGTCGGTCATAATATGGACCGCCGGCGTCCCCGCCGGCCAGCGCCGGAGCATGCCGGCGAGACGCCGGCGGTCCATAGAAACCTGCACATCACGCAGGCAAAGCCGGCAGCTTCTCAGCTCGCGCTTCATCCAGATAACGCACCGAGATCGGCTTCAGGTTCGCATCCAGCTCAATCAGCAACGGATTGCCCGTCGGAATCTCGACATGCACGATGTCGCCATCCGGCACCGCGAACAGATGTTTCACGATCGCGCGCAGCGAATTGCCATGCGCGGCGATGATCAGATTCTTGCCGGCCTTCAGATCCGGCGCGATGGCCTCGCGCCAGTACGGCAGCACGCGCTCCAGCGTCAGCTTCAACGATTCCGTCGCTGGCACCTCAACGCCCGCATAACGGCGATCCTTCGACAGATCGAACTCCCCGCCCGCCTCCAGCGGCGGCGGCGGCACATCGTATGAGCGGCGCCAGACCTTCACCCGCTCCTCGCCATGCTTGGCGGCCGTCTCGGCCTTATCGAGCCCCGTCAGCGCCCCATAATGGCGCTCGTTCAGGCGCCAATCGCGCGCCACCGGCAGCCAGGCGAGGCCAGCCGCCTCCGTCGCAAGCGACCCCGTCCGGATCGCCCGGGTCTGCACCGATGTGAACAACTTATCGAACGGCACGCCGCTGGCGGCCAAAAGCTCCCCGGAGCGCCGCGCCTGGGCCTCCCCGGCCGGCGTCAGGTCGACATCGACCCAGCCGGTGAAGCGATTTTCGAGATTCCACTGGCTCTGGCCGTGGCGGAGGAGTGCGAGAAAAGGCATGGCCCGCTTGCTCCCAGCCCCGCCCCGGCACGTCAAGAGCCGAAGCCGCTTGGACCCCATCTCTGGCTCAGGCTAAACCCCCATCAATGCGTCACTGGCTGTTCCACCCGCTCATCTTCTACCCGCTGGCGATCCTGCTGGCAGCCGCGGCAATTGTCGTCAGCCTCCGGCCCCAATCCTGGCCGCGTGATCCGGCGCCTGTCGCCGCGGAGCGCGACGGCGATTGGCTGGTCTATGAACGCGAAGCCTTCAACTCGCCCGACCAAGGCCTCGAAGAAGTGACGGTCGTCCGCGACTATTGGGGCCGCCCGCTTCGCCTACGCGTCGCCCAAACGCTGGCGCAACCGGCGCCGCTGCCGGAGGACGAAGGCGCGCGCATTCTGCTCGCTCCGGAAGACGCTGCGCTCCTCAATGGCAAGCCAGTTGTAGTTGAGATCAGCTACAACCCGCTCCCGGTGAATTCAGCCAATCAGCTGGCTCTCAGCCTTCGCGGATCGGCCGACCGCGCGCCGTGGATTACACAGGAGGCGCCGCCGGAAACCGCCACCCTGCGCTTCAATCTGCCGCCGCAAGCTGAGGTTAACGCCATCGCGATCCGGCCGATCTCCGCCTTGCAAGATATGGCTTACGGCTTGGAGATCACGCGTATTCGCATCAGGCCGCGCACCTGAATTGACGCAGCGGATTGAAATTCGCCGCCATATCGACGAAACCGCCCCCATTCCTCCCAACCCCCGGAACCATGCCCATGCTGCCTGCGCCGCGCGCGAGCCTCGCCGCAAATTCCGCTGAGTTCGAAAGCTTGCCCCTGGTCAAGCCGACGGGCTTCCGCGAGTACGATGCACGCTGGTGGTTCGGGATTCAGGGCAATGAGAAGCCGCCGGAACTGAACCTGCTCGGCGTGCAGGCGCTGGGCCTTGGTCTCGGCACGTTGATTCACGAATTCGGCGTCGCGCCGCGCATCGTTGTCGGCCACGACTTCCGCTTCTATTCGCAATCGATCAAGCAAGCGCTGACGCTGGGCCTCATGCAAGCTGGCGTCGAGGTCAACGATATCGGCCTCGCGCTCTCGCCGACCGCCTACTTCGCTCAATTCGCGCTCGACATTCCGTGCGTGGCGATGGTGACGGCGAGCCATAATGAGAATGGCTGGACCGGCGTGAAGATGGGCGCCGATCGCCCGCTAACCTTCGGCCCGGACGAGATGGGCAAGCTCCGCGACATCGTGCTTGGCGGTAACTTCAAAGCGCGCGAGGGCGGCAAGTACGTTCGCGTCGAAGGCATGCGCGAGCGTTACATCGCCGACATCGTCTCCCGCGTGAAGCTCAGCCGCCCGATCAAGGTCATCGCCGCCTGCGGCAACGGCACCGCCGGCGCCTTCGCGCCGGAAGCGCTCCGCCGCATGGGCGCCGAAGTGATCGACTTGCACACCGCGCTCGACTGGACCTTCCCCCACTACAACGCCAATCCCGAAGACAGCGAAATGCTGCACGACATGGCGGCGGCGGTGAAAAAACACGGCGCAGATCTGGCGCTCGGCTTCGACGGCGACGGCGATCGCTGCGGCGTCGTTGACGACCGGGGCGATGAAATCTTCGCCGACAAAGTCGGCCTCATGCTCGCCCGCGATCTCAGCGCCGAGCACAAGAACGCAACCTTCGTCGCCGACGTGAAATCCACCGGCCTCTACGCCATCGATCCCGTGCTGAAAGCCAATGGCGCCAAGGTCGATTACTGGAAGACGGGCCACTCCTACATCAAGCGCCGCACCACCGAACTCGGCGCTCTCGCCGGCTTCGAAAAGTCAGGTCACTTCTTCTTCCGGCAACCGATCGGCAACGGCTATGACGACGGCATCGTCGCCGCCGCCGCAGTGCTGGCCATGCTCGATCGCAATCCCGGCAAGACACTCAGCGAGCTGAAGAACGCGCTCCCGAAGAGCTACACCTCGCTCACCATGAGCCCCCACTGCGATGACGAGAAGAAGTACGGCGTCGTCGATCGCGTCGTCGCCGACTATCAGAAACTCGCAGCCGAAGGCGGCAAAATCCTCGGCCGCGCTATTCGCGACGTGAACACCGTCAACGGCGCCCGCGTGACACTGGAGGATGGCGCCTGGGTGCTCGTCCGCGCGTCTTCGAACAAGCCCGAACTCGTCGTCGTGGTTGAAAGCATGACCAGCGATGACGACATGAGGGCGCTCTTTCGCGACGAAATAAAACCACGCCTCGCCAACTTCTCTGAAGTCGGCGCTTACAATCAGGAAATCTAAGCATGCGCGTAACTATGATCGGCACTGGCTATGTCGGCCTCGTCTCGGGCGCCTGCTTCGCCGATTTCGGCCACACGGTGACTTGTGTCGACAAGGACGCCGGCAAGATCGCGCGCCTTCAGAAGGGCGAAATCCCAATCTTCGAGCCCGGCCTCGATGAACTGGTAAAAGACAACGTCGAGCAGGGCCGCCTCTTCTTCACGACCGACCCGGCCACGGCCATTCGCGATGCCGACGCGGTGTTCATCGCTGTCGGCACGCCGTCACGCCGCGGCGACGGCCACGCTGACCTCTCCTATGTCTATGCCGCGGCGGAAGAGATCGCGGGCCTGATGAACGGCTATACGGTCGTCGTCACCAAATCGACGGTTCCTGTCGGCACAGGCGATGAAGTCGAGGCCATCATCAAGAAGGCAAACCCAGGCGCCGATTTCGCCGTCGTCTCCAATCCTGAATTCCTGCGCGAAGGTGCGGCCATCGGCGACTTCAAGCGCCCGGACCGCGTCGTCGTCGGCACCAATGATGAGCGTGCGCGCGAAGTGATGCGCCAGCTCTATCGTCCGCTCTCGCTCAACGAAACGCCGATGGTGTTCACCGAGCGCCGCACGTCGGAGCTGATCAAGTACGCCGGCAACGGCTTCCTCGCGATGAAGATCACCTTCATCAACGAGATCGCCGATCTCTGCGAAGCCGTCGGCGCCAACGTGCAAGAAGTCGCCAAAGGCATCGGCCTCGACAACCGCATCGGGCGCAAATTCCTCAACGCCGGCCCCGGCTATGGCGGCTCGTGCTTCCCGAAGGACACGCTCGCGCTGATGAAAACCGCGCGCGACAACAACGCGCCGATCGAACTCATCGAAGCCACCGTGCGCGTGAACTCAGCGCGCAAGCAGAAGATGGCGCAGAAGATCATCGATGCCGTCGGCGGCAGCGTGAACGGCAAAACCATCGCCGTGCTGGGCCTAACCTTCAAGCCCAACACCGACGACATGCGCGACGCACCTGCGCTCGACATCGTGCCGACGTTGCAAGCGGAAGGCGCCAAAGTCCGCGCCTTCGATCCCGAAGGCATGAACGAAGCCAAGCACATGCTGAAGGACGTCCAGTTCGCGACCGGGCCGTACGATTGCGTGCAGAACGCCGACGCCGTCGTGATCATCACCGAATGGGATCAGTTCCGCGCGCTCGACCTCGACCGCATTAAGGACGCGCTGAAAACTCCGACGCTCATTGATCTCCGCAATATCTACCGTCCAGACGAAATGCGCGCCAAGGGCTTCAAGTATGTGAGCGTCGGGCGGGCTTAATCTGTACCTTCGGCGTTTCGCCAGCTTCGTCCGAGGCTCGATGCTTGTAACGACAGACGCGCCGCCGGTTACAAGAATTGTCGCCATGCCCGCATCCTGTTAGAGCCTCATCCTCATGAGCGCCACCATGAATGAGGCCTGGAGCAAGGTCGAGACGGAGGCTGCGCGTCTGCGCGGCGCGGCCCTGCTCGATCTATTCGCCGCCGATCCGAAGCGTGCGGAGACGCTGACATTCGAAGCGCCGCATCTCCAGGCTGACTTCTCCAAACAACGCATCGATGGCGCCGCGCTGAGCGCACTTGGCGCGCTGGCCCAGGCAGCGGCGTTCGATAGCTGGCGCGGCAAACTCTTCAGCGGCGAGGTCGTGAACACGACTGAGGCCCGCGCTGCGAAGCACTGGGCGCTCCGCGCCCCCAATCCGCCGACCGAGGTCGAGAACGTCCGTATGGCGATGGCGCAATTCGCGCAGCGTATACGGCCGGAGATCGACGCGATTATCCATATCGGCATTGGCGGCTCGGATCTTGGCCCGCGCCTGGTCATGGATGCGCTGAAGCCAATGCGCGTGGCCGGCATCGAGGTGCGCTTCGCCGCGAATGTCGATGGCGCCGATGTCGCCGACGCGATTGAAGGGCTCGATCCGAAGCGGACGCTGCTGATCGTAGTCTCGAAAACCTTCACCACGCAGGAAACCATCGCCAACGCCGATTTCGTGCGCGCGTGGGGACCGGCCTATCTCGCCGCCGCGACCGCCGCGCCGGACAAAGCCATCGCCTGGGGCGTGCCGGCACAGAACGTGTTTGCGTTCTGGGATTGGGTCGGCGGGCGCTACTCATTGTGGTCGAGCGCAAGCCTCGTCTGCGCGGTGGCGCTGCGGGACAATGCCTTCGATCGCCTGCTCTCAGGCGCGGCGGAGATGGACGCACACTTCCGCGATGCGCCATTCGCCAACAATCTGCCCGCGCTCTCCGCCGCCGTTCAGATGTGGAATCGCGAAGCTCTGGGGCACGGCTCCTACGCACTCATCCCCTACGCGGAACGGCTGCGCCTGATGCCGGCTTGGGCGCAGCAGCTGGAAATGGAATCGAACGGCAAAGGCGTGACGCGCGACGGCGCCCCGTTGAAGCGTTCAGCTTGCGCTGTCACCTGGGGCGCGGCCGGCACCAACGCGCAGCACTCGTTCTTCCAATTGCTGCACCAAGGTGTCGATGAAATTCCCGTCGAGTTCATCGTCAATGCGGGCGTGCAGGAAGGCCCGCCCTCGCACCGCGCCAAGGTCTATGCCAATGCGCTGGCGCAAGCGCGCGCGCTGATGGTGGGCAAGAGTGCGGCGCAGGCGAAAGCCGAGATGATCGCCAAAGGCGTGAGCGAAACGGAGGCTTCGCGGCTGGCGCCGCATCGCGCCTTCACCGGCAATCGCGCCTCAACGCTGATGGCGATTGACGCTTTGACGCCGGAAGCGCTCGGTGCGCTGCTCGCCTTCTACGAACACCGCACGTTCGCGGAAGCCGTCCTCGCCGGCATCAATCCATTCGATCAATGGGGCGTCGAACTCGGCAAGGAAATGGCGAACGCGCTGTTGCCGGCGCTCGAAGGCGGCGCGGCCCCGGCTGATCTGGACCCCAGCACTGCAGCGTGGCTGCGACAGCTTCGAGGCTGAGCCGCCCTATCGGCCTCCGGCGCAATGGGTTAAACTGTTCCCCGGGACGCGCCCGGCTGCTGAGCCCAGCCGGTGGGGAAACTACAATGCGCAAAGCCTTGATCGCATGCATGGTGGGTCTCGCCGCGCTGAATGGCGCGGCGCTGATGAGCGACGCTCTCGCGCAACAGGGCGGCCAGCAGGGCAAACAAAAGAGCCGCCCCCCGCCGCCGCCGCCGCCGCGCTGCCCCGACCTCGGCGTCGGCACTGCGGCCTATCTCACTGAAGTGCCGGGCGAAGCGCCGCTGGGCGAGAACGAAATCGCCGTGAGCTGGCAAGTGCGCAACGACGGCAACACGCCCTTTTTGGCGGCGCGCATCGAAGACACGTCGGTCGCCCTTGAATACTCAACTCCGGCAGGCCCGACGCGTATAGCCATCGCGCCGGCGATCACCACGTTGGACGCAGATGGCCGCGTGTTCCTGGCCTATGCGCATGGCGTGCGCGGCGTGGTGCGTGGTGTCGTGCCTGAGGAAGCAGCCGGACGGCGCCTGCGCCTGCGCTTGGTCTATGCCAGCGAAGGCACCCGCGCCGGCATTCCCGATTGCAACGAAGCCAATAACACCGCGCCACTCCCTCCGCGGCCTGTGGCGACGCCCGTTTCGACCGGGCAGTAAGCTAGCTCCAAGGCGAGGCGCCGCCGAGCGCCTTCCAGGCAACGACAACCAACCAATGCAGGATGACGGCTGGCCACAATGAAGATGTGGCGAGGTAGAGTCGCGTGGTCGCGACGCCGAGCGCCACAACGGCAGCCAAGAACCACGGATTGAAAACGACGGCGCTCCACGCCTCGCCGAACCACAGCACCTGCAATGGATGCCAACCGACGAACGCCGCGATGGCGAGGCCGCACCGGAGTAGAGACGGCCTGGCGCTAGGCTCTGGCAAAAACGCGGCGCGAAAGACAACCTCCTCCAACAGCGCGGGCACGAACAGAGCAATCGCTGCGACGCGCAAGAGTGCGGAAAGATCGATGTCGCCTGGTTGACCCAAGCCGCCCAACCACCCAAGCAGCGCCAAGATGGGCACAAGCCAAGCGAGTTCGAACAGCAAACGCAGCGAATGCGCGCCACGCGGCAGCGTCGTCAACGCCGCGCGAACGCGGCGGAAAACGCTCAAGCCGCCTTCGCCGCAGCGACTACTGCCGCCTTCACGTCGTTTACGGCGGAACGCACGAGCGTCTCGTCGTCGCCTTCGGCCATGATGCGGACGAGTGGTTCAGTGCCGGATTTGCGGACGAGCATGCGGCCCGTGCCCTTTAAGCGCTCTTCGGCGTCCTTTATGGCGGCTTTCACGGCGGCGGCTTCCATCGGGTCGGGCTTGCCGCGTTCGTAGCGGACGTTTTCCAGGATCTGCGGCGCAGGATCGAATTGCTTGCAGACCTCGCTGGCCGGCTTCCCGCTCTGCACAATCACCGCGAGCACTTGCAGCGCGGCCAGCAAGCCGTCGCCCGTGGTCGAGAAGTCGCTCAGAATGATGTGGCCGGATTGTTCGCCGCCGACATTGTAGCCCTTGGCGCGCATCTGCTCGACGACGTAGCGGTCACCGACATTGGTGCGCTCAAGCTTCAGTGAGAGGCTCTTCAGGAAACGCTCGAGACCGAGATTGCTCATCACGGTAGCGACAATGCCTGGCTTGGTGAGCGTGCCCTGCTCTTTCCAGTTCTTGGCGATGAGCGCCATGAGCTGGTCGCCGTCGACGGTCCGGCCTTTCTCATCGACGATGACGACGCGATCGGCGTCGCCATCGAGCGCGATGCCGATATCGGCACGATACTTCAGCACCGCTTCCTTGAGCGCCTTCGTGTCGGTGGAGCCGACTTCCTCGTTGATGTTGAAGCCATTAGGCTCGACGCCGATCTTGATGACCTCGGCGCCAAGCTCGTAGAGCGCCACCGGCGCGACCTGATAAGCGGCGCCATTAGCGGCGTCGATCACGACGCGGAGGCCCTTCAGCGAGAGCTTCTTCGGGAAAGTCGCCTTGACGATCTCGACGTAGCGCGCCTGGGCGTCGTCGATGCGGCGGGCGCGACCGAGCTTGGCCGGATCGGCCAAGTGCGCGTCGAGGCCCGCATCCATCAAGGCCTCGATCTCAATCTCGGCGTCGTCCGAAAGCTTGTAACCGTCCGGACCGAACAGCTTGATGCCATTGTCGGCATACTTGTTGTGCGAGGCCGAGAGCATGACGCCCAGATCGGCGCGGAGCGAGCGCGTGAGCATGGCGACGGCCGGCGTCGGCAGGGGGCCAAAGAGCACCACGTCCATGCCGGCGGCGGTGAAGCCCGCGGTTAACGCCGGTTCGAGCATGTAACCGGAGAGGCGCGTGTCCTTGCCGATCACCACCAGGTGGCGGCGATCGTCGGCCGAGCGGAAGCGTTTGCCGGCGGCCAAGCCGACGCGCATGGCGACTTCCGGCGTCATCGGAAACTTGTTGGCTGTCCCACGAATGCCGTCTGTGCCGAAATAGGCTCTGCTCATGGTGGTGAATGCTCCAACCGGCTTTAGGCTTGGCCCAAAGTCGGGTAATTCTATCAGCGGTGAGCGCTTAAGCAAAAATCGTTGCACACGCCAGCGGCGCGCACCGCGCCACCGTCGCATGTTGAAAGACTAATTGAGGTGCAATTCAGCACGCGAGCAGGCAAGAGCCCCTTGGGGCGCGCGAAGGGACGTACGGGTTAACCATGTGTGGAATTATCGGCATCCTGGGCGCTGATCCGGCGGCGCCCCGGTTGGTCCAGGCTTTGAAGCTTCTGGAATACCGGGGATACGATTCCGCAGGGGTCGCGACGCTGGAAAACGGCGCGATCACGCGCCGCCGCGCCGCAGGCAAACTTGCAAACCTGGCAGCCGAACTTGAGAAGGCGCCGCTTGCGGGCGTCAGCGGCATCGGCCACACGCGCTGGGCCACCCACGGCGCGCCGACGACCGGCAACGCCCACCCGCACGCGACCGATAAGGTCGCGATCGTCCACAACGGCATCATCGAAAACTTCCGCGCGCTGCGCGAAGAGCTGCAGAAGACCGGACACACGTTCGCGTCAGAGACCGACAGCGAAGTGATCGCCCACTTGATCACGGACTACCTGGATAAGGGCCAAAAGCCCGAACAAGCGGCGATCAGCGCCGTGCGCCGCCTCGAGGGTGCGTTCGGGATTGCCGTGCTATTCGCCGGCGACGACGACATACTGGTCGGCGCGCGCAAGGGCAGCCCGCTGGCGGTCGGCCTGGGCGATGGCGAGAACTTTCTGGGATCTGACGCGATCGCGCTCTCCCCGTTCACGCAGCGCGTGATGTTCCTTGAAGAAGGCGACATCGCCGTGCTTTCGCGCACGAAGGTGAAGGTGCTCGACGCGCAAGGCATGGTGGCGGATCGCCAAGTGCACGTGTTCGCGGGCGGTGCTGCGGCGGCCGAAAAGGGCAACCACCGCCACTTCATGCAGAAAGAAATCTACGAGCAGCCCGAAACCATCGGCCGCACCATCACGCGTTACGTGAATGCATATGACGAGCGCGTCGAGATGCCGGATCTCGATGGCGTCGATCTCTCCGCTGACAGCGCCATCGTGATCGGCTGCGGCACTGCGCACTATGCCGGGCGCGTTGCTGAGTATTGGCTCGAACAAATCGGCGGCATAGCCGTCGAAACCGACATCGCCTCCGAGTTCCGCTACCGCAAACCGGCATTCGGTAAAAAGGCGTTCTCGGTGTTCGTGTCGCAATCTGGCGAAACCGCCGATACGCTGGCGGCGCTGCGCTACTGCAAAGAGAACAATCTGAAGACGCTGGCCGTTGTGAACGTGCCGGAATCGACGATCTGGCGCGAAGCCGACGCGCGGTTGCCGACTTTGGCCGGCCCGGAGATCGGCGTGGCTTCCACGAAGGCGTTCACGGCGCAGCTTTCGGCGCTTGCGGCGCTTGCAATCGCCGTGGGCCGTGCGCGCGGGACGCTCTCGGGCCAGGAAGAAGGCCGCCTCGTTCATGCCTTGATGGAAACGCCGCGTTTGGTGGCGGATGCGCTCGCATGCGAGCCCGAGATCGAGAAGATCGCACTCGAACTCGCACAGGCGCGCGATGTGCTCTATCTCGGCCGCGGCGTGCACTACCCAATCGCGCTTGAAGGTGCGCTGAAGCTCAAGGAAATCTCCTACATCCACGCTGAGGGTTATGCCGCGGGCGAACTGAAACACGGGCCGATCGCGCTCATCGATGAAGCGACGCCGATCGTCGTGGTCGCGCCCCATGATGAGCTGTTTGAGAAAACCCTCTCCAACATGCAGGAAGTGAACGCGCGCGGCGGCAAGCTGATCGTGATTACGGATGCGGCGGGCGCGGTCGCGTGCGCGGACATCGCCAAGCACATCATCATGATCCCGGCCTGCGATCCGTTCATCGCGCCGCTGGTCTATTCGGTGCCGATCCAGTTGCTGGCCTACTTCACCGCCGTTCACAAAGGCACGGACGTTGATCAGCCGCGCAACCTCGCGAAATCGGTGACGGTCGAGTGAGCAAGCTTCGCGCAGGCGTGCTTGGCGCTGGCGCCTTCGGGCGCATCCATGCGCGCAAGTATGTTGAAGACGCACGCGTGCAGTTTGTCGGCGTGTTCGATCCGGACGATGAACGCGCCCAGCAGCTAGCGGATACGCACGGGGCGGAAAGCTTCGAGACGCGCGATGCGCTACTTGCGGCGTGCGATATCATCACCATTGCCTCGCCGCCCTCATTTCACGGCGATGCCGGCATCGCAGCGCTTAAGGCGGGCAAGCATCTGCTGATCGAAAAGCCGATCGCGACGGATATTGAGCGTGGCGCTGAGATCGTGAAGCTGGCGCGCGATAAAAAGCTGATCGTCGGCTGCGGGCACCAGGAGCGCTTGGTGTTCGAAGCGATGGGGTTGCTGACGGCGCCGGAGAAGCCGACGCATATCGAAAGCGTGCGCGAAGGTCCGTGGACCGGGCGCAGCGCAGACGTTTCGGTGACGCTCGATCTCATGGTCCACGACCTCGATCTCGCGCTGATGCTGCTGAAGCAGAAGCCGGAGCGCGTTACGGCGACTGCGAAGAGCGAGCATGGCCGCACCGCGGATCGCATCGAGGCGACGCTCTCGTTCGGCGGCGCCGAAGCGAAATTCATCTCTAGCCGTATCGCGGACGAGCGCCGCCGCTACATGCATGCGGTGTATCCGTCCGGCGAAGTGAAGATCGATTTTCTGGCGCGCACGTTCGAGAACACGACGCGCTTCCCGCTCAACGCCGCGTTCGCGGAAACGCGGATCGGCAGCGATCCGCTTGGCGCCAACGTCGCGCAATTCATTGACGCAGTGCTCGGCGTCGAGCCGCGGCCTGTCGTCAACGGCGAAGAGGCGCTGGCGGTGCTTGAGCTGGCGCTGCAAGTTGATGAAGCATCCGGGCTGCCATCGCTGACATGAGCGCCATCAAACATCACACGCTTCCCGGCCGAAGCGCAGCGGAGAGCCGGGACCCAGGGGCCGCGAAACGCCGGCGCTTGGTCACCCCCTAGGTCCCGGATCAGCGCCGCGCGAGGCGCGGCTTGTCCGGGAAACGTTGTAAGTTAAGTATCCGAGGAACACATGATCCCGTTTATCGACCTGCAAGCGCAGCGCGCACGCATTGCTGACAAGATCGACGCCGCCGTTGCGAAGGTGGTGCGCTCGGGCGCCTATATTTTTGGGCCAGAGGTAAAGCAGCTCGAAGGCCAGCTCGCGGCCTTCGCGCAGGCGAAGCACTGCATCGGCAATGCGAACGGCACGGACGCATTGGTGTTGCCGCTTTGGGCGTGGGGCGTCGGCGAGGGCGATGCGGTGTTCACGCCGTCCTTCACGTTCGCCGCCACCGCCGAGGTCGTACCGTGGGTGCAGGCGACGCCGGTGTTCGTCGATGTTCTGCCGGACACCTACAACATGGACCCGAAATCGCTCGAAACGGCGATCGCGGGCGTGAAGAAGGACGGCAAGCTGAAGCCGAAAGCGGTCATCGCGGTCGATCTGTTCGGACAGCCGGCGGATTATCCGGCGATTGCCGCGATCTGTAAGCGCGAAGGGCTGAAGCTCATCGCTGACAGCGCGCAAGGCTTTGGCTGCACGCTCGGCGGCAGGCATCCGATGCATTGGGCCGACGCGCAGACAACCTCGTTCTTCCCGGCAAAACCCCTCGGCTGCTACGGCGATGGCGGCGCGACGTTGACGAACGACGACGCCGACAACGTGCTGATGCGCTCGATCGCGTTCCACGGGGCCAGCGGCGACGACAAATACAATTGCGCCCGCATCGGCATGAACTCACGCCTGGATACGATCCAAGCCGCGATCCTGATCGAGAAGCTGGCGATCTTCGCTGAAGAAATCACAATGCGAAACGAAGTCGCCGATCGCTACGCGCAGATGCTTGAGGGTTTGGTGCGCACGCCGACCGTGATTGAAGGCGGCGTCTCCACGTGGGCGCAGTATGTGATCGAAGCGGATGATCGCGATGGCCTGGCCGCGCACCTGCGCGAGGCCGGCATTCCGACCGCGCAATACTACCCGAAACCACTGCATAAGCAGACCGCCTACGAGAGCTTCCCGCTCGGCGCGGGCGGCATGCAGGTGAGCGAAACCATCTGCCACCGCGTGCTTGCGTTGCCGATGCACCCCTATCTCGATGGCCAAACGCAAACAAAGATCGCGGGCGCGGTGCGTGAGTTCGTGAAGGCCGGCGGCTAGGGCAGCTTCGCGATCTGCGGCTCTAGCCGCAGCATTTCAGAGAACGCCAAAAACAGGTGATAGACGCACGACGCCGGCGTCGCACTCGTCATCGGCTTGCTGAATCGATCGAACTGATCGGTCCAAAGGCCGGGAACGTTGTTTGCGAAGTAGCGGCCGAAAATGAGGCCCGCTGACGTCGACAACGCCGGGCGTGGATCGCGGCCGTCGAGTTCGAACAGCGCGATCGCCGCCTTGATCCGCTCCGTGTTCGGCCAAGCGCGCGACGAGCTCTGTAGCACCTCGCCCTCTTCCGTCAGTGCGTCGTAGACGGCGTAAGTGCCGGGATCGACGCCGTAGCGTTCGGCAAACTCCGCCGAGCGCGCCGCAATCGTCATCACCGGATCGCCGGTGAGGCGCTGGTAGTGCGCGAGAATCCATGTCCATTCGAAGTGATGGCCGGGCTCCACGCCGCCGCCGACACGCGTCCAAGTCTGATCAAAGCGCTCGCCCAAAGTGCGAGGATCAAAAAGTTTGGTGGCGAAAAGCTGCACAACTTCGCGCGCCGTATCTAGGAAGATTTCCTCGCTCGTGGCCTCGAACGCCACCAAACAAGCTTCCGCCAGGTGCATATGGGGGTTCTGCTCACGCGTGCCCGAGAGAGGCAGCGAGTGCCAGAAGCCGCCATTGGGGGCGCGCATCCGCGTGCGTATGAAACCGAGCGTATCAAGCGCGTGTGCGCGTGCTTCCGCGTCGCCGGAGACACGGTAGCGCCAGGCCATGGCGAAGATCACGAACGCGAGCTCGTAGAGATCGATTGTGGGATCGATGATCGCGCCGTGCCGGCTGAGCTTTCGCGCCCAACCGCCATCGCGCAAGCGGGCCTGGGTGACGAGATATTTGTAACCCCATTCGGAGATGTCGGCGCCCTGCTTCCAGCCCAGCAACGCCCCGTGAGCGAACACATAGATCTGCCGGCACATGACGCGCACGCGTTTGAAATCGCACGCAGTCGGGCGGCCGTCCTGATCGAGCTCCTCATAAAAGCCGCCATCAATGCGATCGACGCCGCGCTCGGCCCAAAAGGGCAAGGCCGCCTCGAACATCCAGGCGCGGGCGGCTTCGAACGGGACAGGGCTCATGGTTGGAGGCGTTCTAGCACCGTAGGGTTGCGCTCTCCTAACCGGCGAAGGTGACCGCGGAAATGGCTAACGGGCGTGTCCTTCGGGGAACTTGGGCGCACCGGGTCGCCCCGCGGCTGCCGGGGCTCCTGGCGTGCAGACATTGATGCTTTATAGAAACGAGGCGCCCGCCCCGGGGGCGCGTGGTGGGAAGTGCGACATGGCCGCAAGGCCCGATCAACAGCCGGCGTCCTCGACGCTTAAGGCCGCGCTCGACGCGTGCCGCCGCCACATTGGCTTCGTGATCCTGTTCAGCGCCTGCCTGAACCTGCTCTACCTCGCCCCTTCGATTTACATGCTGCAGGTCTATGACCGGGTGCTGGCGTCCGGCGGAGTGCTGACGCTGGTCTATCTCTCGCTGGTGCTGTTTGCGTGCTTGGGCGTGCTGGCGTTCCTCGACGGAACGCGTGTGCGCCTGCTGCTGGCGATGTCGCGCCGGTTGGACCGGCTGATCGCGCCGCACGTGCTGCTCGCGGCGCTGCAGCGTGAAGGCCGCCACGCCGCCGGTCAGGCCCATGTACTGCGTGAGTTCGATACGCTGCGCGCCGCTATGAGTGGGCCGCCGGCGGTGGCCGCTGTCGATGCGCCATGGGCGCCAATTTACATTGGCGTCTGCTTTCTCATCCACCCATGGATCGGCGTTCTAGCGCTCATCGGCGGCATTGCGCTGGTTTGCATCGCTCTGATCAACCATCGCGCCATGTCGGGCGCCATGAAGGCGAGCGAAGAGGCCACGGGCGCGATGTACGGCCTGCAAATGGCGGACATCAATCAGGGCGACACTGCCCGCGCCCTCGGCATGCAAGGCCGGCTGGTCGAGCGGCAGATGAAAGCGCGCATTTCGCTGAACCACTCGATCAACACCTCCGGCAGCGCCAACGCCTTCTATTCGGCAATCACAAAGTTCACGCGCCTGACGCTGCAATCGGCAGCGCTTGGCCTGGGCGCGTTTCTGGCAATCCAGCAAGAGATCTCAGCAGGCGGCATCATCGCGGCCTCGATCCTGTGCTCGCGCGCGTTCGCGCCGCTGGAGCTGATCGTCGGCGCGTGGCGTCAGTTCGAACAAGGGCGGCAAGCTTACGGGATCATCACCCGCGTGCTGCGCACGCAAGAGACAGCGCGCGACTATACCGGCCTGCCAAAGCCGCGCGGTATTCTGAGCGTTGAAGGCGTGACGGTGCGGGCGCCAACCGGCGATCGCTTCCTACTGATGAATGCGAGCTTCCGCGCCGAACCGGGCGACATTATCGGCGTCATCGGTCCAAGTGGCGCGGGCAAAACCACCTTGCTGCGCGCAATTGCGGGCGCAGCGCAGCCGGATGGCGGCGCAGTGCGCCTCGACGGCGCCAAGATGACTGATTGGGAGCCCGATAGGCTCGGGCGCTATATCGGCTACCTGCCGCAAGAGGTCGCTCTCTTCGGCGGCACCATCGGGCAGAACATCTCGCGCTTCGACAGCGCCGCCGGCGCGGACGTCGACGCAGCGATCGTGAAGGCCGCGCAATCTGCGGGCGCGCACGAAATGATCCTCTCGCTGCCGCGCGGCTACGACACCGAGATCGGCCCGAACGGCCGCGGGCTTTCGGCGGGCCAAGCGCAGCGCGTGGCCCTGGCGCGGGCGCTCTATGGCGATCCGGTGCTGCTGGCGCTTGATGAGCCGAACGCGCACTTGGATCAGGACGGCGAGACCGCCCTGCTCAACGCGTTGCGTGAAGCAAGCGCGCGCGGCGTGTGCAGCATCGTGGTGGCGCACCGCACCGGCTTCCTCAGCCAAGTGAACAAGCTGATGATCGTCGCGGATGGGCGCATTGATGCGTTCGGCCCGCGCGAGGCGATCATGGCACGGATCAATCCGGGCGGGCCACGGCCGATCACGGCGGTGCCAAACGAAGGCGTCCGGCCATGACGCTCGATTTTCTCACCCGCCAGCCCGTACGTGAAACTGACCTTGAAGGCGCGGAAGATTCCGGCCGCCGGGAAATTCGCGCAGGCGTGATCGCGCTCCTGGTGTTCTTCGTCGGCTTCGGCGGCTGGGCCGCGTTCGCGCCGCTCGACGCAGCCGTTGTGGCGCCGGGCGTGGTTGTCGTCTCCGGCAACCGGCAGACGGTGCAGCACCGCGATGGCGGCATCGTATCGGCCATCAACATCAAGGAAGGCGATCGAGTCGAGGAAGGTCAGGTTCTGATCGAACTCGGTTCGCCGGAATTGGTGGCGCAGGAACAAGCGCTGCTCTCGCAGGTCGTCGATCTACAGATGCAGCGGGCGCGGCTGACCGCAGAGCAGACCGGCGCGCGGACGCTACAGCGCCCCGCGGAATGGGCGACGCTATCGCCAGAGGATCGCGCCGTCGCCGACGCCGCATTCGAGCGTCATCGCCAAGAGGCGCGCGCGGGTTCGTGGAGCGCGTTCGATGCGCGCATTGCCGGATATCGCGGCGAAATCGCTTCGTTGAATCGCCAGGAAGCGTTGCTCAACGAAGAGCTCAGCGGCATGCGCGAGCTCGCCAACGAGCAGCTAGTGCCGATGACGCGCGTGCGCTCGCTTGAGCGCGGCTTGGCCGAACTACAGGGCCGCCGCGCCGAACTCACGTCGCTGATCGCTTCAACGCAGCAAGATCGCTATCAGGACCTACGCGAAGTCGATGCGCGGCTCGCCGAGCTTTCGCCTCAGCTTGCCGGCGCGCGCGAGCGGCTTGAACTCACGCGCCTGCGGGCGCCGACGAATGGCGTCGTGGTGGGCTTGCAGGTCCACACGGTCGGCGGTGTTGTCCGCGCCGGCGAACGGTTGATGGACATTGTGCCGGAAGGCCAGGACCTCATCGTCGAAGCGCAGGTGCCGCCGGAATCGGCCGACAATCTCCAGCCCGGCATGCGCACGGAAGTCCGGATCACGGCGTTCGGCGGGCGCAATCTCCCGATCGTGTATGGTGAAGTCCGGCAAGTCTCGGCTGACCGCTTCACCGACGAGCGCTCTGGTCAGGCATATTTCAGCACGCAAGTTGTCGTGCCGCGGGAAGAACTCCAGCGGCTGACGGACGCGGCGGGCGCGGAGCATCAGCTGCGCGCCGGCCTTTCCGCACAAGTCGTAATCCCGACACGCAAGCGCACGGCGCTGCAATACCTGATTGAGCCGCTCAATCAGACCCTGTGGCGGTCGCTGCGGGAGGAATGAACATGAGAATCCTGTTCGCTTCGATCGCGCTGACGCCGGCGTTGGTAGCGCCGTGCCCTGCTCTCGCCGAGACGCTTGAAGAAGCCTTGATCGCCGCACACGCCAACAATCCGAACATGGAAGAGGCGCGGCTAGCGCTGCGCGCGGCGCGTGAGGAGCGCACGCAGGCAATCGCGAACTACCTGCCCTCCGTCGGAATCAGCGGCAGCGCCGGAATCCAGAGCATCGAGAGCGACACTGACGGCATTTTCGGTCCGAGCACGAGCCAGAACGATCTGCAGCCGACTTCAGCGACCGCGCAGGTCACCCAACAAATCTTCACCGGCTTCCGCCGCAGCGGCCAATCACGCCTAGCCGACGCCAATATCGCTGGCGCCCAGGAAGGATTGCGCTCGCGCGAACAAGACGTCCTTCTGGCGGCGGTCGACGCGTATATCGGCGTGCTACGGGATCAGGAGATCGTGCGGCTGCGCGAGGAGCACGTCGCCGGGTTGACGCGGCTGCTCGCAGGCACTCGGCGCCGTCTAGATGTTGGCGAAGTGAGCCGCACTGATGTCGCGCAGGCGCAAACCCGCCTCGCGGGCGCGCGCGCAAACCTGGCGCGCGCACAAGCCGATCTGCAGATCTCACAAGCGCGCTACATCGCCATCATCGGACGTCCGCCGGAGGGCCTGCTCCCCGTCGCAGCAACGCCGGAAACGCCACATTCGCTCGAAGAAGCGGTCCGCCTAGCCGATAACAACCACCCGGACCTACGCCGCGCCGAAACCGCCGAGCGCGCCGCGCGGGCGCAGGTGACGATCGAGCGATCGGCGCTACTGCCGCAAGTTTCGCTCGTCGGCCGCGCCGATGAGAACCGCGATTTCAGCGCCAGTGAATCGCGCCGCGAAAGCGCCAGCGCCGTGGCGCAGTTCAGCATGCCGCTGTTTGAAGGCGGCTTCGCTCATTCACGGACACGCCAGAGCCGCATCAATGTCGGTCGCGCCGAAGCGCGGACAGAAGCGCAGCGTCGCGAAGTCATAGCCAATGTCGCCGGCGCGTGGAGCAATCTGAGCGCCAGCCGCGACATCCTCGCCGCCGCCAATGAGCAGGTGGAGGCCTCGCAAACGGCGGTTGAGGGCGCCGAGCGCGAGCGCGGCTACGGTTTGCGCTCGACCCTCGACGTGCTCGACGCCGAGGAGGAAGCGCGCAACGCGCTGATCGCCCGCGCCCGCGCCAATGCCGAGGCGGTGATCGCCTCGTACGCCTTGCTGGCGGCGACCGGCGCCCTCACACTCGAGACCGCGACCGGGCGCAGCCAGTAGCCCGGCGCGGGAGAACCGCGCATGGACCTCAGAGACGCGATCCGCACCATTCCGGACTATCCCAAGCCCGGCGTGATGTTTCGCGACATCACCACCCTGCTCGGCAATCCGCGCGCGCTCCGCGTCGCTATCGACCGGCTGGTGGAACCCTATGTCGGCGCCGGCATCGACAAGGTGGCCGGGATCGAGGCGCGAGGTTTCGTGCTTGGCGGCGCCGTGGCGCATCAGCTTGCGGTCGGCTTCGCGCCGGTGCGCAAGAAAGGCAAGCTGCCGTGGCGCACGCTTCGCCAGGAATACCAGCTCGAATACGGCGTCGACTCCGTCGAGATGCACGAGGATGCGCTGGCGGCTGGCGAGAAGGTGCTGATCATTGACGATCTGATCGCCACCGGCGGCACTGCGTTGGCGGCGATCAAATTAATCGAAGGGCTTGGCGCGACGGTGGTCGGCGCCAGCTTCGTCATCGACCTGCCGGAGCTCGGCGGCAGACGGAAGTTGCAGGATCTAGGGCTGCAGACCGAAGCGCTGTGCGCCTTCGAGGGCCATTAGCCGGCAGCGCGCTCTTTGCGGCCGAGGCGCTCATCCAGGTGCGCAAAGACGCGCTGGCGGACGATGGCGTTTTCCATTGTGCGGGCGACCGCCTCCAGATGGGCGACGTCGGCAGAGGTTAAGAACGCATCGAGACTCGTGGGCGTGATGCGGAAGACGTTCGGCAGACTGCTCGGGGCGATGCGATCGTATTCGTCGGTGAGTTGTTCGCTCAGCTTCTCACCCGGACGCAGGCCCGTGAACTCGATGTCGATGTCCTTGCCGGAGCCCGCGATCAGGCCGCGGCCAAGCTCCAGAATTGAAACGGGCGCGCCCATATCCATGAAGTAGGCGCCCTGCTCACTTTCCAATGCCGTTACACTGAGAATGAGCCCAACGGCCTCCGCCGACGACATGAAATAGCGCTCCATGTCGGGGTGCGTGACCTCCAGCGGGCCGCCGGCATCGATCTGCGCGGCAAAGCGCGGCATCACCGAGCCTTGCGATCCGAGCACATTGCCGAAGCGCACAGACTTCATCTTCATCTGCGTCGGCTGTTCTAGGCGAAATCCGTGCAGATAGAGCTCGGCCAAGCGCTTGGTGGCGCCCATGACGCAGGTTGGCGCCGCGGCCTTGTCCGACGAAATCAGCATGAAATGCGAGGCGCCGGCATTCGAAGCGGCAGTCACCGCATTGCGCACGCCGACAAGATTGGTGAGCACGCATTCAACCGGGTGGCGCTCACCCAAATGCACATGCTTCAGCGCCGCCGAGTGAATGACGACATCCGGCTCTATCCGGCGCATCCAGGCGTCCAAGCGGCCAGAATCTCTCACGTCGCACAGCGCATCCGTCGTCTGCTGCGCGGGCGCCGCCCGCTTCACCGCTTCGACGATTTCGAGGAGGCCATGATCGAACTGATCGAGCATGGCGAGATGGGCGCAACCGAGCTTCGCTAGCTTCAGCGAAAGCGCACTGCCGACGCTGCCGGCCGCGCCTGTGATCACGACGCGTTTGCCCGCAAAAAACGCTTTCAAAGCAGCGAAATCGAACTTGGCCTCGGGCCGGCGGAGGGCAAACGATAGCATCGGCCGGGCGACCCCTTCCCCGTGATTCGCGACTGATCATCGGAATACACGGGTGAGTGCCGCCAAGCCATATAGCGGCGGCAAAGGGGCAGATTGTGTTGCGCTTGCGCACTGCCAAGTAAACAAGCTCAAATCCGGCGCCATCGGATCAAATGTCCGCAGAATTCGAAGTCATCGTTTACTTTTCACCTGAAAGCAGGCAAATTAACTAGACGGTACGGCAGTATTTCTCGGTTGAATTGTTTAACCAAGATTGTCTCTAGCCGATCCGTACCTTCGCGCAAGCTGGCCGAACCACCCCGAACATTAACCAAATGGGGGGCGCCGGCGTCATTGCGTACGGAGGTAACGGGAAATGCAACTGAAGCTTATGACTTCGGTCTGCGCTGTCGCTCTGGGTCTGGCGTTCGCGCCGGGCGCCTGGGCTGACGATGGCCACAGTGTCGAAGGCAGCGCCATCGCTGTCGACGGTAGTGCGGCCGCTGTCGATAACAGCGAAACCGAAAACGAGTTCCAAGCCGAAGAGTCGTTCAACACCGAGAACGAAAACACGGTCGAAGACTCTTTCAACACGGAAACCGAGTTCGACACGCGCGTTGAAGATTCCTTCAACAGCGAGATCGAAACTGAGGACTCCTTCAACAACGAAGAATCCTTCAACACCGACAACTCGACCGACAACTCGGTCGAGAGCGAAGTGACGGTTTCGTCGGAAGTCGAGAACGAAGACTCGTTCAACACCGACAACTCGGTTGAGAATGAAGAATCGTTCAACTCGATCGCGTCGGGCAACACGCTCACTGACAACAGCGATAACTCGCTGAACGTGGCCGACAGCGGCAACGACAACTCGACCGACAACTCGGTTGAGCACGAAGATTCCTACAACACCGACGTCGAGAACGAAGACTCGTTCAACACGGAAGTGGAAAACGAAGAATCGTTCAACACGGTCGCGTCGGGCAATACGCTTACCGACAACAGCGACAACTCGGTCGCCGTCGCGGTCGCCGATAGCGGCAACGACAACTCGGTCGAACACGAGAATTCATACAACACCGATAACTCGGTGGAGCATGAAGACAGCTACAACACCGACAACTCGGTCGAGAATGAAGAGTCGTTCAACACGGAGGTGGAGAACGAAGAATCATTCAACACGGTCGCGTCGAACAATACGCTCACCGACAACAGCGATAATTCGCTGAACGTTGCCGTCGCCGACAGCGGCAACGACAACTCGACCGACAATTCGGTTGAGAACGAAGAGTCGTTCAACAACATCGCCGACGATCAGTCGATGAACTCGAACTCGAACGTCGCTGGCGACGACCTCAACCAGAACGCCGGCACCTATGCGGGTGACGACCTCAACCAAAACGCCGGCACCTACGCTGGCGATGATCAAGCCAACAATTCGAACGTTGCGGGCGACGATCAGCAGATCGCGGGCGCCAACGCGGCGGGCGACGATCAAACGATTGCCGACGGCTCGAACGTTGCTGGCGACGATCAGACCGTGGTTGACAACGGCTCGCGTGTCGCGGGTGACGATATGAACGTAGCCGCCGGCCACCAGGCTGGCGACGACCAGAATATCGTGGACAATGGCGCTCGGGTAGCTGGCGACGACATGAATGTCGCGGCCGGACATCAAGCCGGTGAAGACCAGTCGATCAACAACGGCGGCCAACAAGCTGGTGACGACCAGACGATCGCCGGCGGCCACGTGGCGGGCGATGACCTCAATGTCGCGAATGCTGGCGGCGACCAAGTCGGGGATGATCAAACGATCGCTGACAATGGTGGCCGTGTGGCGGGCGACGACATGAATGTCGCGGCCGGTCATCAAGCTGGCGACGATCAGTCAATCAATAACGGCGGTCAACAAGCCGGCGACGACCTCGCGATTGCTGGCGGCCATCAAGCTGGCGACGATCAGACCGTCGTCGACAATGGCTCAACTCAAGTGGGCGACGATCAAACCAACAACTCGGGGACCTACGCTGGCGATGATCAAAACATCGCGGGCGGCCACATCGCGGGCGACGATCAATCGATCGCGAATGGCTCGAACGTTGCGGGCGACGATCAGCAAGTCTCCGGCGGCCACGCTGCCGGCGATGACCAAACGATCGCCGACAACGGCTCGAACCAAGCTGGCGACGACCAGAACGTTGGCTCGACGGTTGCGGGTGATGATCAAGTCCTGAACAGCGGCC
>CALBST010000025.1 GCA_937967425.1 uncultured Caulobacteraceae bacterium
CTATTCCATGAGCCGTGCTGGCCAATGAAAGCGCCGCCACGATAGCGTTCGGGCAAAGCCGTGCCGGTGTAGAAGTGCAAGCCGAGCGACGCGGTGTGTGCGCCGAGGGCGAAGTCCGGCGCGACGGGCGCTTGCAGGCGGACATTGGAGGGGATTTCGACGCGCTCGTCGCGATGGTCGCCCCAATAATAATAGGGCCAGCCATAGAAGGCGCCATCGCGCACGCTGGTGATGTAATCGGGAACGAGATTATCGCCGAGCATGTCGCGCTCATTGACGGCGGTCCACAGCGCGCCGGTGCTTGGCTCCCAACCCATGCCGACCGGATTGCGCAATCCTGTTGCGAAGACGCGCGCCTGGTTTGTGGCGATATCGTATTCCCAGATGGCGGCGCGGCCCTCCTCCGCCTCCATGCCGTAATCGCCGATGTTCGAAGCGCTGCCGACAGCGATGTAAATTTTCGAGCCATCGGGACTCGCGATCAGGTTGCGCGTCCAATGGCCGTTGTCGCCGTCGCGATAAGGAAGTTCGAGCACTGTGTCGGGCTGGCCGGGGGCGCGCACCGAATTCGGCGTGTAGCGGAAGCGGACGACGGCGTCGGTGTTGCCGATATAGAGATAATCGCCGACGAGCACGATGCCGAACGGCTGGTTCAAGTTTTCAGCGAAGACATGGCGTGCATCGACATCGCCGTCGCCATCGTTATCGCGCAAGAGCGTTATGCGATCGGCGCTTTCGCCGAGCGCGCCGGCGCCACGCTGGATGCGGTTGCGAATCCAGCCCATGAGGCCGCCGCCCTCTTGCGCCTTGGTTGAACTTTCAGCGACGAGCACGTCGCCGTTCGGCAGCAAGTAAACCCAGCGCGGGTGATCGAGATTCTCCGCAAACCGCGTAACGGTGAAGCCTTCAGGCGCGGTGGGCGACGCGCCCTCGGGCCAACCGATCGCTTGAGCGGTGTTCACCGTGGGCAGCATGCCTGTCTGCGGTTCGGGCAATTGAGGATCGGCGCCGTAGCCGTGTTCGGGCGGCGGCGCCGGCTGGCCGCAGGCAACGAGCGCGAGCGCGGCCGCGAGAACGAGCTTTTTCATGATCGAACGCTAGCGCCGATTAGGCGGCGCGTCGCGTGTCATATTACGGGCGCCGCCGCGTTACGCATCGCTTTTGACGTCTGTGCCATTGCGACGGGCAAATCTGCGCACAACCAGAGCGATCGCTACGGCAACTACAATAGCGAGCACTGCCATCACAGCAGCGGTGACGAACTCGCCCTGAAACGCGTTCATGATGCTGTTGCCGAAGAAGGCGACCATCATCGTCTTTGGCAGCACACCAACAGCCAGGCCAACAATGTAGGCCCAGAAGTTTGCGCGCATGGCGCCGAAGGCCATGTTGGCGACGATGAACGGGCCGGTTGGAATGAAGCGCACAGCGAAGCTGGCGAGCAATGTGTTCTTACCCATGAAGCGCGTGAACCGCCCGCCCGTGGCGCCGCCGAACCGCCGCTGCGTATGTGCGCTGGTGAGCCGGCCCGTAAAGTAGGTGGCGACGCCGGAGACAATTGTCGCAATCCAGGCGTTCCAGAAACCCACCTCCGCCCCGAACGCCACGACGCACGCGGCGATCAGCGCAACTTGCGGCGCGCCGACATAGGCCGTCAGCGTGAACACAAGGATGGTGGCGAGAAGACCCCAGTGGCCGCGATTGGCCTCACCTAGAGTTTCATCGATAAAGCGCTCGATCTCATCGCCGAACATAAAGCGGCCGGCGACCAGCAAAACGAGAACAAGAACAACGCTAAGTACCGAGAGGATCACGGCGCGCCACGCGCGCGCGTCCATGCTGCTGACGAAGTCGCGCAGCCCGCCGGCTTCGCTAGCGCCATCCTCGCGCGGCGGCTCTTGTTGGGCGGCGTCTTCGCTCATCGGCCCGCCCTGTCGCGCGGCGGACCGTTTGGGTCAAGCAATCAAGCCCGTTGGGGGCGGCGGCCGAGGAGCGCCGAAAGGTCGAAGGCGTGGGAGGCGGCGGCTTTGCGCTTGGATTTGGCGGCTTTGGCCTGCGGAATTTCCATGTCGTTCATCCGGGGCTTGAGGCCGCGGATCAGGTCTTCCTCGATGCGGCGGCGGTCGACCTCGTCGCGGATCGGGCCGAGGACGTAACGCTCGGTCGCGCCATAGTACCAGTAGGCGCGGGCCCATTTTTCGTGGCCGAGAAGCCGCGAGCGCAGGTCGGTCGCCTTGCCGACATAGAGCGGCTCCATGAAGAAGGCCCAGCGGCGGCGGACGAAAATATAAATCCCGCCAACGCCCTCCGGCGGCAGGCCCTTCTTGGTCAGAACGCATTTGAAACGATAGCGCCGGCCGCTTTCGCCGCGCCAGGAATGCGGTCCAAAGAAGAACATGGGTCGCGCCTCCAATTGAAGCACGACGCTCGGCCTAGAATCGTAAACGCGGCGTTAAGACATTGAGCGGAGGCGCGAAGCGGCGCAGTTTGCTGCACATGGCGCTTCCTGCCCTGCCCGCTTTGTCGATGCGCGACCGGCGCACGGATCCAGACGGCTTCGCGCGGGCCATGGGCGAGAGCTATGCGCGCTATGGCTTCGCCATCGTGCGCGATCATGGCCTCGATGCGAAGGTGATTGATCGCGCCCTGCGGGCGACGAAGGATTTCTTCGCGCTGCCTGAAGAGGTGAAGCGGCGCTACCACATCGCCGGCGGCGGCGGACAGCGCGGCTACACGCCGTTTGGCGTCGAAGCAGCGAAAGGCGCCGACAAAGTCGATCTGAAGGAATTTTGGCATGTCGGGCGCGAGCTTGGCGAGGGCCATCGCTATCGCAAATATATGCCGCACAATGCGTGGCCGACCGAGATCGCGACATTTCGAGAGGACGTGTACGGGCTCTACGCGGCGCTCGATGCGCTCGGGCTGGAGCTGCTGGAATCGATCGCTACGTTCCTAGAGCTGCCGCAGGATTTTTTCCGCGCGCCGGTGCGCGATGGAAATTCGGTGCTGCGCTTGCTGCACTACCCGCCGACGCCGCCGAAGCCTGAGGGCGTGCGCGCCGAAGCGCATGAGGACATCAACGTCATCACGCTCTTGCTTGGCGCGGAGGAAGCCGGGCTTCAGCTGCTGACGGCGGAAGGCGAATGGCTGGACGTCAATCCGCCTGAAGGGGCGCTGGTCGTGAATGTCGGCGATATGCTGCAGCGGCTGACGAACCATCGCTTGCGCTCCACCACGCATCGCGTCGTCAACCCGGCGCCGGAGCGCGCCCACCTGCCGCGCTACTCGATCCCGTTCTTTCTGCATTTCGCGCCCGACTATCTGATCGAAACGTTGCCAAGCTGCGTGAGCGCCGAAAACCCAAACCGCTATCCTGAGCCGATCACGGCTCAGGACTTTTTGTACGAGCGATTGCGAGAAATCCGGCTGGCTTAGCTCACTCCTGCTCCATCAGATCGCCGCTGCGGAGGTGGCGGTTGGCGATGGGGACCCATTCGGGGCGGAGGCCGGTGAAAGTGATCGGCAAGCCGCGGGCGCTGTTGAGGTAGGGGCCGTCGATCAGCTGGAAATGCAGATGAGGTTCGGTGGAATTGCCGGATGAGCCTGCTTCGGCGATTTGCGCGCCGGCGGAGACGGCGTCGCCAACGTTCACGCGCACACTCCCGTGCTTCAGGTGCGCATAGAGTGAGTGTTCGCCGTTGGCGTGGCGGATGAGGACGTAGTTGCCTGCCGCGCCTTCGAAGCCGCTTTGCATGATGATAGCCTGCTGTGTTTCGACAACGCGCTGCATGTACGCGTCGAAGCCTTCACCTGGTTGGCGGAGCATGGCTTCATTGTCGTCGCGATCGTTGCGCGCAGCGACAACGACGCCATCCGCGGCGGCGAGGATGGGCTGGCCGAAGGTGACGTAATCAGTGAGACGCGAACCGTCACCGGTATAGGTGCGCATGTCGGCGTTGGTGCGCGCGAGGTCGAGCGCGTATTCGGATGAGACGACCCAGCGGTGATGCTGAGAAACATCGCCGGAGGCGACGACGAACCAGCGGCCATTGACGGGCGCGCGATAGGCGATTGGCGAGACGTAGCGCGAGACAGGGATATCGACGCGGCCGAGATCGCCGCGCGGACCTTCGACGATGACGCGCGCGGTATCCGGCAGCGCATTGGCTGAGATGTAGAAGCTTGAGTTGAGATAGGCTTCGTTGGGATCGAGCGTGGCATCGGCGCTCAGGCGCTCGCCAGCCCGCAGGATGCGCGAGAGATGGAACTGGAAATCCATCATCTGCAGTACGCCGGCCTCGGAAAGCTGCGACATTTGTTGCGCGCGGCGCGCAACCGTGGCGGCAGGCGCACGGCCGGTCGAGATGATTTCGCCGTTAGCGCGCAGTTCGATGCGCAGGCCGCGAATCTCGCGGGCACCGCGCTCATCGTTCACGACCAAGATGTTCTGCAGTACGACATCGTAGACGCCGCGTTCGTTGGCTTGATCGAACACATAAAGCGGCGCGGGATCGACGCGAATATCGAGCGCATGCGCCGGGGCAGCCGTCAGCATTCCCGCGGCGCAGGCCGCGAGCCAAAAGCGTTTCATTTCAAATCTCCTTGGGGACTATTCAGTCATCGTTTTTGTGCGACCTCGCTCTTGCGCAATGTCGCGCGCCCAAACGCCCAGGTCAGAGCGAAGTAGAGCAGCGCGCCCGCCGCGATCGCGAGCGGCGAGAACCACATTCCCATGATATCGGCGCCGCCGAGCGTTTCGCCGAAGCCAATGAAGATGCGCCCGTCCGGCAGGCGATAGACGCCCGCGCCGTCAGGATCGAGGATTTTGGTGACGCCCATGAGGATGGCGAGCGCGGCGATGACGTAGCCGATGCCGACGAGTGTCGAGACGGCGAGGCCGGCCAGCCCTGCTCCAGCGTTGCGCGCGAGTGCGCTCGCGACATCGAGCGGTGAAAAGGTGCGCGCGGCGCGTTGGCGGAGTTTATCGGCGACGAGATCGGAAAGGAATTCGTCAGGATCACCCAGTTGGGCGAGCGCGGCTTGCGCGTCACCCGCTTCGCTGACGGCGTCGAGCGCATGCTGTTCAAGTTCGCACTTGATCTCTTCGGCTTCGGCGCGCGGGAGCGCGGCGAGTGCGCGATCGACTTTGGCGAAATACGCAGCGAAGGCGGCGCGGGCGTTGGCGTCTGTGAGTTCGGTCCAGCGACTCATTGGGTCAGCCCTTCCAGGCTCGCATTGAACACGGACCAGCGCTCGATGCCTTCGCTGAGCACAGCGCGGCCTTTTTCGGTGAGCGCGTAGGTTTTGCGGGCGGGGCCAGAGTCTTGGATCGCCCACTCGGCGACGGTGAGGCCGTCGCGTTCGAAGCCATTGAGCAAAGGGTAAAGCGTGCCTTCGGGAGCAGCCGCGCCAAGCAGATCGCGGAGCGCGGTGGCCAGGGCGTAGCCGTGCTTTGGGCTCTCTCGGAGGACGGCGAGGATCGCAAACGGCAAAACCGCCTTCCGCCAGCGCTTCTCCCAGTCCTGGACAATCTCATCCACCATGGAAGGATGAGCTACCTTGATCTTCGAGGTATGTCAACAATGCAGGCTAGGCGGCCTTGAGCGCCTTCGGGCTCGCGACTGGTACGGAGAGGCTGAACGTCGCCCCCTGGCCAAGTTCGCTGCTCACGGTGACGTCGCCGCCCATGGCGCGGGCGAGGTCGCGGGCGATGGACAGGCCCAGCCCCGCGCCGCCATAGATTTCGCCGATCTGGGCGTTGGCCTGGCTGAATGGTTTGAACAGGTTTTCCTGATCGGCCTTGGAGATGCCGATGCCATCATCAACGACATCGAACACGACGACATCGCCGTCCTCTCGGGACTCAAGGCGTGTCTTGATCGTGACGTTGCCGCGCGGTGCAAACTTGATGGCGTTGCCAATCAGGTTGAGCAAGCACTGGCGCAGACGCACATGGTCGGCGACGACATAGTTTGCCGCGGCGCTGGGCTGTACGGTGAGATTAACACCGGCCGTGCGCGCCGACGGCCGCATGAGACCATGCACTTCGGCGACCATTCCAACGACAGGAAGCACTTCACGCTTCACAGTGATGCGGCCGGCGTCGAGGCGCGACTGATCGAGAATGTCGACAAGAAGATCGTTCAGGTGCCGTGCGGCGGAAATGATGCGATCGGCGTCGCTGCGTGCCGTCGGCGAGTCGGTTTCCTCCTGGATGATCTCAGCATAACCGATGATGCCGTTAAGCGGCGTGCGGAGTTCGTGACCCACCTTGGCCAGAAACTCTGACTTCACGCGGCTGGCTTCGTGCGCCGCTTCGGCGCCCGCCATCGCTTTGATCTGGCCGATGACGAGATAGCGTGTGATCAGAAGTGTCAGCGCGCCAATCGCAATGAGGGCAAGCACGACCGGCCAAATCCGCGATCGAAATGCGGCTGAACCGGGATGGGTATTACGCCATACAAGATTGCCCACGTTCGCGCCGTTAGGCGACGTCACCGGCAGGGCGATCATGTCTGCGCGCACCGGTTCGCCCGGCGACGCGAAATGAAAATTATCGAGCGACATCGAGCGGCCGGCCTGCGCGAAGCCGGCTGCGTCAATAACTTTGACGACAGCGAGATAGTCGTATCCGCGCAGCGGATTGTAAGCGATGCGCGCTTCGTTCTCTTCCCGCGTGACTGGGACGACGGCGATGATGAGTAGCTGATCGCCGAGGCGCGCGTAACTGTGGGCGACGGTGTCCGCCGGCGTTGGCGTACGCGCGAGCCGGCGCAGATTCGGCAATTGCGCACCGGTTTGGGCGGCAAGTTCGGCGATAGCGGTGGTCTGATCTTCGTAGGTTTCGTTTGCCCAGGCGTACCGGACAGCACCGTTCTGCCGAAAGAGGACCATGGCGTCCGCGACGCTAGAGTAGATGTTATCCTCCACCCATTGCTGGTTCCAGCGCGCGCTGATGTTCTCGAACGCAGCATTCCAATTGGCGTAGTCCAAGCTGACGGCGCCCATCATGCGGGCCCTGCCCTCCAAGCCATTGGAGACCAACGTCGCGCTATTGCGCTCAAAAGCGCGGTCTTGATCGTGCGCAAAGGACAAGAAAACAGCCACAGCCAGCGCGATAATGACTGCAACGAGCGCAATGATCGGGACGCCGACGCCTAGCCAGGCGCGGCGCACCCCGAGTGCAGCTGCGTTTGCAGTCTTCGACATTGGCGGCCCACACACCCTTATTCCGAGCGTTTCTCCCACGTTAACAGCAATGACGTTGCAGAACCGTTGATGGCGCTGCGCACAACGAGGTTGATCAAAGTTCAACAAAGCTGGATTTTGTGGTTAGCGCGGATTAGCGTTTGCGACCTGGGGAGGTACTGATGCGTGTTGTACTGATCGCGGCGGCGCTGACGCTCGCCGGCATTGGATTTGGCGGCGAGGCGCGCGCGCAATCCCTCCAGTGCCGCCAGCAGATCACGCCTGAGCAGCGCGAAATTTGCGCCGAAGCCGAAATCGACGATCTCGACGATCAGGTGAAATATTGGCGCGGCGCAGCCCGGCAGTCTCAATCCGATTATGACTATTTCTTCAACCGGCGCGAACGCTGCGACGGTGAGTTCGCCTGCATCGCGCGCGAGCTGCAAACGGAGATCTCCGAGCTGCAGGTGAGGATCGAGCCGGCGGCGCGTGCGCGCGTCCGCGAGGCCTATGCCGGGCCGGTCGTGTTTCGAGCAACAACGCCGATGACCGAGCTGGACGCCGCGATGGACCGCATCGTCACGCGCGACTCCTGGGGCTGGATGTTCAATCGCTATGACCGCGGCAGCGTGCGCAACTCACGCTTCGCGCGGCTCCGCGACCGCACCTACATCGTTCAGAGCGATTACACCTATAATGGCGGCAGGCCCGGCTGGGTGCAGTTGCACGTCAGCGATAATCGCCTGGTCTGCGTGGAATACCACGACTTCGCCGGACAATGCCGGCCAATCGGCGCGCGGTCTTACTCTTACGGACTGACGGCGCGTCTGCTCGGGGCAACGGCCGAGTACATGCTACGGAACTACTGAACCGAGCGCGAGCCGAAGGAATTCGGCGTCGGACCACTCGGGGCCGCGGCGGCGGCGCATGAGCGCTTGCAGGATGCCGGTGGCTTGGCGGGCGATGACGAGATCGAGCGCCGGAATGAGGTAAAGTCTCTGATTGCCGGCGCCGGCCGCCATCGAGATGCCGCCGAAGCGCTCGGAGAGGCGCGTGTCGATCTCTATGCCTGCGTTGCGTCCCGGCGGGACGAGGCCCGGACGCAAGAGCCAAAACGACAGGCCATAGCCGGGATTTGCGCGTGAGCCGATAAAGCAGTCACGCAGCGCGTCCGCATCGACGCGCCCCCCGCCGCCCTGCTGTACGAAATGACCGAAGCGCGCCCAGTCGCGCGCGGTCAGGCCCGCGCCTGACGGCATGTGCGGCATGCCGTCAGCGCCGCGGCGCCAATGCGTGGGCTCGATGCCGAGCGGTGCAAAGATGCGGCGGCTGAGATAAGCAAGCGGATCGCCGTCAGTCTTGCGGCGGATGATCTCACCGAAGATTTGAAATGGCGTGGGGCCGTAGGCGAACCGCTCGCCGGGTCGCGCCTCCGGTTGCTGAGCTATCGCGTCCACGTAAGCGGGCGGGCGCGCGATCGGCCCGCCGGTGATGCCGCTGGTCAGCGACAAGATATGTCGAAGGGTGATGCGGCGGCGTTCATCGCCGCGCCATTCGGTGAGGGTGTCAGAGGCGCGCTCATCCCACGACGATACAAGCCCGTCCTGAATGGCGGCGGCGCACATGACGCCGGTGAAGCTCTTTGTGCCGCTGGCCAACTCCCAGCCGCGCGTTGGCCCGCCTTCGTTGGGGTAATCCTCGAAGACGACTTCCCCGCGCCGCAGCACGAGCATCGATACGCCGCGCCGCGCCGCGGAATAGGCAGCTGCGGCGGTGAAATCCAATGTTTGCGCGGCAGCGGGCGCAGCAACGCACGCGGCAGCGCTGGCGGCGAGAAAAGAGCGACGGTTCATGGGCATGACACGCCATAAACGCACAAACGGACGTGATCCGTCGCCGCTAAAGTGCGGAAAGAACGCTTAAGCAGGCGCGGCGGCGTTCATCGTCGCTCTGCTTTCGGGCGCTGATATCCACATACATGCCGATGAGGCCGGCGAACCGGCGCTGACGGCCGCGCTCCTTCAATGCGGCACGGTTATTCGGCGCTAAAGCAGCTACAATTTCCGGCTAGGCGAGACGGCTTAGATCGCTTCGAACTTCGCGCCGGTCATACTCTCGCTGAGCTCCCAGAGCTTATCCGCCAGCACAGGATCGATGGCCCAGGGGCGCACGCCATCGAAGTCCTTGTGATCGGGCGGAACAAGCTTTGCGATGTCGCAATCTTCGCAATAGACGCCGCCTTTGCCATCGAGCTGTGCGTTGGTGGCGCACCAGACGCTGGTGGCCGCGCCTTGCGACGGCGTCTTGAAGCGCTCGTTGACGTTGCCGTGCTCGTCAATCCAGCCCATGGCGCGCTTCTCTTGCTCGGGCATGAAGCGCTGAAGGTCAGTCATGATGCCGCCGGGATGAACCGCGAAGGCGCGGACGTTATGTGGTTCGCCACGCTTATCCAGGCCGATGGCGAAGAGCGAATTGGCCGACTTGGCGCGGCCGTAGGACATCCACTTGTTGTATTCGGTGCGCTCGAAGTTGGGGTCTTCGAGGTCCGGCGGGCAGATGCGGTGGCCGATTGAACTCAGCGAGACGACGCGTGCGCCGTTGGCGGCTTTCAGCGCGGGCCAGAGGCGCGCGGTGAGCTGGAAGTGGCCGAGATGATTGGTGGCGAACTGCGCTTCGTAGCCGCGCGCATCGCGCATCAAGGGTGACGCCATGATGGCGGCGTTGTTGATCAGGATGTCGAGCTTCTTGGTGCGCGAAAGGAAACCGCCGGCAAACGCGTCAATGCTCTTGGGATCGGCGAGATCGAGCGCGGCTTGTTCGACATTGGCGACGCCGGCGAGCGCGGCTTGCGCTTTCTCGGGCGTGCGCGCGGGAACGATGACGATCGCGCCGGCGGCGGCGAGTGCTTTGGTGGTCTCGAGGCCCAAGCCCGAATAGCCGCCGGTGACAATGGCGACTTTGCCGGTGAGATCGCGGCCACCGATGGCGTCGCGCGCTTCGGTGCGCATGCCATAGCCTGAGTTGATGGGCTTTTGTTCTGTGGCCATTGCCGCGTCTCCGTTTTCGAGACGCTAGTCGGTGGCGATTGGTTTTACCAGCGAAGCCGCCTGCTTGGCCCTGGCCCTCGCCTCGCCCGTATCCTTCCCGCGCGAGACGGCGACGCCCATACGGCGCTTTTTGAAGCTCTCGGGTTTGCCGAACAGGCGGATCTCGGTTTCGGGGACGCTGAGCGCTTCGGCGACGCCATCGAAGGCAATGCCTTGCGCCTCCATGCCGCCATAGATGACGGCACTGGCGCCTGCGGCGCGAAGCGAGGTGTCGACGGGCAAGCCGAGAATGGCGCGGGCGTGGAGGGCGAATTCGCTTTGCACTTGAGAGACGAGCGTCACGAGGCCGGTGTCGTGCGGGCGTGGCGAGACTTCGCTGAACCAGACATCGTGGCCTTTGACGAAGAGTTCCACGCCGAAGATTCCGTAGCCGCCGAGCGCTTCGGTGACTTTGCCGGCAATGTCGCGCGCACTGGCGAGAGCTTTCGCGCTCATCGCTTGCGGCTGCCAGCTTTCGACGTAATCGCCATCGACTTGGACGTGGCCGATGGGTTCGCAGAAGTGCGTGCCGCTGGCGGCGCGGACAGTGAGCAAAGTAACTTCGAAATCGAACATCACCTGCCCTTCGACGATCACGCGCGGCTGCTTCACGCGCCCGGCGCTCATGGCGTAGTCCCACGCTGGCGCGACATCGGCTTGCGATTTGAGGCGGCTCTGCCCTTTGCCCGAGGACGACATCACCGGCTTCACGAAATTTGGGAAGCCGATCTTGTCGACGGCGCCTTGCATCTCTTCGAGCGATGAGGCGAACGCATAGGGCGAGGTTGGGAGCTCCAGATCCTCGGCGGCGAGCACGCGGATGCGCTCGCGGTTCATGGTGTAGTGCGCGGCTTTCGCCGTTGGGATCACCGTGGCGAGCTTGTCGGCTTCGATGCGAACGAGTTCGTCGGTGGCGATGGCTTCGATCTCGGGGACGATGAGGTGCGGACGCTCTTGCTCGACGAGAGCGCGGAGCGCCTTGGCGTCTGTCATGTCGATGACGTGGGCGCGGTGGGCCACTTGCTGGGCAGGCGCATTGGCGTAGCGGTCCACGACGATGGTTTCGACGCCGAGGCGCTGCAGTTCGATGACGACTTCCTTGCCCAGTTCGCCGCCACCGAGAAACATGACGCGGATGGCGGATGGAGAAAGCGGCGTGCCGATGCGGGTGTTCATGGAGGGCCTTTAAGCATCTCTGTCTTCGTCATTCCAGACTCGCGAAGCGCGGTGGTTCCGCCCATCTGGACCACCGGCGCCCTCGCCGGCTTGTTTTAACCGGCACATAGACTGCCCGTTGAAACACCGGATGCCGGCGAGGGCGCCGGCGGTCCGGACTTACTTACCTAGCAGCGCGCGCACCTTGCGGCCCGCGTCTTCAATCGGGTGCGCGGCAGCCGCTTCGCGCAGCTTCGCGAGATTTGGCGCTCCTGCCCTGTGCTCGGCCATCCATTGTTGCGCGAACTTGCCGCTCTGCACATCGGCCATCACTGCGCGCATCGCGTCTTTGACGCGCGCATCGATAACGCGCGGGCCGGTGACGTATTCGCCGTACTCGGCTGTGTTGGAGATGGCGAGGTGCATGCCGGCTATGCCACGCTCATGGATGAGATCGGAGAGCAGTTTCACTTCGTGCAGGCAATCGAAGTAAGCGAGTTCCGGCGGCGTACCGGCTTCAACTTGGACTTCCCAGGCAGTGCGGATGAGATGCGTGAGGCCGCCACACAGCACGACTTGTTCACCGTAGAGATCGCCTTCGGTTTCGATCTTGAACGTCGACGGGATCATGCCGGCGCGGCCACAACCGATTGCGGCGGCGTATGAGTAAGCAAGCGCTTCGGCGCCGCC
>CALBST010000026.1 GCA_937967425.1 uncultured Caulobacteraceae bacterium
AACGCGCCTTCAACCGGCGCGAAGAGCTGCCGAAGGAATACGCGATGGGCCAAGGCCGCTGGAGCAAATGGAGCGTCGGCGGCGAAGAACGGCACACGCTCGAATTCGGTTTCGCCTATCGCTTCGACATTCGCGCCGGTCCTAAGTCCAACGGGCTTCAACCTGACTTTTGGTACGCGAGTGCGCGAGCAGGTTCGCTTGGAGAATTTCCGACATTCGGAGCAGCGGCGCAGGCCTGCGAGGATGAAGCGAGGCGTCTCATCGAAGAGGCGCTTCAGCGTGGCGACACCAGCTACGACATGAAGCTGATCGGCGAACAATGGGCGCTTTACTTGGCGCTTCCGCATCGGCTGCGATCTCGTAAGACGCGCACGCGCTACAAATGATCGCCGAGCTCTTGCACTTTTTGGCGCAGCCGCCTCGCGGACGTTCCACATCCCGGGTTTCTATAATAGTGCCTCGCGCGGCGCCAATTGAGCGCATGGGATCTCTTGAAGGTGTTCGCAGCCACAATGACGAGGTAGTCACCACATCGATGGATCTCTAAATAGATCCCAGCACAGACGCGAGCGATGGCAGGCAAATCTCTTCTTGATACTTTGAGGCGCGCCAAGGACCGCGCGTTGAATCCGACCGCAAGGGAATTCGACGGCGACAAGCTGCTCGAAGCGGTCAATGCGATCCATCCGGGCTCAATCGCAGGTGCCGAGCTGGGAGTCGCGGCAATAATGCTGGCGATGGAATTGAAAATGTTACGCGCGCGGACGGATCGCGTGTGCCTTGCAGGCCTCACTGCGGAGGAGGCGAGAGTTCTCGCGATTAGCGAACTAAACCGCAGTTTCAGGGTGATCACCGACGCCACGCTCGCCCAGCAAGACGACGGGAGCGGGGTCAAATCCGTGGATGCCCTGGCGCAAGCAGCGCCGCAGCTAGCAGGGCGAGAGAACGATTTCGCGGCCGCGGATCTAATCGATGCTGCGGTGGATGCTACTCAGTGGTGGGTTCTACGAGCGGCGCGCTTGCCTGCACAGCCCGAAAAGGTTGACCTGCAGACTTGGCAGATGGCCGGTATCGCCATGGCCACCTGCAGCAGCGAACGCGCGATCACGCAGATATGGCAATCATTGTTGTGGGATGACCATGATCTGCGTGTTGTCGACAAGGGCGCGTTCCTCCACACGCCGCGTGACTTAGAGAGCGGCGCCTATCCGGTTGCCTGGAACCTCCGACAACAGCTGCTGGTCATTCAATGGCTCATGCAAGCTGAGTTGCATTGGCGTCAGTTTCCGGAGGCTAGGGCCGCACACAGCTACGTGAGCGTGAAGTCCGCGGCGCGAGATGAGGAAGGGCTTTGGAGTTTTGAAGCCGGCTTGATCGACGCCAAAGCGTCCGCCACTGCGGTCCGGCCGTTCCTCGCGATGGAAGTGCTTGCGACGACCTATCTGACCGCTTTCGCCGATGAGATAATCGTGCCTGGATCTAACGTTTCGCTGCGTGAACTGGAGCTCGTTTGTGGCGTGCTCTCAGACGCCGCCGATGCGATGTCGGCCTCACAATCGACGCAGGCGGCGACGTGGTCCGACGCGAGGTCCTGGGCGATGATTGTTCGACGCAGCGAGATTAGGCGTCTGCTGAAAGAAACACGCAACCTGGAGCAGGACGCTGCGGATGCGATCATTGCATTTCTAACCCATTCGAATTCCAGTCAGTTCGGTCTCTGGGGCGCCGCGTTCATGGCGATAGAAGACGAAGCCTTGGCCCTATGCGCGCCGGTCTTACTAAGCAGCAATCCCCTGCGTCGCGCCGAGATTTGGATGAAGATGGCGGGCTTGACTGACGACAAAACGGCCAACGCGCGGGGCAAGCCATTCGAGCGGTTTGTCCGATCTGAACTGACGGCGAGCATCGCCGGCAATGCGCTCCTGACCGACGCCGAAGTGGCGGGCAAAACGATTCCTTTCAAAGCCGGCGAGGAAATCGATCTCCTCATCAGGATCGGCCAGACGTGGTTTGTTGGCGAGGTGAAGTGTCTTGGATTCCCGTCCGACCCCGTCGAGCGTTACAATCAACGTGCGGCGCTTGAGCGCGCGGCCGCCCAGGCGGCGCGTAAGGCGCAGTGGGCGATAGAAAACTGGGCCACGATTGCAAGCGTGCTGAAGTGGAAGTCGAGTAGGCCTGCGCGGGTGCATCCGTTCGTGTTGCAGAACCATTCCTTCGGCGCCGGCTTGCCAATCGCGGATGTGCCGGTGATCGACCTCAAGGGCATGGAACTGATGCTCGGCGCCGGCACGTTTCGCTCCGGCGGCGTCATGGATTTCGCGCAAGCTAGCGCACAGTATGAGGAAACCGTGCTGTACACTTCTCAGTCAGAAGCTGAAGCGCGCATGCCGTCGCTGTTGCGCGATCCGCCGATGATCCGGCGCTATGTCGACCACGTTGAGTGGCGTGAGTTTCCCACGAGGGTGACGGCATCGGCGATCTTGCAACGGATCGGGTCGGTAAACTTACCTGGACCGGAAGTTGGGAGAGTCTTGCGGTGCTAGCGTGACCGTGACCAATTCTCTAGATTTGCCGGATGTGCAATCGCTACGCCTCCGACATCCGCAAGGCCGGCAAAGAGAAAGACTATTACGGCTTCGAAGAATGGTCGGAGACGCGCATCACGCCGCTCCTGGGCAACGCTGTCCTTGAAGTCTTCCCGAAAAGCTATGCGCCCGTCATCAAACAAAACGAGAGCGGCCAACTCGAATGGGCGAAGATGCGATGGGGTCTGCCAGGTCCACCGCAATTCGGTTCAGCGCCCGTCACCAACATCCGCAACGTAAAGAGCGCCCATTGGCGTCCGCTGTTGAAGCAGCAATTCCGCTGCCTCGTCCCGTTCACGGCCTTCAGCGAATACGAGGACACCTCGCCAAAAGGGAAGAAGCAGATCCGATGGTTCGCGCCACCTGATCGCGGCATGCTCTTCTTCGCCGGCATCTGCGGCGAGTGGTGGGGCGATTACGGCAGCAAGAAAGAACCCAACGAAGGCACGCACAAGCTCTTCTCGTTCCTGACGACTGAAGCCAACGATCTCGTCCGCCCGGTGCACGCCAAGGCGATGCCGGTCATCCTCACCAACCAGTTCGCGTGCAAGGAATGGCTCAACGCGCCGCTCGATCAGATCGAGGCCATTCAAGCGAGGGTGCTGGCAACGGATGCGCTTGAGATCGTTTCGGACGAAGAGGCGTCCCAATACACCGGAGGCTATCTCAAATAAGGGTCGAATCCAGTCAGTCTCGTCGCCATGATAGTTCGCTCGCTTTTGATCGCTCTGGTGATCGCATGCCTTCCCGCAATCGCTCACGCGGATCCATGCGAAGGCCCACTTCCTCAGCGTGCGGGAGAGACATTCTCCGGTGCGGTCCGATATGTCGGCGACGGCGACAGCCTCTGCGTTGGCCAATCGCGTGACCCAGGCACATGGATTGAGGTGCGCCTCGCGGATTTCAATGCGCCTGAACTGAACGCCGCCGCCGGCCCCGCCGGTAAAGCCGCGCTTGAACGCTTTTGCGCGAAGCGGGGGCCGAAGAGGGCGGGCGCTAGAACCTGCGGGATGATCAGCGTGTCGCGCGTTCGAAGCTAATGTGTCCAGTGCTCTTGTGCTCGGTGAAGTAGTCGCCGCTAAGCAAGGTCTTCTTCAGATCGATCTGCACCACCGCCGTGCCGCGATAGACCTTGTCGGCGCCGATGCCGGCAATGCGCGAAACCTCGAACACATAATAGAGGCGGAAGTCGCCAAAGGCAGGATCGCGCGCGGTGGCAATGGCAAGCGTCCGCGATGTGGATTCTTCGGTCAGAAGGCGCATGTGCAGGCCGAAGAAGCCATGGCGGATGCTGAGCCGCGCGGTTCTTTCGCCGCATTTCCCGTCGTGCGTCTCATACCGAAGAGATCCGTTCCAATCTCCGCCAAGATAGGGGAAGGTCAGCGCTTGCAGCGGCTCGATCAGACGCCATGACCAATACAGAACGAAGAGGAATACGAGAGGGACTAAAGGCGCCCAGCGCAGCGCGGCGAGCTGGGCGCCGATCACGCCGTCGGCTGGGGCCAGCCAGCCCACGCCGACGACAAAGATGATGGTGGCGGCGACGAGCGCCTGTAAGAGGATGCGGAAGGGAAATGAGAGCAGCATCGGACCGGCATGACCCTAGACGAATGTGACCGGCTCATACAAAGCGCCATGCAAGAGTTTGGCGCCGCGCACGCGATCCTTTGCCTCTACACGGGTTTGCGACCGGATTTTTGCGAGCCGATGGTGCGCGATCCCATTCCGAGTTTGCAATGGCCGCTCGCCGACTTAGCTGCCGAGTTTTCCAAAGCGAAATCCATTAATCCCACAATAGAAGACGGCGTCTTGATGCTCGGACGCGCCGACGTTGCGGCGCCGTATCGATCGACAGGCTGGTCTTATCGGTTGTTTCCGCCAGCGGGGTCGGTGGCAACAGTGGCGAACAAGGGATCGGCGTTCAACAGCTGCCTATTGATGTCGCGAGTTGAAAGGGTGGATGCGCTCTATCAGCTTGGCGGGGGCCAAGCTTGGCGGTTCCGGCAGGGTTTGGCGAGCCCGCTCTGACCGCATAAATAGCGGTCATGACGAAAGATACGATCGACCTTTTCATGTGGGGCTACCAAAGCCACTTCCGCATCTTGCTGCGTCTCGCCGCCGAGAAGGTTTTTGAAGCCATTAAGGCGCCGGGGAAGCCGGAGGCGCTCTTGGTCGGCGTCAGGCGCCCAGGCGTCACCAATGCGCACCCAATCTGCATTGACCCCGAATACGACGCTTGGCCGCTCTCACTGTTCGACGATTTCGAAACTGGCTTGAACAATGCGATCGCTGAGCATCCGGCGAACGAAATGTTCTACACCGACGCCAAGTCGAACGCGGAAAAGCCGGAGCGAATTCGCACCAGCGCCATCCGTGACGAGGTCAGACGGCGGCTGAAATCCTACGATGACGAGAACGGCGTCGTGAGCTTTTGCGGAACGCCGACGCCGGTCGATAAGCACTACGTCGTGCCCATTGTGCAGGCGCCTGCCACGCTGTTTCAGCGCTACCCCGTCGTTGAGAGAATTGGCTTCGAGGGCAAGCCCCGGCGGCTCTCCTTCATCGAGGAGTGCCTGCGTCAGCTCTTGAAGGACGCAAGCATTGCGTTGTGGCGGCCGGAGGCTGGTCATCATCTGGAAGAGTTTCGCGCCGGCGAAGAAGTCGCCACGCGCGGCGCTCAAGCGCTCATGCGCGAAGTTGTGGGCATGGTTCGACAGAACGCCGTGCCGGGCGAACTCTTTGCGGCGCTGAACGATCTCGCGCAATTGCGCTACGAGGGCGCCGCTAACGCTGGAAGCATCGTGCTGGCCGACGCTAAGCGCCACAAGCTTTCTTTTGTGACGCGGCTCGCGGCGCCCGTGCATTTGAGCGAGCGGCGTTGGGCTCGCAAGCTCCTGCAAATGGCGAGCGATGGCGCAGCCCTCTTATCCGACTGCGAGGACGCGCTGGGCGTAGGACGCGTCGAGACGACTGACGCCGACGACGCGCCGTTCGTGGCGACGTTCACCGAGCAGGGCTGGGATCTACACATGGGGGACAAAGAAGTCCTTCGCGTTCGTTTGGGGCGCCCGCAACTGCCCGGCGAGCCGGTGGATCGCAATCAGTTTGACGACAACGTCTCCCGGCTCTTCGCAGGCATACCTTCCGACGCCGATCGTCTTTGGGCGGTGTGGAAGGCGTTGATCGCAGTCCCCGGCGGCGCACTTGCGATCGTTGCCGGCGACGCGGAGGCCGAAGCGGCAAGATTGGCGAGACAAGGCATGCGCATTGAAGCGACGCCCGCCGTCGCTGACCTACTTGACCGAGCGCGGAGGATGGACGGCGCCTTGCTGATTGATCCGATGGGCCGATGTCACGCCATTGGCGTCATTCTCGATGGGGAAGCGAACGAGGCGTGCACTGCCTCGCGTGGCTCGCGCTTCAATTCGGCAGTGCGCTATGTCCGCAACGCGGATGCACCGCGCATTGCCTTCATCTTGTCCGATGACCTTACTGCGAACATCGAGCCGTTGCTGCGTCCACGCATTTCGGCGGCGGTGCTCGACGACGCGATCGCGCGTTTGGAAGCGGCAAACCTCGATGACTATTTGAAGCCGTTGAACCTTCTGGACAAGAACAGGTTCTACTTGGATGCATCGCGCTGCGAACGCGTCAACGCGGCCGTGGCGCGTCTTGGCGCGTTGCCGAAGCAAACGGGGCGGATTTACATGACAGTATCGAGTTTCAAACCGCACCGGGACATGAATGACAGCTATCTGTCTGTTTGAGCGCGTTCAGGATCGCGCAAATGCGATCAGGGGCCCGAAATCGTGATTGTCGGCGGCGCGTAGAGCCGCGACATAGGCGCGGCGCGTTTCGTCCCCGGAGTGCAACGTGCCACCGCCGCCCCAACTGAAGCGTTTGCCGCCGAGCGAGACGATGAGAAGGTCGGCCATTAGCCTCGACCATCTGCCGTTGCCGTTTGGAAACGGGTGAATGAAGACCAGCGCATGATGAAACCGAACGGCGAGTTCGTCGGCAGTGTAGGTGTTGTGAGTCACCCAGTAGCGTCCATCATCAAGCGCCTGACGCAAACGAACCTGAACCGTGCGATGATCCACACCGATGTTCTTGTCGCTTGTGCGGAATTGACCAGCCCATCGCCAGACTTGGTCGAACATCCGTTTGTGCAGTCCCAGCGCAAACGCCTCCGAGAAGGGGTCGCGCCGGCGGCTAAACGCCCAAACGCTTGCGGCAAGAATGTTCTGTTGCTCAAGCTCATTGAGCTCGCCGCGCAGCGCCACGTGCGAAGGGATCAAACCATCACGTTCTTCGGGAGTGAGCGGCGTCGCGTCGTTCGGTTCATTGAACAAATCGCTCATCAGCTGTCCCAGAGCCGGGCTGGCTTTTGCATCAGTTCAGTCACCAGACGCTCGTGCGCGACGCGCCGCTTCTTCGGATCGACGGTCTGGTCCTCAAGGCGCATCGTTTGCTCAATGGCGGCGAACTGTTTGTCCGCCGCGCGAATGGCGCGCGCGCGCACGGTTTGGGTGAGTGGCTGTCGCGGCACAAGGACGTAAACGAGCTGGCATCCGAGGGCCTCTGCGGCACGCTCGAGACTCTGTAACGTCACCCCACCGGTCGGTTCGGACTTTTCCAGTTCGACCACCCGCGGCTGCGTCACTCCCATGCGAGCGGCCATCTGGGCCGTGGTCATACCAAGGGCTTCGCGAATGGCGCGCACCCAGCCCCGGGCCGGGCGCGCCGCCCGGGCCAAGAACGGGCGAAGCTCCGCAAACCGTTTGTCGAGCTGGTCTCGTGGCGTCACCATGGTAATAAGCTATATCTTATTACGCCGATGCTTGTCAATCAGATAAACCTGATCAAGAGATGGTGATGTGATCAGCTATGTCTGATCGTCCTAGCTCTGCTCCGCGATCACTGCGTGGGCCGCCGCGCGCCGCTGAGCGTCGTCCTGGGCTGCGATGAGGTCGTCCCGGTTGAGAAGTTGGAGCTGGAGCCTTTCCGGGGGGAGTTCGTCTGTGTCCAAGTCGAGCAACAAGCGCCGGGTCAGATACCAGGCCAGATAGATCGTGGTTTTGAATTCGACGACGCCGTCACGCATCCCGTAATCGAGCGCGATGGCGGCGCGGTGGCTTGGCGGCAGCTTTGGATGCGGCGCAATGCGCAGCGTGAATTCCGTATTCCATTCGGTGTCGTATGTTGGATCGACGCGGCCCGGGCGTGAAGCGCCGATATCGAGAATGCGGGCTAACACGAAATCTCGAAACGCTCGACGGTGCGTGCACCAGGCGCGCGCGTGCCACCGGAAACCGTCATAGGCCAGCGCATAAGGCGTGATCCACCGTGTCGCCGGCTCCGGGGACGACAGGGATTGATAACGTATTTCCAGGGCATTTTTCGCTTCAATCGCGTTCAAAATTCGCTTCAGACAAGCGGCGTTGACGTTGCGATTAAGCGATGGAACGACGCCCAGCTCAGGTTGAAAGCCTATAAAGGTGTCAACCTTTTTTATGAGGTTTTCGACCAGCGCTTGATATTGAAGCAGTAATCGCTCGGGCGACAACCGGTAGAACTGGAGTTGAAAACTCTCCGTAGGCACATAGGAGCGCTCGACGCCGTCGTAGCGGATATTTCCCGGCGCTAGTTCTGCATAACGCGCAAAGTCCGTCGTTGCCTGTGGCGTCGATATCTTGAAGCGATCCTTCAGATCCGAACGATTTACGCGTCCATCCCAGAACAGGCGAAATTCGATGAAATCCAGTCGCTGACGGATGCTCCAGGGCAGCCCGCCAAAGGCCCTATCGTCCTCGTCGCGCGGCGCGCGGCCAATGTCGTCCATGTCCCATCCCTGCCGGGCCGTCCCCACAGCCCGTTGCGCAAATCTTAACGCACCCACAAAAACAAGTAGAGCACCCCTTGTGTGAAAAAAGTATGCGCATACTTATGCCGAGGATGGCCCGGAAGGCGGGCTCGGTAAGGTAATCAATGGGGTGGACCCAACCCTACAGGGTGCTCAGCCTCGATGGAGGCGGCATGCGCGGCGTCTACACCGCCTCCTATCTGGGGGCGGCGGGGCGTGCGTTTGCGTTGCGCCGCGGCGGCGACCAGCTCGACATCGGCAAGGCCTTCAACCTCATCGTCGGCGCCAGTACGGGCGCCATCGTCGGCGCCGCCCTGGCCGCCGGCATCGGCCTTGACCGCGTCGCTCACCTCTACCGCGCCCATGGCCGAGCCATCTTTCGCCGGCGTGTGCCTAGCCAGTGGTGGGACTTGCCGGGCGACCTCGTGGAACGCCACGAAGCGCTCGAACACGGCGAGCAGGCGATGAAGGCGGCGCTCACCGAAGCCTTCGGCGACATGACGCTCGGCCAAGTGTTTGCCGAGCGCGGCATCGCGATGGCCGTGCCCGCCGTGGAGATGTCGCAGCACCGTTCCTGGGTCTTCAAGACGCCCCATCTCGTCGGCGAAACCAACAATCGCGATAACAACACGACACTGGTCGACGTCTGCCTGGCGTCGAGCGCGGCGCCGATCTTCCGTTCTCTCGCGCGCGTGCCGCGCACCGACGGCGCGGCGAACAGCGTCAATTATTTCGCCGACGGCGGGCTCTGGGGCAACAACCCGGTGCTGATCGCGCTGACGGAGGCGTTGCGCGCGAGTGAGCCCGGGCGTCCGATCGAAATCCTCTGCATGGGTAGCTGCCCGCGTCCCGCAGGCGAGCAGGTAACGGATGCCAAACGTCACCGCGACTTGTTGGATTGGCGTTTCGGCGCCGACGCGGCGACGTTGTCGATCGATGCGCAAGAGTTCGCGTTCGACAATATCGCGCGGATGCTGAAGGGCCGGCTCGATCGGCCTTGCGAGATTGTTCGTTTCCCTGCGGACAAAGTGCCCGCCGCGCTCGTGCCGTATCTCGGCCTCGACGACGCCCGCGACGAGTCCATGAACGCGCTAATCGCTCAAGCGCTTGCCGATGCCGACATGCTCAACGCGCTCTGCGCGGACACCACGAGCGTCATCGCGAAACTCCTCTGCGGCGCCTTCGAAGCCGCACCCGTTCTCTCGAATCCGGCCCGTGCAGCCGAATTGCACATCACCCCATAGGAGTAGGAAATGTTCGATTGTTCCAAGGATCTTCTGGCCTTCCACAAGGCGAACGTCGCACTCCCGAAAGAAGAGCGCGACAACATGCGTGAACGGCGCAACGCCAATCGCAAACGCCTGAAGGATGGCCTCGCCAAGGCCTCGCTGGCCGCCCCGTGGGATCACGCCTCGCAGGGCAGCTACGCCATGTGGACCATGGTGCAATTGCCTGACGGCGACCACGACATCGACGACGGGGTCTATTTCCTGCGCGATGATCTGAAGGGCCCGCAAGGCGCCGACATGACCGCGCTCGCCGCGCGTCAGATGGTGCGCGACGCCATCGACGACGACAGCTTCGCCAAGAGGCCCGAGGTGCGGAAGAATTGCGTCCGTATCTACTACAAGGAAGGCTATCACGTCGATGTGCCGGTCTATCGCGTGACGATCGAAACCGATGCCTTCGGCAAAGAGACCTACCTCTACGAACTGGCGAGCAGCGATTGGAAGAAGTCCGATGCGCGTGACGTGACCGGCTGGTTCAACGGCAAGAATAAGGACCGCAGTCCGGACTACGACACGAGCGAAGGTCAGATGCGGCGCGTGGTGCGCTACATCAAATTCTACGTGAAGAGCCGTTCGTCCTGGACGGGCATCTTGAGCGGCTTTGGCGTCACCAAGCTGGTGACGGAGAAGTATTGGGCAAACGCCGACCGCGAAGATGTGGCGCTCTATGAGACCATGAAGGCGATCCGCGATCGGCTCGAATACGATCTCGTCGTGAAGCATCCGATCCCCGGTAATGACGACATCACCAAGGGGACCGATGATGCGCGCGCGCGCAAGCTGAAGGAGAAGCTGGACGACGCGCTGGCGACGCTGAAGCCGCTCTTCGATTCCAACTGCACGCGCGAAACGGCGCTCGGCTGTTGGGATAAGGTCTTCGCCACCACGTTCTTCAGTGAACGTCTGGAGAAAGCCGCGACCGAGGCGAGCGCCACTCCGGCCCTTGGCGCTGCGCGCGTGCTGACGGCGGGTTTGCTGTCGGCCGCCGCGGCGGAGGCGGCCGAGCGCGGGGCGGTGCAGAAGGAGGGCGGCAAGCGTTATGCCTGATGGCGGCGCTGGGCGCCGGCCCGAAGCGCTGCACGATCTTGCGGTCGCTCAGGTTGAAGCCTGGCTTCAAAGGGTGGGCGGAGAGGCTCGGCGGTTAGAGGCCGCCGAGCTTTCCTGTTATGCGACCCGCACACCCGTCGTTGGTTGGCGGCTTCCTGTGCGCGCCAGCACGGGCGACATCGAACTCGATCTCATCGTGTCCAAGGATTTTCCGTGGTCGGCTCCGCGCGTCGCTTTCGTGGGCGAACCCAAGGTCGGCAAATGGCCCCATGCCGAGCATGACAATGTTCTTTGCATCGCCCATGGCGCGGCCTTCAACCCGCTCGACGCGTGCGGCGCGGTGGCGACCGTATTGAACGACGCCGTGGGGCTGGTGGATGCTTCCATCGCCGGCGCCAACCGCGATGACTTTCTGGCCGAGTTCGAGAGTTACTGGACGCATCTGACGAAGACGCATGCGCCGCCCGTATTCCTGCTGATGCGTCCCGGCGACTCCACTCGGATCGTGCGTCTCTGGCGCGACGCGGTTCACACCGTCGCGGCCGATGACGACGAGACGTTAGAGCGCTGGATCAGGAACGGCGAGTTTCTTGACGCCCGCGCGGGCTTCTCGTCGACGGCGGCGCTCGCCGTGGCGGTCGCTTCCCCGCCCGTGCCTGAAGATTATCCGAAGAACGGCGCCGAGATCGTCGCCTACTTGCGCCGCGAAGCGCCCGAAGCGGTGGCGATGCTTGCCGGGCTGGCGGATCCCGCGCTCTCGGCGATCGATGTCATCTTGATGTCCAAAACGCCGGACGGCGGTCCAGTGGCGGCGGCCATGGTGCTGTTGCGGCCGAAGCCGCAATCGCGCGGCCCGGGGAGAGCGCCTGCCGATCCCATGACGCGCGGTTTCAGGCAGGTGTTGCCAGCCGATGTTGCGCTCTCCCGTTTCACCGGCGGCTTCTTCCGTAGGGCCGAGGTCGAGCGCGCTGACCGCGACTGGATTCACGGGCGTGATGTCGATCCAGATGCGCGCCGCCTCGCAAGCGCCTCTGTCGTGATCCTGGGCGGTGGATCCCTCGGCGCCCCAGCGGCGGAATCGTTGGCGCACGCGGGGGTGGGCGAAATCAATGTCGTCGATCCCAAAGTGCTGAGGTTCGGCACGCTCGGTCGCCACACGCTGAGTGCGCGGTCCGTGCGCGCGAACAAGGCTGTTGAGCTCGTCGCCGACATGAAGCGGGCGCTGCCGCACCTGAAGGGCGAGGGCTACCCGATCAAATTTCAGAAATTCAGGGATGACCATCACGACGTGTTGTCGAACGCGAACCTGATCATCTCAGCGATGGGCGACTGGCAGGCGGAAGGTTTGCTCAATGCCTGGCGCCTGGAGCAAATGGCAAAGCCGCCAGTTGTGTTCGGATGGGCGGAGGAGCACGCCTGCGCTGGGCACGCGGTCGCCATCGTCGATTCCAAAGCGTGCTTCGCCTGCGGGATGAAGCCCAACGGAGAGCAACATCTTCGCGTCACGCGCTGGCCCGGTCCGACGCTCGTCAATGAGCCTGGTTGCGGCGCGCATTTTCAGCCTTACGGGCAGATCGAGATCAGCCGCATCGCGCTTACCGTAGCGGAAATGGCGATCGCTGTGCTGCTTGGGAAGGTCACCGAACCCACACATCGGATTTGGGCCGCGTCCGAGGAAACACTGAAGAACGCCGGTGGCGAGTGGTCGCCTGAGTGGCTGGCGGCGGGCGGAAAGCAGGAAGGGGGCTATCTCACTTCGCGACCCTGGGGCGCCGGCGTCTGCTGGCAGTGCGGTCGGCGCGCAGCGTGATCGGGTATCCGATTGGATCCTCGGGCCAGACCCTTCAGTTCGACGACGTCGTTTTGGAGCACTTTTGGCGACGTCGACAGCGCCGCCCTTGGGCGGCGGAGGCCGGGGGTCAGTTGTTCGGTCGGGTGGACGGGGCCGTCATCAGCGTCACCGAGGCCACCGGTCCGCGACCGAGCGACATCCGAACACCGTGGTCCTACCAGCCCTGCCGTGCCGACGAACAGGCTGAGATCGACGAGAGGCACCGGGCGGGTCTCATATTCCTCGGGGATTGGCACACCCATTGGCAGCGGCGTCCCCGCCCATCGGGTCAAGATCGGGCCAACGTTGGGGATATCGTTCGGCGGTCACGGCACGGGATGAACGGGCTGGTGCTGGTAATCGCCGGTTTTGTCCGTGCGCCGTCGGGTCTGTATGTGGCTGTGGCCGACGATCTCGACCTGCACGAACTGACGCCAATCCCGGCGAAGACGCCAGTCTCTATATAGAGAGCGGCGCATCGCAGTCTGGTCTCGGACCGTTGGAGTTGCCAGACCCGGCGGTGTACTGTACACGCCGCCCTCCTTTGACGCGGGATGGAGCAGCCCGGTAGCTCGTCAGGCTCATAACCTGAAGGTCAGAGGTTCAAATCCTCTTCCCGCACCCAAGAAAGAAGGCCCCAGCCATGGCTGGGGCCTTCGCCTTTTCGGCCTAAGCGGCCACCGAAACTACCGCTCTGTCTGAGCCGGATCGCCCTCCCGCACCCAAAACGTGCGCTCAAGATCAGAAACGGCCCCGCTGGCGACAGCG
>CALBST010000027.1 GCA_937967425.1 uncultured Caulobacteraceae bacterium
GTAAGCGTCGCGCAGTTCGCGCTTCAGGATTTTGCCGATGTGGCTGCGCGGCAGCTCGTCGATCAGTTCGACGGCGCTGAGGCGCTGGGTTTTGCCGAGCCGCTCGTTGGCGAAGCTCTTGATCGCGTCCGCATCGGCGCCGCGGGAGACAACGAACGCCACCGGCGTTTCGCCCCAATCCGCGCTCGGCACGCCGACGACGGCGACATCCGCGACATCGGGATGTTGCCGCAACACCGCTTCGAGATCGCTCGGATAGATGTTGAAGCCGCCGGAAATGATCATGTCCTTCTTGCGGTCCATGAGCTCGACGAAGCCATCGGCATCGAAGCGGCCGACATCGCCGGTGCGGATGAAGGCTAGGCCCTCGGGAGAAATCCACGTCGCGGCGTCTGTTTGCTCTTTGCGATTGTGATAGCCGCTCATGACCAGCTCGGATCGTCCCACCAGTTCGCCGATCTCGCCGCGCGGCAGTTCGTGGCCCGCTTCATCAATGACACGGATGTCGTGGCCCGGCGCCGGCTGGCCCACGGTGTGCAGCTTATCGGGATGTACGTGCGCGATCAGCACGCAGGTGCCGCCACCCTCGGTCATGCCAAAATATTCAACCAGACCGCCCGGCCAACGTTTCAGCACGTCGGCTTTCAGCGCTGCCGAGAACGGCGCCGAGGTGCAGAATTTCATCTGGAACGATGAGAGATCGTACGAGTCGAAATCCTCGCGCGCCATCAGGCGCGAGTATTGAACCGGCACCAGCATTGTATGTGTGACACGGTATTTTTGCGCGAGTTCGAGATACTGGCCCGCATCGAACTTCTTCATCAGCACAACCGTGCCGCCCCAAGCGAGCGCGGGGAAGAAACTCACGAGCGTCGTGTTCGAATAGAGCGGCGTGGAGAGCAGCGTTACGGCGTTCGGACCATACCCCATCGGCACGGCGCGCATCACATGTCCAAAGCGCATACCGAAGCTCTGCACAATGCCCTTCGGCGTCCCCGTCGTGCCGGACGAGTAGATGATGTTGAAGGGCATGTCCTCTGTGATCGTCACCGGCGCCGGCTTTGCGCCCTCGGGCGCGATGAACTGATCGAGGGCCGTACCCGGCGCGCCGTCATCAAGCCTAACGATCTTCGCTTTGATGGCGCTGACGCGATCGCCAAGTGCGTCAGCGACGCTGCTATCGAGAAAGAAGACCTTGGCGCCGCAATCGGCGACCATGTCGATGATACTGTCGGGTGTTGAGGAGGGCGCGATCGGCGCCACGGCCACACCCGCACGGAGCGCGCCAAGAAACACTGTTGCGTAAGCAATGGAGGTCGCCGCGCAGATCGCGATGCTTTCGCCCGGCTCCAGGCCGTCGCGCTGTAACGCCGCCGCGAGGCGATCCATTGCTGCGTCGAGAGCGCCGTAGAGAAGGCGCGTATCGTCCTGAATGAGCGCCGCGCGTTCGGGCGCTTCCTCGGCGCGCGCGCGGATCATCTCTGGCAGCGGGATGAAGGTCTCTTCGCTCACGCTCAAATCTCCCGTCGTGGAGCGGCCGTCGCTGGATCGCCGGTGTTCGGCGTGCCCTTCGGCTCAATCAGCAGCACATGGGTTTCTTCTTCGGCGAACGGCGCGTGTTCAATGCCTTTCGGCACCACAAAGATTTCGCCTGGTCCGACCGTCACATCGCCGTCACGCAGACGCATGATCATCTCGCCTTTCAGGACGAGAAAGAAGTCGTCGGTGTCCGCGTGCGCGTGCCAGGGAAACTGGCCCTGAAACTTCACCACCATCAGATCATGGCCGTTGAACGCGCCAACGACGCGCGGCTGCCAGTGGCCTTCGAATTGTGAGAGCTTTTCGGCGAGGTTTATCTTGCTCATGCGTGAGCGAAGATATCCGTCTCTTCCCAGCCGGCAAGGTCGAGCGCCGCACGGGTCGGCAGGAAATCGAAGCACGATTGCGCGATCTCGGTGCGGCCCTCGCGCACCAGCATCGCATCGAGCCGTTCCTTCAACGCGTGCAGGTGCAGGACGTCAGAGGCCGCGTAAGCGAGCTGTTGATCGGTGAGCTCCGGCGCACCCCAATCGCTCGATTGCTGATCCTTGGAAATATCGCGGCCGAGCACTTCCTTGGTGAGGTCCTTGAGGCCGTGCCGATCCGTGTAGGTCCGCACCAATTTGGAAGCGATCTTGGTGCAATAGAGCGGCGTGGTGATGATCGACAGATCGCGCATGAACATGGCGATGTCGAAGCGGGCGAAGTGGAAAATCTTCAGCCGCTGTGGGTCGGTCAGCACGCGCTTGAGGTTTGGTGCGTTATAGGTGGCGCGGTCGAACTGCACCAAGTGCGCCTCGGGACCGCCGTCCGAAATCTGAACCAGGCAGAGCGGATCGCGGATGAGCGAGAGCCCCATGGTCTCGCTATCGACCGCAACCGGGCCGTTGAAGCTCACGCTATCGGGCAGGTCGCCCTTGTGCAGATGCACCGCGACGTTCTTGCCATCAACCGTGAGAGAGAGTTTTCGTGTCATGGAGCGCGGGATTAGTCCAATTCCGGCCCATGCGCCAGTGCGGCGCTACCGCCGCAGCGCGATGCCCAATCGGAAGGCGCGGGGCGGGCCAAAACTTTCAGTGCCGTCCGCCGTTTCGGCGGTCTCGATATCTGCGTCCAGCGCATTGTCCAGGGCCACAAAGGCCGAGACGCCGCCATGCAGCCGCTGCTCGGCGCGCAGATCGAGCGCTGCCGCCGCATCGAGTTCACGCATATTCAGATCGTCCTCGAACCGTGCGCTTTCATAGATGAGCGCCGCGGAGAGCGTTGTGCCGGCGAGCACCCGCCATTCAAGCCCGGCGCTGGCGCTCCATTCCGGCGACTGCGCCGGCCGCAAACCAGAGAGCGGTCCACCGTCGAACGCGGCGTCGGTATAGTTCAGCGCCACGCGCCAGCCGACGCGCTCGCTCCAATCGCCCTGCGCCTGCGCCTCAACGCCAAAGGCTTCGATGACACCCGCATTCTGACGCTGCCGATAGGCGCCGCCCGCTGGCACGAACACGCCAGGGGGAAAGGTCCCTGGTCCGGCGCCGAGCGTGACGTTGACGATCGCATCCTCAAGCCGCGTCGCGAACAGGCCCGCGTCCCAGGACCAAGAGCCATGCGCACCGCCGGCGCCGAAATCGACACCGAGAATGTGTTCCGGTTCGAGCGCCGCGTTTGCTTCGGTGACGTCATTACCGACACGGAAGGGGCGGTGGAGTTCGTTCAAGGTCGGCGGGCGGAAGCCAGCGTAGGCCGCGCTGCGCACGAACAGATCGCCAAACGCACGGCGCACGCCGAAACGCGCTGTCGGGGCGACGGTCTCTGTATCTTCCGGCGCAAACTCCAGCACAGGCGCGCCTGTGGCGATGAGCCGTTCGATGCGGCTGCCGTCCCAAGCGCGATAGATGTCCGCACGCGCGCCGCCGGTGAACAGCCATGGGCCGATTTCGCGCCAGCCTTCAACATAAGCGCCTGCCGTCAGCGTTCGCCCGCCGGCGATGCGATTGCGCGTGAATTGGCCGCCGCTGAACGAGAACCGCTCGCGCGTCTCGCCATCAGCCGTGCGCAGATCGGCGCCGATCTCGACACCGTAAGCGTCGCCGGTCCAGCGCACGGCCGCGTTGCCGCCCCAGCCGAAGGCCGGCGTCTCGTATTGTTCGTTCGCGGGCGTTGTGGCGCTGCGGTCCGGTGCTGTCGATACGGAGGTGTTGTAGAGATCGGACGTCATCGCCCAGGCCTGCACGCGCCACGCGACATCGCCCGCGGGCGCGGCGAGAGTCAGGCTCAAGCTCGAACCATCTGAAACGGACTCCGCGCCAACCAAACCTGCGCCACGGCTTTCAGAATAGCCGCCGATGCGCGCTGAAAGCGTACGCTCGCCGTCGCGCCACTCAGCGCGCGCGACGCCCGCCACCGAGTCGGACCACACCGGCGCGTCCGCAGCGCCACGTCCAACGCGCACCGGTATCCAGCCATCGTCCTGCTGCGCCGCCGCCGCCAGCATGAACGACCATGCTTCGCCTTGCGCTTCGCCAACGCCCGTGGCGCGCCATTGCCCGCGCTCGCCGCCTTCGAGTGAAAGCACCACGCCTTCGCGGCGCCGCTCATCGAGCTGCACCGTGCCGGTCAACGCGCCCGCGCCATAAGGCCCTGCGCCAGCGCCGCGCAGCACGGTAGCGTTCTGAATCGTCTCCGGCGGGACAGCGCCCCAGATTACCCAACCGCCGAACGGATCGTTGAGCGGCTGGCCATCGAGCGTCACCAGAGCGCGCCCGGCGCCGGAGGGCGCAGAGGCGCGAATGGAGAGGCCCTGGATCGTCGGATTCGCGGCGGCGCTGTCGTTGCGGCGGAATGTCGAGACGCCGGGCGCGCTGCGCAGCGCTTCATCCAACCGTGTCGCGGTTTCAAGCACGACAGGATCGATTTCAAACGCCGAATAGGCAGCCTCGCCCGCCGCCTCGGTTAAGCGCGGCGCGACGATGACGATTTCTTCGTTCGCCGCCTGACATTCCATCAGCGCGCGCCGTCCAGCGCCTCGTAGGTGACGATCGTGAAGCGCGTGCGTTCGCTCTCACGCATACGCTGCGCGATCACTTCGTGGAGGTCGGGCCGCCATGTCGTCCAGCGTTCGACGAAAGCGTTGGCGGCGTTGCGGTCGCCGGCGCGCTGGATGGCGAGCACCTCACGCAGCAGGCTGGTCACGGCTTCGGGATAGCGCCGGTAATCGATCCGCAGCCGGCCATCTTCGAACCGAAGTGCGCCGCGTTCCATGAACCAGTTCCACTGGATCAGCTGCATGGTGTTGTAGGCCTGTTCGCGCCGCGGCCTATTCTTCTGCAACACGCGCCGGATGCCTGAGGCATAGATGCCGCGCAACTGCGCTTCAGTGATCCGCCCGCGCTGTTGCAGAATCCGCGCTGACGTGAGCGACACCAGATCCGCCTTCATTTCTTCCAGCAGATCGGCGGTGTCTTCCAGCGCGACGTCGAGATCGCGGCCGTCCGCCGTTTGATCGACGCCGAGATAGTGGCCGATCTCGTGCCAGAGGGTGCGATAGAAGCCGCTTTCGGGGGTGAGATCGTTGGCTTGTGATTCAATCACAGCCGCCGCGAACGCACGGTGTGTCTCGGCGAAGATATCGTCGTTCAGCAGGATGTTGCCGCGCATCAGGATCGTGCGCCCGTACTGGCGCGCCAGATACGCTTCGTTCGGCAGGATCGTCGCCGTATTGGCGCCCCGCGCCTGGCCGAAATCAGCGATGATGTTGTAAACGCCGACAGGAATGTCGCTGCGCACTTCGCGGTGGTGTGTATAGGGCAGCGCATTTTCGACTGTTTGAATGTCTTGCAGCGCCGCCTGCAGTTCGGCGCTGCGGGCCTGGTCTCGCACCAGAAGCGAGAGCGAGAAGAACGTCTTCACGCCGTAGAGCGCATCGTCGTAGGTCTCATACGAACCGATTTGCGCATTGAGATTGCCGGTGAAATTGCCCGTCACCCAGGCCGCGTCGCCGCCTTCGTAATCGTCCGCAAGCAAATCCCGCGCTCTGAGGCGCAAATAGCGCGCGAACGCCGGATCGCCGCTCTCGACGGCGTCCGCTGCCGCGTTCAGCCGTTCGTTGATGAACAGGATATCGTGCGCGTACGCGACCGAGTAGGGCAGTGCGAGATAGGTCTGTTCGGTTTGCAGGCGCTGGCGCAGTCCAGGGTGCAGCGTGTCCAGCACCGGGTGATGATCCAGCACCATCAGCGCGTGCGCGCGGTTTTCCGGCGTCGCTTCCACAACAACGCTGCGATCATCCATCAAAGTGGCGCGGCGGTCCGGGTTGGCGGCGAGGAAAGCGTCCATTGTCTCGCGCGTCGTGCCGGCGGGATAGATGTTGCGCGCCGGCGTCTCGGGCGACACCGAGAGGAACGGCTCGCGGGTGTTGTCGAGCGTCGTCGCGATCGGCCCCGAGTTCATGCGGAAGAGGTCGTTCTCGCGCGTGAGTTCGGGATGCGCCGCTACATAAGCCGCAGCCGCCAAGCCCTGGGGATGCCGCTGGGCGATATAGAGCCGGTGCAAGCGCTCGCCGGCTTGCAGCAACTCGTCGACCGCGACACGTTCGCCCGGGGTCAGCGCCGAAAGATCGGGTGCGAGGTGCAGGCGCTGCGTCCGTTGCAGGATTGCGTCCGCGCGGGCGGGCTCAAGGGCGGGCGCGATGCCGGCGGTTGAGATGGCGCCGTGGTGCTCGGCGGCGGGTGGGGTGGCGCAGGCGGCGAGGCCCCCAGTTGCAATTAGGGCTAGGGCAAAGCTCAGGTTTCTCATGCCCTTGCGCCTAGCATGCGGGCGGGCCTCCTCCCACCCCGAAGCGATCAGAGGGTGAAGTTGACGGCCAGTCGCCTCTCCCTTAAACCCCGCCGACTTCTACCCCAGTGCCCGGATGGCGGAATTGGTAGACGCACCAGCTTCAGGTGCTGGCGCTCGCAAGGGCGTGGAGGTTCGAGTCCTCTTCCGGGCACCATCCTACGCGCGATGCAGAGGTAGGATGATGCTTATCAAGATCGATGGCCCCGGGACGTTTTCCGTCGAAGTCGTCGGCGTCTCGCGGCGCCAGCAGGTGATTGGCGCGATTGTCGAAGCGTATGGCCGCAGTGGCCGCACCGTGACGACCGACGCGCTGCTCGTTCTTGAGCCGGAGAATCCGCACGATCCCAACGCCGTGCGCGTTGAGATCGATGGCGCCCTCATCGGCTATCTCTCTCGCGAAAACGCCGCCCGTTATCGCGCCGATCTCGCAGCCGCCGGCACGCCCGCCGCTACCGTGCAATGCAAAGCCCGCATCGTCGGGGGCTTTGAAACCGCAAGCGGCGAACGCGCCCATTTCGGCGTGCGGCTCGATTTACCGGCAATCTCGTCATGAGCTGGTTACGCAAGCACGCGCTTGACACTGCTGCCTTCGTCTGGGGCGTGGCCGAGGCGACGTTGTTCTTTTTGGTGCCCGACATCATCCTCAGCTATATCGGTCTGAAGCGCGGCGTGAAACCGGCGGCGCGCGCCTCGCTCGTCGCCGCGATTGGCGCCGCCGTTGGCGGGCTCATCATGTACTTTTGGAGCGCCGCCGATCCGAACGCGGCGCGGCAAGCTGTACTTGCGGTTCCGGCGATCAGTGAGGAGATGTTTGCGCGCGCCGAAGATGCAATGGGAATGCACGCCTGGTTCGGCGCAACGATCCTTGGGCCGCTCAGCTCGACGCCGTTCAAAGTCTATGCGGTTCTTGCCCCGTACGCGGGCGCCTCGCCAATCGTGTTTGCTTTCGCCTCGATCCTCGCCCGGCTGCCGCGCTTCGTGCTCGTCTCTGTTGGTGTGGCTCTGCTCGGCCGTTTCCTCAGCCGCTGGCTCAGCGAGCGGCAGCGGTTCTGGCTCCTCATCGGCGCATGGCTCTTATTCTACGCGGTATTTTTCACCCTAATGCCGAACTGACGCAGCCCGAGTGCTTGGCGCCCCGCGCGGGCGCATATACCTACCGGCGTTGAAATGACGCCTCGCGACAAGATCCGTAACTTCTCAATCGTGGCACACATTGACCACGGCAAGAGCACACTGTCTGACCGGCTTATTCAGGAGACGGGGGCGCTTAGCGCGCGGGAGATGACGTCTCAAGTTCTCGATAACATGGATATCGAGAAGGAGCGGGGCATCACGATCAAGGCGCAGACGGTGCGGCTTGAGTACAAGGGCTACGTCCTCAATCTGATGGACACGCCGGGTCACGTCGACTTTGCGTATGAGGTCTCGCGCTCGCTGGCGGCGTGCGAGGGGGCGCTACTGATCGTGGACGCAAGCCAAGGCGTCGAAGCCCAGACGCTGGCGAACGTCTATCAGGCGCTCGATCTCGATCTTGAGATCGTGCCGGTGATCAACAAGATCGATCTCCCCGCCGCCGAACCGGAGCGCGTGAAGCAGCAGATCGAGGACGTGATCGGCCTCGATGCCTCCAACGCCATCCTTGCCTCCGGCAAGACCGGCGAGGGCATCACCGACCTGCTCGACGCCATCGTCACGCGCCTGCCGCCGCCGAAAACAGGCGATCCCAACGCGCCGCTGAAAGCGATGCTCGTCGATGCCTGGTACGACGCCTATCTCGGCGTCGTCGTGCTGTTCCGCGTTATTGATGGGGTGGTGAAGAAGGGCATGCGCGTGAAGCTCATGCAGACGGGCGCGGATTATAACGTCGATACGCTGGGCGTGCTGCGCCCGCGCCGTCAGGATGTGGCCGAGCTTGGGCCTGGCGAGATCGGCGTGCTGACGGGCTCTATCAAGGAGGTCGCCGATGCGCGCGTCGGCGACACGATCACCGAATATCGCCGCGAAACGGCGCAAGCGTTGCCGGGCTTCAAACCGGCGCAGCCGGTGGTGTTCTGCGGGCTCTTCCCGCAGGACGCGGCCAACTTCGAAGATCTGCGCGCCGCCATGTCGAAGCTCCGCCTCAACGACGCGAGCTTCAGCTATGAAATGGAAACCTCCGCCGCGCTCGGCTTCGGCTTCCGCTGCGGTTTCCTTGGGCTGCTGCACTTGGAAATTATCCAAGAGCGCCTCAGCCGCGAGTTCGATCTCGATCTGATCGCGACGGCGCCGAGCGTTGTCTACAAAGTGCACATGAACGACGGCGAAGTGCGCGAATTGCACAATCCCGCCGATCTGCCGGACGTGACGCATATCAAGGCGATCGAGGAGCCGTGGATCAAAGCGACGCTCTTAACGCCCGACGAATATCTGGGCTCGATCATCAAGCTCTGCCAGGATCGGCGCGGCATTCAGAAGGATCTGAATTACGTCGGCTCGCGCGCGATGCTTGTGTACGAGCTGCCGCTCAACGAAGTCGTGTTCGATTTCTATGATCGGCTGAAGAGCGTCTCGAAAGGCTATGCCAGCTTCGATTATCAGATCATCGATCACCGCGAGGGCGATCTGGTGAAGATGTCGATCCTGGTGAACGACGATCCCGTCGATGCGCTGGCCATGCTGGTGCATGCGGGCCGCGCTGAATCACGCGGCCGCGCCATGGTGGAAAAGCTCAAAGAGCTGATCCCGCAGCACATGTTCAAAATCCCGATCCAAGCCGCCATCGGCGGCCGCATCATCGCGCGCGAAACCATCAGCGCGCTCCGCAAAGACGTGACCGCCAAATGCTACGGCGGCGACGCCAGCCGCAAACGCAAGCTCCTCGACAAGCAGAAAGAGGGCAAGAAGCGGATGCGCCAGTTCGG
>CALBST010000028.1 GCA_937967425.1 uncultured Caulobacteraceae bacterium
CTTCAATCCCGAGTTCCTGCGCGCGCAAAACCTGCCGACGCCGCCGTGGATGGCGTAGCGGTTCACTCGGCGGCGGGCTGAGAGGCGATTCCAAATTTGCCGAGCGGGGCCGGGGTGGCCCAAGACTGACAATCGTCCTTGGCGTCGGCCCCCTGATGCGCTCGCCCGTGCCTAAGCGCTCGAGCTTTTCGCAGGGCGGAGCATCGCCGAATGCACAAGATATTCACGCACGTGAGAGTGAGTATTGACAATTGCCTGTTTTGCGTCCCTCATCCTGGCTTGGAAGCGCCGGCCATAAGACCAGCGCCCAGGGGAGGAATACGGGATGAGAGCGATGCTCTTCGCGTCGGCGTGCGCCGTCGCACAAATGGCGCTTGCCTTGCCGGTCCAGGCGCAAACCGCTGACCAGACCACGAGTGAAACCGAGGCGGACATCGTTGTCACCGCCGAACGGCGCTCGGAGAGTTTGCAGCGCACCCCGATCGCCGCCACCGTGATGACGGGTGATGATCTCGCCAATGCCGGCGTCACCACCGTCGATCAGCTCCAGTTCGTGTCGCCCGGCGCCACAGTCAACAATTTCGGCCAAGGTATCGACTTCAACATCCGCGGCATCGGCAAAGCCGAGCACAATACCCAAACGACGACAGGCGTGATCACCTATCGCGACGGTGTCGCGACCTTCCCGGGCTATCTCCAGGGCGAGCCTTATTACGACATCGCGCGCGTTGAGATTCTGCGCGGCCCGCAAGGCACCTTCGTCGGTCAGAACGCGACGGGCGGCGCGGTGTTCGTCACTTCGCGCAACCCAGAAATTGGCGGCGGCTATCATGGCTACATCATGGGATCGGCCGGCAATTACGATTATTTCGGCCTCCAGGGCGCAGTGAACTTGCCAATCAGCGACACGCTCGCGGCGCGCGTCGCCTTCAATACCGATCACCGCGACAGCTTCTATGACATCACCGGTCCCTATACGGGCGACGACGGCGTGCATACTTTCAGCGGCCGCTTCAGCTTGCTGTGGGAGCCGTCGTCAAATCTGTCCGTGCTCTGGAAGACCGATCTCAACTATCTCGACATGAGCGGCTACAATGCCGATCCGGTGCTTGCGCCAAACGACGAGTTTGAGATCACCGCGAACGCGGACATTGCGGCGCTCGATCGCTTTGCGCGCACAATATTGCAGGTGGACTACGAGTTCGCAGGCGGCACGACTTTGCGCTCAGTTACAGGCTACCAAGAGGGCAGCACCCTCTATCGTGCTGACCTCGATGGCACGAGCGCCGGGAACAACACTTTTCGCGACTATGTGGAAGAGACGATCTTCAGCCAGGAATTCAACCTAATCTCGCCGGACACTGGGCCGCTGTCTTGGATCCTCGGTCTCTATTATCAGATGGATGAGTACGAATTCCCACCGGGTGAGTTTGTCATCGGCGTCCCGCCGGGAAGCGTATTCACTGAGTACGTGCTGCAGGGCACGAACCCGAAGAACACCTACGCGATATTCGGTCAGGTTGCCTATGATCTGACTGATCGGCTCGAACTTGAAGTCGGCGCGCGCTACGCGCACAGCACCACGGAAAACAACATCACCGTCAGCCAGTACGGCACGCCGATCGCGCAACATCAAAACGCCGAGTGGTCAAACCTCTCCGGAAAAGTGTCGCTCAACTGGACGATCGACGATCACAACTTCCTCTACGGCTTTGTCGCCACCGGCTTCCGCCCGGGCGGCTTGAACGTGCCCGTGGGCTTTGGCGTGCCTGACCCGTTCGACGAGGAGAACGTGACGAGCTACGAGCTGGGCTGGAAATCTGGCTGGCTCGACGGACAGCTGCGCACGCAGCTCAGCGCCTACTACAATGAGTACGAGAACTTCCAGGTGATCATCGGCTATCCCGATTTCCCTGTGTTCGGCTTCCAGCTCAATCTGCCCGAGGCGAGCACGATTTATGGCGTCGAGGCGCAGGCCGAAGCCGTGTTTGGCGATTTCTCACTCGATGCCGGCCTAGGGATCATGCACAGCGAGATTGGCCGCTTCTACGCAACCGACCCGCGCGCCATCAGCCTAACGCCCTGCGATCCGAATACCGGGCCCGCCAGCCTTTCGTGCATCAACCTCGAGGGCAACGAGCAGACTTATGCGCCGGAGCTGACGTTCAACCTCGGCCTCCAATATGTGTTCTCGCTGCCGGGCGGCGATACGCTGACGCCGCGTCTCAATTACGGGCATGTGTCCGAACAATGGGCGACGCTCTTTCAGAACGAGGCGCGGGGCGATCGCGTCGAAGAGCGTAACATCATCAATGCCCAACTTGCTTGGACGCATGGTGACTTCGTCACCACGCTTTGGGCCACCAACGCCACCGATCAGCACTACATGGGGGCGCTGAACTCGGGGCTTCGGTTTGCCGGTCCGCCGCGCCAATATGGCATTCGCGTCTATCGCGCATTCTAGTCGCACACGCTGGCCGTCATCGGGTGTAGATGATGGCCGGCGTTTTGCCTGCACTTGACCAAGAGCAACAATAATGGCGACGGGAACTTCATCAGTTGCGGGCGTTGGCGCCGGCACAGCGCGCGCCCAACCCGGCGCTTGGTTTGTGCTGACGATCCTGTGTTTCGTCTACGTGCTCAATTTCCTGGACCGGCAGCTCTTGTCGATCCTGGCGAAACCGATTCAAGACGAACTTGGCGTCAGCGATGGCCAGCTCGGGCTTATCGGCGGGCTCTATTTTGCCGCCTTCTACTGCATCCTCGCCATCCCGGTGGGGTGGCTTGCCGATCGCACCAATCGCGTGCGCGTGCTGGCCTTCGCGTGCGGACTTTGGAGCGCCGCGACCGCCGCTTGCGGCTTTGCGCAAAACTATCCGCAGCTGGCTGTGGCGCGTATGGCGGTTGGCGTTGGTGAGGCGGGCGGGGTGCCGCCGTCTTACGCGATCATCTCGGACTATTTTCCGCCGGGCCGGCGTGGCACCGCGCTCAGTCTGTTCAACCTAGGTCCTCCGATCGGCCAAGCGCTGGGCATCGCCTTCGGCGCCTCCGTTGCGGCCGCCTATTCATGGCGCTCAGCGTTTGTCGCGATCGGTATCGTCGGCGTCGTCACGGCTGTGATCGTCTGGATGTTCGTGCGCGAGCCTAAGCGCGGCGGCCTGGACGTTGCGCCGCAAACGGATGCGGCGGAGGCGAAGCCAGAAAGTGCGAAATTCTGGCCAACTGTCCGCATGTTCTTTTCCAACCCGGTCTTGTTGCGGGTTTCGATCGCGTGCGCGGCCACGCAGTTTGTGACTTACGGTATCTTGAACTTCACCACGCTCTTCTTGATGCGCGAGAAGGGCATGTCGCTTGAGGAGGTGGCGCTCTATTACGCGTTGCTGATCGGCATCTTTATCAGCCTCGGCATGTACGTGTCGGGCCGTCTCATCGATGCCTTTACCAAGCGTTCTAAGATCGCCTACGCCTGGATCCCTGCGATCGGGCTTATCCTCGCGGCGCCTCTCTTTGTTGGGTTCGTCTGGGCGCCGACCTGGCCGCTGGCCCTGGCGTTTCTGGCGCTGCCGACGGGGCTCAATTATTTCTACCTCTCGCCTTCGATTACTTTGGTTCAACAAGAAGTGCGGCCCGACCAACGCGTGCTATGCGGCGCGCTGCTGTTGCTCGTAATGAACTTGGTTGGGTTGGGTTTCGGACCGACCTTCGTCGGTTTCGTCAGCGACTATTTCAGGCCAACGCATCCGGACAATTCGCTGCAATTGGCATTTTATTGCCTCGCGCCATTTTACGGGGTGGCGGTGCTGTTGTTCATGTGGCTCGCAGGCGCGCTGAAGCGCGAGCAAACAGGAGACCGCGCGTGAAGCGACTTTTTCATCTCGTTACTGTGGTGTTGGCGCTCTTCGCGGGCGCATCAGCGTTCGCGCAGGAAGCCCCTGTCGTGAATGCGCCGGCCGGCAGTGTGCGTGGCGAATCTCTGGGCGATACGCGGGTGTTCCGCGGCATTCCTTACGCGCGCCCACCCGTTGGGCAATTGCGTTGGCGCGCGCCGCTGCCATTGCCGCGGTGGCGCGGCGTGCGGGAAGCCACCCAGTTCGGCGCCGCTTGCATGCAACCGCCGTCCCGAGAGGGCAGCATTTACTACAACACCCACGCAGCGATGAGCGAGGACTGTCTCTTCCTCAATATCTGGACGCCAGCGAATGCGCACAATGCGCCGGTCCTTGTCTGGATTCACGGCGGCTCGCTCGTAGGCGGGGCGGGCAGTGAGGGGATGTATGACGGCGCGCGTCTTGCCGCCGAGGGCGTCATCGTTGTCACCATCAATTATCGTCTCGGCGCATTGGGCTATCTGGCGCATCCGCAATTGAGCGCAGAATCGCGGCGCAACATTTCGGGCAATTATGGGCTGCTGGATCAAGTGCAGGCGCTGCGCTGGGTCGAGCGGAATATCTCAGCCTTCGGTGGTAATCCGCAAAACGTGACGATTGCCGGCGAGTCAGCTGGCGCGTTGAGCGTCATGTATCTCATGGCGACGCCCGAGGCGCGCGGACTGTTTGATCGCGCTATCGCCCAAAGCGCCTACATGATCACCGCGCCGGAGCTGCGCAATTCTTCCTTTCAGGATTTCCCAGCTGCCGAAGCGATCGGCTACTGGCTGGGCACACAACTAGGCGCAGGCGATCTGGCGGGCTTGCGCTCGATGAGCGCCGAAGCGATCGTCACTGGTTCAGCCGCGAGCGGCTACTTTCCGTTCGTGACCATCGACGGCCGGATCCTGCCGCGCCAACTCGTCGATGTGTTCGATCGCGGCGATCAAGCGCCGGTGCCGATCCTTGCAGGCTTCAACGAAGGCGAGATTCGCTCAATGCGCTTTCTCTTGCCGCCAGCCCCGGCGGACGCCGGCGCATACACGAACGAAATCCGGGCGCGCTATGGCGATTTGGCGGATGCGTTCTTGGCGCGTTACCCGGAGAGCAACATAGACGAGAGCATGCTCGCGACCACGCGTGATGCAATGTATGGCTGGACCGCCGAACGCCTGGTGGCAAAGCAGACAGCTTTGGGCGTGCCGTCATTCCTTTATTACTTTGATCACGGCTATCCAGCGGCCGACGATCGGGGCCTGCATGCATTCCATGCAGCAGAGATACCTTATGCGTTTGGGACTATGGCGCGGACGCCGCCGCGCTGGCCTGGGATCCCGCAGACGGCAGAGGAACGCGCGTTCTCGGACGCGATGGTGAGTTATTGGGCGTCGTTTGCACGTGACGGCGTTCCTAGCGCGCCCAATCACCCAGCCTGGCCAGCCTATGACGCTGAGCGTGCTTATATGGCGTTCGAGGCGGGTCCGATTGCACGAGCGGCGCCGCCGAATGCTTACGAACTGCATGAGGCAGTTGTCTGCCGCAGACGCGCGCAAGGCACGATCGCGTGGAATTGGAACGTTGGCGTCATCTCGCCGCCGCTTCCACCTGAGGCGCAACAGTGCCGATAATTCACGGAGATATGCAGTCCTATCCGCTGACGCTCGACAGATTTTTGGCGCACGCGGCGAAGTGGCGCCCGAATGTTGAAGTCGTCACGGCGCACGCGGGAGGGCGCCGGGACAGGATCGGCTATCGCGCCCTCATGGCGCGCAGCCGGCGCGTCTCGGCGGTGTTGCGCGAACTCGGTGTCAAGCCAGGAGAGCATGTCGCCACGCTTGCCTGGAATAGCGCCACGCACGTCGAGGCTTGGTACGCGATCATGGGTATGGGCGCGGTCTGCCACACGCTCAATCCGCGTCTCACCAGCGCGCAACTGGCGGCAATGGCTACGCTGTCCGGCGCGCGTATCATCATTGCGAGCGCTGATCTTGGCCCCCTCGCGCATCAGATCGCCGAGGCTGCGCCCCCGATTCAGCGCGTGCTCACAATCGATGGCGCCGCAGGTGATGCCGAGGCGCTGGAACCGTTGATCGAAGCGGCCGACGAGGGCGGGGTCGTGTGGGGCGCGTTCGCGGAGACGCAAGCGTCGGGACTTTGCTTCACCTCCGGCACAACCGGCGCGCCGAAGGGTGTCACCTATACGCACCGATCGAGCTATCTCCACACTCTGCGTTTGTTGCAGGCCGACGTGCTGGCGCTAACCGCAAGCGACAGCGTGCTCGCGGTCGTTCCGATGTTTCATGCCAATGCCTGGGGATTGCCGTTCGCTGCGCCAGCCGCAGGCGCCAAGCTCGTTCTTCCGGGGCGGGCGACGGACGGCGCAAGTCTGGCGAACTTGATCAACGCGGAGAAGGTGACAATCGCCGTTGGCATTGCGACTGTCTGGCTGGGACTCGTCGAACACCTAGACACACACGGAGGTGAAACGCCGTCCTTAAAGCGGGTGGTCGTCGGCGGCGCACCGCTGCCACCGGCCTTGATGCAACGCATCGAAGAACGACTCGGCGTTGTTGTTCAAACAAGCTGGGGCATGACCGAGCTTTCGCCGGGGGGAACGTTTGCGCCGCCTCATCTCCGTGAACGCGATGCTGCTTTGTCGGGCCGACCGGCGATCGGCGTGGATCTTCTGCTCACCGACGCCGAAGGCGTCGCGTTGGCGGAGCAGCGCAACATCGAGGGGCACTTGCGTGTGCGCGGCGACGCGGTCGTTGCACGCTATTTCGGCGAGACGCAAAGCGCAGCCGATGCGGATGGCTGGTTCGCGACGGGTGATCTTGCGAAAATCGATGCGGACGGGAATCTGATGATCACCGGACGTGCGAAAGATTTGATCAAGTCCGGCGGTGAGTGGATCAACCCGGTGGAGATCGAGGCCCTGGTGAGCCGTTTGCCGGAGGTATCCTTAGCGGCAGTGATCGGCCGTTCGCACCCCAAATGGGGTGAGCGGCCCATCCTCCTGGTGCAGACACGCGAGCAGCCGGTCAGCGACGAAGCCCTGTTGGCGCCGCTGCACAATAACGTGGCGCCTTGGTGGATTCCCGATGCGATCATACGTATTCCAGAGATGCCGCTCGCACCGACCGGCAAGATAGACAAGATTCGTTTGAGAGCTGAGTATGGCGGCTGAATCTGCATCCAAGCCTAAGAGCGCGGCGGCAAAGTCGAAGCCAACGCCTAAATCGAACGCCAAGGCTCGCGGCGATGAGGCAAAGTCGCGCCGTCGGCCGACCAAGATTCAGCAACGTGCAGATAAGATGGAACAGATCTTGGATGCGGCGGAGTATCTGTTCTCCAAGCATGGCCTGCATGGGGTGACGCTGAAGGATGTCGCCAAGCGCGTCGATGCCCACCACACGCTGATGAACTACTATTTCACCGATAAGACGACGCTCTTTGCCGCTGTTTTCGCGCGGCGCGCGGCCGTGACAAGCGCACTTCGCTTGGCGGCGCTCGATAAGTATGACGCCGAGACTAAAGGGAAGCCGACCGTTGAGGGCGCGCTGCGCGCGTTCTTGGACACCGACCTCGATCTCTATAGTCGCGGCGGCGAGGGCTGGAAGAACTACGGCGCTCTAGGCGCGCAGGCGTCGAACACCGCAGAAGGCGCAGCGCTCATGGATCAGCATTTCGATCCTGTCGTGCTGAGGCTGATTGGCTTGCTGAAGAAGGCGATGCCCGATTGCGCCGAAGAAGACATCTTTTGGGGCTATCACTTCGTCACGGGCGCTCTGATGTTGACGCTCGCCAGAACGGGCCGGATCGATCGGCTGTCCGGGGGGCTCTGCAAATCGGACGACTACGAAGCAATCAAGAAGCGCATGGCGCAATTCATGGCCGCAGGCTTTCGCGACCTCTGTAAGCGGAGCAAACTCGGCTAATCGGCGCCACGCACTTTGCTCTCCGACTAAGACGCTAGCGCGCCCGGATCAGCGCCGCGGTGAAGCCAATTGCGGCCGCGGTACTCGTCGCGGCGCCACAGATCGCCAGCCCGGTCCGCAGGGCATCTTCGCCGCCGACTGCGTCCGCAATGATCGTAACCAGAGTAGGCGCCACGCCGAAGCCGATGATGGCGCCTATAACGATAAATGCGCCCAGACACACTCCGCGAATTTCGTTTGGTACGAGAACGGCGATCGCCGCCGCCGTAACGAGGCCAGTAATTGCGCCACATGTCAGCAGCAGAAGCAGTAGCCAGGCAAAACCGGTGGCTGTCGGCATCAGTGGAAAGAGCGCGCCGGGAATGGAAAGTGCTGCGGCGACAACGGCGCCGATCAAGATTCCCCCTTTGATTTTGCTCTTGTGACCGAAGTCGGCCGCGAAGCCTCCGACGAGAGCGCCGATTACGCCTGAGCCTAGGATGACGAGGCCCATCCAACCGCCGAATTGATCCGGTTCGAGATTGTAATGACGCTCAAGCACAGGCGCGGCCCAAATGCTTGCTGCAGCGTCCGCCATCACCACCGTGACCTGACCGAGAAACAGCGGAGCAAGAAGTCCCCGCCGCTCCCACAGCTCGCGCAGCGCCACAGAGAGAGCGGGACTCGTTTCACTGATTTCTTGGCGCGGCGGCTCGCGGAGCAGCAGTAAGAGCAGGGACAGAATGAGGCTCGCGCCGGCAAACACCAGCAATACGTTGCGCCAGGGCGTGAGCCCTTCAACGAGCGGTGTGGTTTGCGCGTAAAAGCCAAGCAGTGAGCCGCCGAATGCAAAGGCTGCCGCGCCGCCGATCATGTTGCCCAGCGAAAGCACCATCAGAGAGCGGCCGCGGGTTGCGGGAGAACTGAGATCGGCCGTCAGTGAGATGGCGACGGTGAGCGACGAAAACGCGCCGATCCCTGCAAGCATGCGCGCGGCGAAGATGTGCCAAAACTCGGTAGCGAAGACCGTGAGCGCGGTGCCGACGGTCCAAAGCATGGCGAGGCAAAACAGCAAGAGCGAGCGGTTGCCTCGATCGGTCATGCGGCCGACCGGGATCGCCAAGAGGCCGATGGGGATGGAGATCGCCAAGCCTTGCAGCAGACTCATTTGAAAGTCGCTGAAATGCAGTTCGGCCGCCGCGACCTCTTGCACCGGGCTAAACACGGTGCGCATCGCCGATGCGCTGCCGATTGTGGTCGCGAGTAGGATGAGCGCGGGCAGAACGCGGTTGGGCCTGCGCGCAACCGCTGCGCTCAAGCCGGCCGTGGCGTCAAGCTGAGCCAACTTGAGCCTCCGCCTTGAGCAGATCGCCGATGGCGTCATCGAAGTGCAGCGCCATGGCTGCGGCGGCGGCTTCCGGATCTCGCTTCATGATCGCTGCCGCAACGGCGCGGTGGCGATCGATCATCACTTGCTTGCGGCTCTTGGCGATGCGCGTGCTCCAAGCGGTCGGCACCGCGACCTCCATCAGCGGCGCAAACGAAGCAACGATCTGGATGAAGAGCGCATTGTGGCTCGCTTCGGCGATGGCTCTGTGAAAGGCGATATCATGAGCGGTGCGCTTGGCAAGATCGTCCTTGTCCGCCGCCATCGCCTCAGCCAGCGCGACGATGCGCTCGGCCTGTTCATCGGTGCGCGCCGTCGCTGCAAGCGCTGCTGTGCGCTGCTCAATTGTGCGGCGGACGTCCCAGATATCGGGCACCGTAATCTGAGCCGTTGAAATGGCGTGCTGCAGAGAGGTGGCGATGACCGAGCCGTCGAGCGCGCCAACACGCGGCTTGCGGCCGTTGCCCACATTGATCACTTTGAGTGCGGCAAGCGCGCCGAACGCTTCACGCATCACCGCCCGGCTGACGTCGAGCACTTCCGCAAAATGGCCTTCGCCGGGCAGAGTGTCGCCGACGCGCAACTGATGATCCCGGATGTAGTCCGTGACAGCATTCATTGCGGATTGGACAAGCGAACCGCTTTCGGCGCCACGCAAAGTGGTTGAGGGGGTTGGCATCTCTATCCCTTAAGCCGCTGCGCCGTAGGCGCGGAAATCTGACGGTGAGACGCCGAAGCGGCGGCCAAACGCGCGCGCGAAGCTGGCGTTGTTCAGGTAGCCGTTTTCGTAGCCGATGGACGAGACCGGCAGGTTTGTCGTCAGCAGCATCCGCTTTGCTTGACTGAGCCGCTGCTCGGCAATGGCTTCGGCGATGCTGCAATTGAACATGTCGCGGAAGCCGCGCGTCAGCTTGGCGCGATTGAGGCCGCAGGCGCGTGCGATCTTGTCGAGCGTGAGTTTCTCGTTCCAGCGTTCGTCAATCATGCGGCGCGCGGCGAGGACACGGCGGGTGTCTTCAAGCGAGAGCGCGCCGTCGGCGGCGAGCGGCAGCAATTCCTCGGTGCTGAGCAAACGGATGGTTTCGCACAGCAGTTCGATGCTCTTACCGAGGCGATAAATCGTCAGCGTCTCGCCGTGCAGCGTGCTTTCCTGAATGGCCAGAACAATCCCGCGCAGCGCCGATGGCAGGTGAAACTCGACACCGTCCGGCGTCACACCGCCGACACGCGTAAACGCGCTCCGGCTGATGACGAGCGTCAGCCGCGTCTCGGCATTGAGCGAAGCAGTGTTCGGCGAAAGATCGAACGCCACCACTGGCGTCGCAGCATCGGCGTCGAACGAAAGCGCAATGTGGTCCGGCGGCAGCGGCGCATGGGTGACCGGGCCAGCGCCCAGCAACAGCGTCATCTCCGGAGAGACTTCGACGAATTCCCGCATTTTCCTCCCCCAGTGTTCTGGTGGTTGCGAGGACCATGCACCTTTCAGATAGGTTTGGTCAACTAGCTATCTGATAGGTCTTAAGTGCTAGGGTAAAGAGCCCGGCGGAGCGCCTCTCGGCTGTGCTCGCGGGCGCGGACGGAGATCGGCGCGTCTCCGCCGAAAATGTCGAAGCCATGAAATCCGCCCGGATAAACATGGAGTTCAACGGCGACGCCGGCCCGCGCCAGACGGGCGGCGTAGGCGATGTCCTCATCAATGAAGAGGTCGAGCGTCGGGCAGGCGATAAAGGCGGGCGGCAGGCCGCGGAGGTCAGTGGCTCGCGCGGCGGCAGCGTAGGGCGACACATTTGGGCGGCCCGGCTCGTGGCCCAAGAGCGAGGTCCAGCCGAAGCGATTGTTGTGCGCCGTCCAGATGAATTCGCCGGCGACTGGGTTGGGCTCAGCCGCAACGCAGGTGCGGTCATCGAGCATCGGATAGATTAAGTGCTGAAACGCGAGCCTGTATTCGCCGCGATCTCGCGCGAGCAGCGTCAGCGCGGCTGCAAGACCGCCGCCCGCGCTTTCGCCCATAACGCCTATGCGATCGCGATCAATGCCAAGCTCAGACGCGTTCGCGAATGTCCAGCCGAGACCAGCATAGCAATCCTCAATACCGGCCGGAAATGGATGTTCGGGCGCGAGCCGATAATCGACGCTGACGATCACGCAGTTGAGATCGAACGCCATCGGGCGATGCAGCGGTTCAAGCTGCGCAGCGGCGCCGCCGACATAGCCGCCCCCGTGGATGTGATAGATACACGGCAGCGGGCCTCTGGCGTTGCGCGGCGTGTAGATCGTCAGCGTGATGTCCGGCGCGCCGGCCGGACCTGGTACGCTGCGTACCTTTTGCAAAACGCCTTCGCGCACTTGATCAGAGAGCGTCACGGGCAACTGCGCAAAGCGTTCCGCCTCACGCATCGCCCCCAGCACCTCGTTCGATAACGCAATCGTCGGAAATACGTCCAACACGGGCAGGAGTGCTGGGTCGACGAGCTTGCGCGTGTCCATATTTTCAATCCGCGAAGATCTTGCCGGGGTTGAAGAGGTTCTTCGGATCGAGCGCCTTCTTGATTGAGCGCATCATATCGACGCCGTCTTCGCCAAGTTCGCGCACCAGCCAATCTTGCTTGCCCAGCCCGATGCCGTGTTCACCGGTGCAGGTTCCGTCCATGTCGAGCGCGCGTTGGACCAGGCGCTCGTTCAGCGCTTCGGCTTCCTTGTGCTCGGTGGCGCTGTTCGGATCTATGACGAAGATGACGTGGAAGTTGCCGTCGCCGACGTGGCCGAGAATCGGCGCGGGGAAAGAAGCCTTCTCCAGATCGCGCTTGGTCTCATTGATGCATTCGGCAAGGCGCCCGATCGGCACGCATACATCGGTGGGCCAGCCGATGGCGCCTTTTCGCATAGCCGTCGCGGCGTAGAACGCCTGGTGGCGGGCCTTCCAAAGCTTGGCTCGTTCTTCCGGTAAGTTCGACCAGTGGAATTCGCCGCCGCCATTGTCGCGCGCAAGATCGCCGATGGTGGCGATCTGCTCTTTCACGGCGTGTTCGCTGCCGTGGAATTCGAAGAACAGCGTCGTCAGTTCGGGATAGCTGAGTTTCGAGTGCAGGTTGACGGCTTTCATCTGCACGTCATCGAGAATTTCAACGCGTGCGAGAGGGATGCCGAGTTGGATCGCTTGCACCACAGTATCAACGGCGCCGGCCAACGTCTGGAAGCTGCAGACGGCCGAGGAAATCTGCTCCGGAATGCCGTGGAGCCGCAACGTCACTTCGGTGATGATGCCGAGCGTGCCTTCAGAGCCGATGAAGAGGCGGGTGAGGTCATAACCCGCCGCGCTCTTGCGCGCACGGCGAGCGGTGCGGATGTCGCGGCCATCAGGTGTGACCACGCGCAACGAGAGGATCGCCTCGCGCATCGTTCCATAACGCACGGCGTTCGTGCCGGAGGCGCGAGTCGAGGCCATGCCGCCAAGCGTAGCGTTGGCGCCGGGATCAATAGGAAAGAACAGGCCTTGGTCGCGCAGCGCGAGGTTCAACTCTTCGCGGCGCACGCCGGCCTGCACCGTGCAGTCGAAGTCGTCCGGATTGATCTCGAGGATCTTGTTCATCTCGGACAGGTCAACGCAGACGCCGCCGCGCACCGGCGTCGTGTTGCCCTCCACCGAGGTACCGGCGCCGTAAGCGACGATCGGCACGTCAGCGGCGGTGCACGCCTTCACGACAGCAACGACCTCTTCAGTCGAGTGCGCGAAGACGACGGCGTCTGGTAGCGCCGTTGCGAAATGGGTTTCGCTGCCGCCGTGTTGAGCCCGCATGGCTTCGCCGAGATGCAGGCGGTCTCCGAAGATTCCGCGCAGCGTTTCGACGAAAGCCGGCGCGAGTGGCGAGCGCGACGCAATAGGTGCGGGCGCGCCCATGGCTTCAGAACCGCGTGCTGACGCGAACGCCGACGCGGCGGCCGTCGCCGGCGATGGCGAGGTTGCGCGTGATGGGGCTGGCGTCGCCGAACAGGCGGCCGAGCAGTGAACGATCGAGGTAGGAGTCGTAATATTCCTCGTCGGTCAAATTCGTGCCCCAGAGGCCGATGGTCCAATCGTTGATGGAATAGCTGATGTTGCCGCTGACGAGGTAGTAGCCCTCCATCGGCGGCGCGACCAGCGGATTCAAGCTCGAGCCGACGCGATCACCCTTGTATGTAATAGTTGTGTCCAGACGAAGCTCGCCTTGGCCGAGCGGCACGGTGTAGCTCGGCGTCAGGAAGAAATTCCAATCCGGCTGGAAAAGAATGCGGTCTGACGGCAGCGGATCGCCGATAATGGCTTGGTATTGCGAGTCATCGGTGATGCGGGCGTGGTTATAGGTTGCGCCGCCTTGCAGCGCGAAGGCGTCCGTCGGCCGCCATACGCCTTCGATTTCGACGCCGTAGCTTTCAACATCGCCGGTGTTGAGGTTCACCGCGATCAGCGCCGGCGTCAGCGAGTTCTGGCCGATGTAATTCTGATAGTCGTTGAAATAGACGGCCGTGTTCAGCGTCAGCGTGTTGTCGTTGGTGGTGAACTTGTTGCCGAGTTCGTACGTCCACACCGAGTCGCCCTCCCAGATCGGGTTCGGCGCGCCAGGTGAGTTTGCGCCGCCGCCGCGGAAGCCGCGTGCGATCGAGCCGTACGTCATCCAGTTGTCGGTCCAGCGCTGTGTCAGCGTAACGCGCGGCTGCCACTCGTCGGCGGAGTAGATGCCAGACGTGCCGGTGGCGTTGATCTCCTGGTGGTCGTAGCGAAGACCAACTGAGAGCTCTAGCGACGGCGTAATTTCATAGAACAGAGTACCGAAGATAGCGGCGGAGGATGTTTCGATCGTTTGGTCGGTAATCACCAGCGGCGCAAGTATGAGCGGCGTGCTGGACAGCACGAGATTGTTCTCTGAGTGGATGTAGTTGTCGGAGTGGTTGGCGAATACGCCGACCAGCGTGCTCAGCCGGTCGCTCCACTGCGTATCGAACCGCACCTCGCCGGTAAAGGTCTCCAGCAGATTGTAGCCGTTGCGCACGCGCAAGAAGTCGATCGGGCCGAAATCGCCGTCGCCCCGCGCTTCGCCTTCCTTGCGGTCGTACGCGAGGATCGCGGTCATCTGCGTGTTTTCGGTAACATCGAATACGCCGCGTACGTTGCCGCCGGTGTATTCGAAGCGCGCGATGCTGTTCTCGTTGAGCTGCGTGTCTTGGACGTAGTCGGTCGGTCCGCTTGGGCTTGAGTAAGCGGTCTGCGAGCCTTCGACCGTGTTGTAATATGCATTGAGAGTGATCTCGGCGCCTTGCGGCGCATCCCACACCAACGAACCCGTCAGCGATTCCGTTTGCATCGGGCGCGCATCGCCGCCGGCAAGCGTGTTGGTCGAGAAGCCGTCGCGCGTGTGGTACGCCGCGCCAATGCGGCCACGCAGAACGCCCTCGATCAGCGGACCGCTGATGCTGCCGGAGTAGGTCTGATAATTATCTGGATCGGCGTAGACGGCGCTTAGGCGGCCTTCGAACTCGTCCGTCGGCTGACGCGTCACGACGCTGATCGCGCCGCCCAGTGTGTTATTGCCGAACAGCGTGCCTTGCGGGCCGCGCAACACCTCGATGCGTTCGACATCGAACACCGGGTTATTCAAATAGGAGCTGTTCGCCTGATAGACGCCATCGACGAAAATGCCGACTCCAGGCTGCACAGTGTCGATCAAGGTGGTGCCTACGCCGCGGATGGACATGAATGCGCGGCCGACAGCGTCGGTGGTGATGTTGAGGCCCGGCGTGAGCGCGGCCACTTCGCGGACGGAATTGATCTGCTGGTTCTCAAGCGTTTCGCCGCTGACGGCGGTCACCGCGATCGGCACGTCCTGCAGCCGCTCTTCGCGCTTCCGCGCCGTAACGACGATCTCATCGTCCCCGCTCTCTTCCGCGCTGGTTGCGTCTTGCGCCGCCGCCACGCTGGGGAACACCGCCAGACCCAGGGCCGCGCTAGCCAGAAGCTTCGTGATGCGACGCATTTCAATTCCTCCCGGTGTGGGCACGCTCCAGTTCTGAAGCGTGCTTGTCATTAGGGAGAGCCTAAGCTGAGCTGAGACCTATCTGAAAGGTCCCCGGGTGACCAGAGTCTGTGCCGATCGGCTCAGAGGTTTGGCCCGGCGGAATCTGCGCGCCGCCGGTTCACCAGCACGAATAACCGCCGTCGGCCAGCACGATGCTGCCGGTCATCAGGCTTGA
>CALBST010000029.1 GCA_937967425.1 uncultured Caulobacteraceae bacterium
GGGCGGCGCGGACGTTGGGTCTAGCGGCGGTGAATGCGGTTGGCCCGGCGCGGCGTTTCCTCATGAAATACGCCGGCGGCGGGGCCGGCGATCTGCCGAAGCTGCTGCGCGGCGAGAGCTTGGCGGCCTAGCTACGGACGCATGCCGGCGGCGCTGTAATATTCCGCCATGCGCGGATTGATCTCAAGTGAACGTGCGAGGTCGGCGGCGGCGATTTCATCTTGCCCGTTGCGCGCAGCGACGGTGGCGCGGCCGTAAAGCGCTCCTGCATGGTTCGGTTCGCGCTGAAGCGCGCGTTCGAAGTCTTCCATCGCGCCCGCCATGTCGTCTTGCCGGAATCGGAGGAAGCCGCGCACGACCAAAACCGCCGGGTGGTATTGTGAGTCACGAACGGCGCGATCGCAAATCGTGCGCGCAAGGTCAAGCTCGATACCCGCCGCGGCGCGCGCTTCGCATCTGTTGTGTGCAACGATCCCTGCGGTTCTGCTGCGGCGGGCGAGGCGATCGGCGAGATCGTATTCGGCGATGGCGACTTCGTAGTCGCCGCGCAGAAAGGCGATGCGGCCAATACTTGCGCGGACATTCGGTTGGCGGGCACGCCTGCGATCGACCTCTTCGAATGCCTCAAGCGCTTGATCGTATTCTCGCATGGAAATGAGGAGGCTAGCGCGCTGAAACCGCGCTTCGAGCAGGCTGGGCTCGTCGCTGATCCAGGTGTCGAACTCGGCTAGCGCTGCATTGAAATCCACTGTGGACGACTGCAGATCGCCGGCGCGTTCGTAGGCGAGTGCGCGCCACCAAAGGGCGCTTGCACGCTCGTCACTGCTGGTAGCTTTTTCAAAGGCGCCCGTGCACCCGGCGATCACGTCCTGAGCGGAAAACCGGTAGTCTTCGTTGGTGCACGCGCGCCATTCGGTGCTTATCGCTGTCGGATCGAAATGTTGCAGCCCGCGGCGGTCGAACGGCTGGCCCCATTGCGCAAAAGCCGAGGACGCGACAGCCGAGCAGGCGACGAACACGAAAGTCGCGAGCAATTTCATTGTGCGTCCCCCCGATGCTCAGCGCGCGCATGCGGGCGTCTTATCATGGTTTCGCGGCATGAACCGCACCAATCAGGATGCGCCGCAGCCTAAGGTATTGTGTAGCGGTTAGCTTGATTTCAGAAAAGACGAACGGCGCGAAGGGGGAGCAACCTTCGCGCCGTTCTATTTCCAGGCCGCGCGTACTTGGGGGCTATGGAGATCGTGCTGCTTGGGAGCTTAAGCGACGATCTGCGCGGCTTGGGTCATCACGCTGAAGGCGACCGGAGCAAACACGGCGCAGGCAGCGATGAGGGCGAAAAACTTGGTCATTGGTGATCTCTGATCTTCGGGTTTCGGGGTGATCGCTTAGGCGACCATTTGAGCGGCTTGGTTCAGCGTCGCCCACGCCATCGGGGCCAACAAAGCCGCCGCCAACATCAGGGAATAAAACTTGGTCATTGCTCTTGCTCCTCTTGGGTCCGGGGCGTGTGCCCCGCGTCCATGAGGAGAAGGTAGTGGAGGGTTAGCCTTGTCGCTGTGACGCCGGTGACAATATAGGAGTTTGCGTACCCAATAGCGCCGGAGGATAATCCGGTGCGTGTTTCGATTCGTGAGCTTGCGGGGGCAGTTCTGCCCAAAGCGGCAGACCCTAGGGTTGTTGCCGTGCTGAGGGCCTACCTAGACGAGAGTTTTAACAAGCAGCGAATGCTAATCGCGGGCTTCATAGGCCCGGTCGAGGAGTGGGAGACTGTAGCGGTCAAATGGGCTGCCGTCCTGAAAGACCACGGCGCGCCTTACTACCACGGCTCCGAGATGAAGGCGCAGCGCAGGGCGTTCTCAAGTTGGGAGACCTGGCGATGCCGCGCGCTGGCGGATGCCTGCGCTAAGGTAATTGCAGAGTCGAACCTTGGAGAAATTCAAAGCGCTTTCGTTGGCGAGTGGGCGGCGATACTCGCCGCCGCGCCTGCGCTAAGCGAGCGTTTCCCGAACGCCTATTCCTTTTGTTTTGAAGATGCCGTGTCACGGATGCAGCGCGCCGCCGCTAAGTGGTACGGGGCTGATGTGGTCGCTTGCGTCTTCGATATGAAAGACGCGCACGAAGCGCGTGCGCGGAAGTTAGTTGAGGCGCGCCAAGCGGCAGGCCAGTGGGCGAATATCCATTCCGTTACCTATGCCGACGACAAGAAGCAGATTGAGCTTCAGTGCGCTGACATGCTGGCTCATGAAGTCCTGCAATGCCCAGGCAAAGGTGCCGAGTTTCAGAGTACGCTTCCGCTCATCGGTCGACTTCATAAGCCTGGGCGCTACTACAATCTCGGGCGGCAGTGGGACGAGACGCTGCTCAATGAGTATCGGCGCGACCCGACGCTAAAGAGCATCTTCGATCCTAAAGAGGTTCCTCCGCCAACCCCGGAGGAGCACGACCGGCTTGTTGAGTTGGTCAGACGTCATAGCGCCTAAGATGCGCCGCCCTTTTTGGGCGGCACGATCTTACCGAACACGCGCTCCAGCGCTTCGCCAGTTTCGTCGCACTCGTGTTCGCGAGCAGCGTCGATGAATCGCTGCTTCTGCGGCTTTTCCTTCTTGGGCGCTGGCTTCTTTTTGGCGGGCATGGCGCGAACCTACTCCGGTTCGCGCCGCTTCGCCATCCTCGCCCAAACCCCCCGCATCTGGCGGAAATGCCGGGCGCGCCAATCCTCGAAATCAGGCGGGCCGGTCAGCTGTTCGATAGGTGAGGCGCTTGCCGCTCACGCCCGCCATGATCCGCTCGGCGCGGGCCGCGTCGTCAACGCCGAGCGCGGCGCGTGCGTTGTGGCGGAAGTCGAACTCCGCGAGGTAGCGGTGGAGGTGCTTCTCGCTGCAATGCTGATAGACGCCTTTCATGCCGCGCTTGAACACGCTGAAATAGCTCTCGCAAGAATTGTTGTGGACCGCGCCGTTCTCTTCGAAGCGGACGTACTCGCCCATCGAGTGCTCGACGGTCTTGTGCTCCGCGAACTCCTTGCCGACGAACTTGTAGAGGCTGGACGCATCGGTGTGGATGCGCGAGGCCGGATCGATGTTGTCGCGAACGATCTTAGCAACGGTCGCGGTGTTGGCTTCGGCAACGTGGAAGGTGCGAGCCGAACCGCCGCGTTCGATCAGCGAGACAATGGCGCGCTTGTTGGCCGGGCCAGAGAGCTTGCGGCGGCGTTGCTTGCGTCCGCCGCGTTGCGAGAACTCAGCGCCATCCTTGCGAAGCTCGGACGGGTTCGCGACCTTGCCGTGATAGGTTTCATCGATCTCGACCACGCGGCCTTCGCCACCCATCGGCGGCAGCTTGCCGCCCGGCGCCATCGCCAAGCGGATGCGATGCGACATGAACCAAGCCGTCTTGATATCGACGCCAAGCACGCGCGCGAGCTGATTGGAGCTGATGCCCTTCTTGCTCGACGCCATCATGTGCATGGCCTGAAGCCAAAGCTGCATCTTGACGTGCGAGCCTTCGAAGATCGTGCCGACCTTCACCGTGAAAGGCTTGCGGCATGAGTAGCATTTGTAGGTGCCGATCCGGGTGCTCTTGCCCCTCAGCGCGCCGCTATCGCCAACCGTGCCGCAATGGGGGCAGACGCGGCCCGTGGGCCAAACCCTCGCCTCAACCCAGCGATAGGCGGCTTCTTCATCGTGAAAGTGCTTGGCGGACAGTGCGGAAGGCATCGGTAAATCCCTATGCCGACAAGATATTCCCCCGCATTGGGTACGTCAACTCCTATATTGTGACGCCGGTCACGGGGTGAGTCCGCTGTCGGCTCAAAATGGACCCTCACCAA
>CALBST010000030.1 GCA_937967425.1 uncultured Caulobacteraceae bacterium
TCGGCATGATCGAAGCCGTCCGCGGCGAAGGCATTTTCGAGATCGTGCACAACGGCCAAGTCACGGTGCGCCACACGCGTAGCGGCCTCACCTGTCATTTCGCGCGCGATGGCGGCGGCCGGCTGATCATCTTCGAACCACAGCGTGATCCTGTTCGCCCCGACCGCGAGCCAACCATTCCGCGCGGCGACGATGTCGCCTGCGAGATGAACGAAAGCGGCGCTCAGGTCCGCTACTTCGCCACGCGCTATCCGTTCGGCTCCACACTTGAGGAGCAGCTCGCCGGCGTTGAAGCCGCCATCCGGCGCCGCGATCGCAGCGCCACAAGCTACCCAGGCGAAACACTGCGCACCTCCAATGACGGCCTGCCTGATCGCCGCAGCGCGCGCTTCATCGTCACGGAAAACGGTACACGCACGTTCACACGCGCCAGCGTCGCCCGCGTCGGCGATTGGATTGTGAAGTTGCGGCTCTCGGCTCCCGCGCCGGACGACGCCGCGGCGGCGCGCGCCGATCAGCTGGCGGACTCCCTGTTTGACGGCGCACTTGCCGAAATCATCTCTCCGCGCGCCAACTAACGCGGCGGAAGTCGCTGGCGCGGGGCCTTGGCCGCCCCTATCATCTTCGCGTGTTCCAGCGCTTCTTCACCGAACTCCGCGCCGCGCGCGTTCCCGTCACGCTCAAGGAATACCTTGTGCTGGTCGAGGCGCTCGACAAGGAAGCGATCGATATCAACGTTCAGGACTTCTACTACCTGGCGCGCACCGCGCTGGTGAAGGACGAGCGCCACCTCGACAAATTCGACCGCGTGTTCGGCCAGGTGTTCAAAGGCTTGGACCCGACAGGCGAAGCCGTGAACGCGGAAATTCCCGCCGAGTGGCTGCAAGCGCTCACACAAAAATTCCTCACCGACGAAGAGAAGGCGCAGATCGAAGCGCTGGGCGGCTGGGATAAATTGATGGAGACGCTGAAAGAGCGGCTCGAAGAACAGAAGAAGCGCCACGAAGGCGGCAACAAATGGATCGGCACCGGCGGCACATCGCCGTTCGGCAATAACGGCTACAATCCCGAAGGCATCCGCATCGGCGGCGAAGGCGGCCAGCGCAAAGCCGTGAAGGTCTGGGACAAGCGCGAATACAAAAATCTCGACGACAGCGTCGAACTCGGCGTACGCAACATCAAAGTGGCGCTGCGGCGGCTGCGTAAATTCGCGCGCACCGGCGCGCCGGACGAACTCGATCTGCAAGGCACGATCGATAAGAGCGCCAAGGAAGGCTATCTTGACATCGTACTCCGCCCCGAGCGGCGCAATGCGGTGAAAGTGCTGCTGCTCTTGGATATCGGCGGCTCGATGGATTCACACATCAAGCTTTGCGAGGAGCTGTTCAGCGCCGCGCGCACCGAGTTCAAGAGCCTCGAATTCTTCTACTTCCATAACTGCCTCTATGAGAGCGTCTGGAAGGACAACCGCCGCCGTCACGACGAAAAGACGATGACGTGGGATGTGCTGCACAAATATCCCAGCGACTATCGCGTCGTCTTCGTCGGCGACGCGACCATGAGCCCCTACGAGATCACCTATCCCGGCGGCTCGGTCGAACACTGGAACGAGGAAGCCGGCGCGATTTGGCTGCAGCGCTTCACGCAGGTGTACGAGCGCCTTGTCTGGCTCAATCCAACGCCGAAGGCGCATTGGGACCACACGCCCTCGATCCAAGTGATCCGCGAAATCATCGGCCCACAGCGTATGTTTCCGCTCACCATTGAAGGCCTCGACGGCGCGATGCGCGAACTGAGCCGCTAGGGTTGGCGCATCCGCTCCGCGCCTCTAGGTTTGCCCTATGCGTTACGCGTTTCTTGCCCTCATAATTGTGTTCTTGGCGCTGATCGCGACCTTCGCGTTTCAGAACCTGCAATCGGTGACGGTCGCGTTTCTCGGCCTGCAGCTCACGGCGCCGTTGGCGATCATGGTCGCGCTGGTTTATCTGCTCGGCATGGCCACCGGCGGCGGCCTGTTCTCGTTCCTGCGCTATTCCATTCACAAGGCCACCAGCAAACCGTCCCGCGTCCGCAGCGCGGCGCCGGCGCCTAAGGTGATCGATCACGCACCGTGATCTGAGCCACGCCCGCTTAAGGCGCCCACACCAACTCGGCCGGCCGGTAGCCGAGTTCGGTGATCCGGCGCTCGAACTCAGCGCGCATTTCCGGTGAGAGTTCGCGCTCGCGCGTGAGCACCCAAAGATAGCGGCCCTCCGGCTCGCCGACGATGCTCCATTCATAATTCTCGCCGCGTTCGAGCACCCAGTAATCCGCCCAGAACGGCCCGAAGAAACTGACCTCCAGCTTGCCTTCGCCCGCCTCGCCTGCCGGGCGCGCACGCCCGCGCGCGACGCGCTGTTCGCCGTCCGCCTCGTAACACGTATTCACCACCGAGATCAGGCCATCATCGCGCAGCGCGTATTCCGCCGTTGCGCGTTGGCAACCTTCCTCGAAGCTATTGGGCAGCCGCGCCTGCTCGTGCCAGAGCCCGAGATAACGCGCCTGATCGATGTAAGCGACCGGCAACGGCTCATCGCTTTGGCGATAAACCGGGTTTGGAGAACACGCAGCCGCCATGGCCGCAAAGAGGAAAATTAAAGCTCGCATGCCGTCTGTTACGCCTATCTTGCTCACTCGGTTCCCTTTGGAGACAATACGTTTCGGGGAGTCGAATGGATCGGCGCGCATTTCTCCTAGGCGCTGCGGCCTGCAGCGCGGTGAGCGCTTCAACGGCGCAAATAGCCGGCGCGCAGACCAGCGCGCCCTTCGCCACAGCCGCCAATTACAGCGCCCAGCGCGATGGCGCGACATTCCTGGTCGCGCGCCATGGCATCATTCTAGCCGAGCAGTATCACGCCGGCGGATCGGACACGCGTTGGCCGATCGGCATGGGCACGCGCGCTTTCATGCCGCTCCTCGCCGCGTCGCTGATCGAAGATCGCCTCATGACGCTCGACGAACCAGTCGCGGCGACGCTCGGCGATTGGGGCGCCGATCCGGTTAGAAGCACAATCTCCATTCGCGTGCTCTTGAGCGGCGCGAGCGGCATAAGCTTCGATCGGAACGACCCACGCGATCTCGCCACCGCGCTCGCGCTGCAGCCGCGGCAAGCGCCGGGCACGCAATTCAGCGACGATGCCGCGCCCTACATCCTGTTCTGCGAAATCGCCCGCCGCAAACTCGAGGCCAGCGGCCGCGAAGCCGATCCGGCGCGCTACCTCACGACGCGCACCTTGTTGCCGATTGGCTGCGTGCCGATTGGCTGGGCGCGCAGCAGCGACGGCCTTCCACGTTTTGACGACGGTGCGGCGGTTTCAGCGCGCGGCTGGGCGCAAGCCGGCGAACTGATCCGCCGTCAAGGCGTGTGGCGGGCGCAGCAATTGTGCAGCGGCGCCGCGCTGGGCGAAGCGTTGCGCGGTTCGTTTGCGGAGGCGCGCGCGGGCTTTGGCCTGTGGCTCGCCGGGCGCGGCCGCGGGCGCGACGAGTTCAGCATCGAGACGGATCTGTGGCGCGCCTCGTCGCCCGCGCCGATGGATTTCGCCATGGCCGCCGGTCAAGGCGGCCAACGCCTATACCTTGCCCCGGCGGATGGCTTGGTCATCGTCCGGCAGGCGCGCACGCTCACGAGTTCATCGTGGTCGGACGCGCAATTCTTGTCGTTGATCTGGCGCGATCTTTAGTTCTTCGAACGGATCAGCAGCCCACCGATAAGGCCGAGGATGCCGCCGCCGGCCGCGCCGGTGATGAGATTTGCGAGATGCACGCCATTCTCGCCATCGATGAGATTGCTCCACATCGAAGTCACGCCGCTCACGGCCTCGACATTGCCGCCGGCGTAGCCAGCCGCCACGCCGCCAATGGCGCCGATCACCGTGCGGCCGACAAGGCCGCCGCCGCCGCGCGTTACGGCGCCGAGAATGTTGCCGCCGATTGCGCCGCCCAGCGCTTGAACGGCGTAAGGCAGGATAGTCGCCCAATCCATGATGCTTCCCCTTCCCTGGCGCGGTCAGCACGCCCGCGCAGCGCCCGAGAATACGGGTTCCCGAGGAATCCACAACGAAGATTGCAGGCTCGTAATATGCGTTCTAGCCAAAACTCGCTTCATCCGCATGCTGCGGCGCCGTTTGTCCGCCAGCCACGCGACTGTGGTCTCAGCGACGCGCCCTGATCCTGGTCTGCATCGGGACGTGCGTTATGCACACTTGCGTACGCGGAGCGCGATGCCGCCGCATCGGGGCCATGGTAGAGCAGGCCTCAACTACGCGATCGGCCCCCCACCATGATCGACATCATCACCGTCAGCACCCACGACGCCAAAAAGCTGGCCGCCGACTTGGTGCGTTTGCTCGAAGCCGAAGAGCACACCGTGCGCATGCTGATCGGGCGCCAATCGCGCTTGGCGATTGAAGACGCCAAGTCATCGCAAGATGCGGTGCTGATCATTTGGTCGGAAGACGCGCCGAGCCAGTCCTACATGCTCGAATGGCTGTCGCAGATCGACGCCGCGCGCTTGATCGAGATCGCCACCGCCCCCGGCTGGCCGGAACGGAAGGGCCGCAAGGCGGCGGTGATTGATTTCAGTTCGTGGCGCGGTGAACGCGGCGGGCGTGCGTGGAATGCGCTGAGCGACCGTCTGAAGGCTGTCGCCAATGTGATCGAGCCGCCAAAGCCGCCCGCGCGCCACGCGCCGATCATGCTGGGCGTCATGAGTCTCGCGGCTGTCGGCCTCGCCGCCGGCGTTCGCAACAATCAGGATGCAATCGTCCCACCGGCGCAAGAGGCCGCGCACGAGCAAGTCGCTGAACTCGATGCGCCGCGCGATTCCGTCGGCGGCGCCATCGTCCCAATCGAACCCGCGTCGATGGATGATCTCGCGGCAATTACCAATCTGCGTCAGCTGAATGTTGCGCCGCTACAGCTGCAGCAGATCGAACTGCAGCAAGCGCGTTTCGAGCCGATCCCGGAAGTCCGCGATCCGACTTTCATCGAACTCTTGCAGCAATTCGTTGGTAACGACGACAACAGTCGACGCTGATCAGCCCGGTCCTCGGCGCCGGCGCAGCCAATGCATGATCGCCCATGCGTGCGATTCATGGCGCATCTTCAACAGCGCCTCAGCCGGGTTCATCCAAACCAGCACATGGTCCGGTTCGGTCGGCGCGCCATCGTCGGCCGAGAGTTCGACTTCATAGAAGGTAGCGAGCGAGTTGCGCGGTTCGCTCTTGTTGACCCAATATTGCCCGGCCCGCCCGATCACGCGCGTCGGCCACACCGTTAGCCCGGTCTCTTCCTGAAACTCGCGCATGAGCGCGGCGGCCTCGTCCTCGTCAGCCTCGATGCCGCCGCCGGGGAGATCGAACTCGAAAGGCGCCTTTCTGCCGATCTGGACGATCGCGATATTGGCCTCGCCGCGCGGGCAGATGCCGTAGGCGCTCATCCGTTCGAGATAGGTCAAGCCGGATTGCGTTTGGCCAAATTGCAGCGCGAAGCGGGTCATGCGGCGCGATATAGCGCGGGGGCGCCCGCGTGGCGACAAGAGTTGAGGCCCCCGCGCCGCTGCCATAAGCACGGAACATGCAGATCCGCCTCAACCCCGTGACGCTCATCACTGGCGCCGGCTCCGGCATCGGCGCGGGCTGCGCGCAGGAATTGGCTCGCAAGTCCACGGGCGGCCTTTTACTGGCGGATATCGACGAAGCCGCTTTGAGCCTAGTCGCTGATGAACTCGACGCCGCCGGCGTTTCGCCGGAGCGCGTCTCGACCTTGGCGTTCGACGTGTCCGACATCGAGCGCTGGGGTCAGGCCGCAGCCTTCATTCAAAGCCAATACGGGCGGCTCGATTGGGCGGTTGTGAACACCAGCGCCGCGAGCACGCCCGCGCCATCGCCGAGCGACCTGGTCGACTGGGGCCGCACAACCTCGGCGCAGCTGGAAGCGACGATCCAAAGCCTGCGCACCATCATGCCGCTGATGGCGCGAAATTCTCAGGGCGGCGCCATTGTCGTCACCACCTCGGCCGCGGCGATCAAAGCCGAACCGCTGGCGCCGAATTCCGGCCCGGGCCTGCTGCAAGTGATGCGCGCCGCCTCGCGCGAAGCCGCGCACAGCAATGTCCGCATCAACGCCATCGCACCTGGCGGCGCAACAACACCTATGTGGAACGAGATGCCCTGGTTTCAGGATCTCGTCCGCGAAACGGGTGCGGAGAGTGCTGCGTTCGACAAGATCGCGCAGATGCCGCGCGCCCTGGCGCGCTACGCACAGAGCGGCGATGTGAACCGCCTCATACTCATGTTGCTTGCGGAAGAAGCGCCCGTCACCGGCGCCACCCTGGTCGTGGACGGCGGCGGGACGCTGTGATGCCATAGCAGCTGCGCGATTCGCGGGGTCAGCCTATGTCTTCTATCTTCCAACGTTTTCTCAGCTTCGACAGGCTTATCGGCCCGGTGCTGGTGAAGCTCGTCTATTACTTTGGCGCAGCCGCTATCGTGATCGGCGCCGTCGGTGCGTTGCTGATGGCGATTTTCTCATTGTTCGGCGGCAATTTCGGCGGCGGCTTCGTGCAGCTGATCGCTGTGCCGGCTGTGGCCGCTGTCGGCCTCGTCTATTGGCGCTTCCTCTGCGAACTCTTCATGCTCGCGTTTCTGGGCTACGAGCGTTTGGGCCAAGTACGCGATCTGATGCGCATCGCCGCCGGCCAAGCGCCGCCGGCCGGGCCGGACGAAGATCACCCGGCGTTCTGATCGCTCATGAACCGCGCCGCGAGATCGAGCGGCACGCGTTTCATCCGCCGCGTCTGCGCATCGAGCATCACCCAGTTCGACTTGATCTGAGCCGCGGGTTTCTCGGCGCCTGCCTTGTAGACCTCGACGAAGCGTATCCACGACGGCCCGCGCGGCGCCGCATCGACATAAGTGCGCACCTCGACGTCATCGCCAAGCTCAAGCTGCGCGCGATAATCGACCTCATGGCGCGTCACCACCCAGACATAAGCATCCAGCATTTCGGGCGGCGCACGCGTGCGCCAGTGCGCGATCGCTATGTCTTGCGCATAGCGCAGATAGACAATGTTGTTGACGTGGCCGAGTTCGTCGATGTCGGCGGCGGCGACAGGAAAACGCTGCGTGAAAATCTCGGCGGCCATGCGGCTTCCTCGGGTGACACACACGCATGGATCGGGCGGCGTCGAACGTGTGTAGTGTGGTGGGTGCGTGTGTGTCACCCGCCTGTGTGTCTACACCTACGCCGCCTCAGCGGCGAATTGCTCCAGCGCGTCCAGGGCCTCGTTCAGCGCGACGCGCACGCCATGCAAGCCCGCCTCGCTGTCCTCGGATGTCTCGGCCGCCTCACATGCCGCCGCCAGCGCATTGAGCCCAATGCCACGCGCTGAGCCCTTAAGCGTGTGCACCGCTTCGCGCCAGCCTGAGGCGCTCGCCATGGCGGCGCTCCAGCCTTCGACCTGCGTCCGGAAGAGGCCCAAGACCTCGACCTGCAACGCGCGGTCAGCGCCGGTCATATGGTCGAAATGGGCGCGATCAAGGATCTGCATGGGGCCATCCTCGCGCGCGCGGACTTAAGGTCAGGTTGAGAACGCGGCGACGCCGAACAGCTGCCGGTGGAACAGCGCGATGGCCACTGCGATGGCGGCGCCAAGCAACCCACGCCAGCCGATCTCCCCGAGCGCCAGCCGGTTGCGCCCCTGCGCGATCGCCGCGAAGGGCAGATTGGAGGTCGCCGCCTCGAACTTGGCCCAGGCCTCGGGGTCGCGCGCGGCGCCCTTCCGGTCGATCGAACGCGCCCCGAACACCGCCATCAGCGCCAGGCCGCCGAACAGCATAATTGCGAAGCGTTCGCCATTGACCAGCGCGTGCCCCAGCCCCCAGAGCGCCGCCCCCCAGAGGAACGGGTGTCGCGTGATCCGCAGCACGCCGTGCGCGGGCTCTGGCTTGGCCAGGCCCTTCTCGAACCCAGCCGTCGTCGGCCCCGGCGTAAAGAGACCCGTGAAAGCCAGCATCAACCCAAAAAGAACAAGCACATAGGCCGGCCAGCGCAGCCATTCGGGCGGCGCCCAGAGCGAGGCGTTCAGCGGATCGAACGGGTCGGCCCGCATCTGGCTGAAGCCCACGATCATCGCCGTCAGCAGCGCCGCCGAAGCCAGCGAGAACAGCCCCCGGTACGGCCACTCCCCGATCGCCCCGACCAACCGGGTCCGCAGCCCCGTGGCCGAAATGCCGACATGAATGAAGATGAAGCCGGCCAATGCCCAGGCGAACAGATTCATACCCCGCTCCTCCCCGCGCCGAGCAGACGGCGCAATAGTGCATCCCTCGCACACTGGACGCGCGCGCCCAATCCCCCTATGTCCGGGCGCTCGTTTGGTACGGGTGATTAGCTCAGTTGGTAGAGCAGCTGACTCTTAATCAGCGGGTCACAGGTTCGAATCCTGTATCACCCACCATCCTTCGCTCGCG
>CALBST010000031.1 GCA_937967425.1 uncultured Caulobacteraceae bacterium
ATCTCGTTGCCGCGCGAGGGCGGCATGTTGCGTTCACACCATCTGCGATTTTAGGGAGCACGCCCATGAAACGGCTGGCAATCATCGGCGGCGTGTTGGCGCTGCTCGGTCTCGGCGGCTTCCTGCTCTGGAAGCAGTATTGGTACTATCTGCCGGGCATCATCGGCAACATTCAGCATCCGATCAGCGCCAATCGCGACATCGCCTGGTCGCAAGGCCCGGCTGAAGCGCCCACCGGCGCGCGCCCGCCTAATATCATCGTCATCGTCGCCGATGACCTTGGCTACAACGACATCTCTATCAATGGCGGCGGCGTTGCCGGCATCGTGCAAACGCCGAATATAGACGCCATCGGGCGCACCGGCGTCATCGTCGATCAGGGCTACGCTAGCAACGCCACCTGCTCGCCTTCGCGCGCAGCAATCATGACCGGCCGCTACCCGACTCGCTTCGGCTTTGAGTTCACCTCCGCACCGCAGGCCTTCGCGCGCTACATCTCGCACGCCGATCCGGGTTCGCTGCGTCAGCCGATTTTCCATGAGGAACGCGTCGCTGACGTGCCGCCACGCGCCACGCTTGGTCTGCCGCCGAGCGAGGTCACGATCGCCGAAATGCTGCAGGGCCAAGGCTATCACACCATGCTCATCGGCAAGTGGCACCTTGGCGAAGTGCCGGATATGCGGCCGGAAGCGCAAGGGTTCAATGAATCGCTGGGCATCATGCAGGGCGCTGCGATGTTCTTGCCGCCGAACGATCCGAATGTCGTCAATGCGCGCCTCGACTTCGATCCGATCGATCGCTTCCTGTGGGCCAACCTTCCGTACGCCGTCGATTGGCACGGCGCCGATGGCGACGCGCGTATTCGGCCGCGCGGCTACGTCACCGACTATTTCGCCGAGGAAGCCGCCGCCGCCATCGAGGCCAACCGCAATCGCCCCTTCTTCCTCTATCTGAGCTTCACCGCCGCGCACACGCCGCTGCAAGCAACGCGCGAGGACTACGACGCGCTTGCCGCCATCCCCGATCACACGCAGCGCGTCTATGGCGCAATGATCCGTTCGCTCGATCGCGGCGTTGGGCGCGTCATGCAGGCGCTGCGCGACAACGGCATCGACGACAACACCATCGTGATCTTCGTCAGCGACAATGGCGGCGCCTGGTACACCGGCCTCGCCGATATCAACGCGCCGTTCCGCGGCTGGAAATCGACCTTCTTCGAAGGCGGCGTCCGCACGCCCTATTTCGTGCGCTGGCCAGGTGGGCTTCCGAGCGGCCAACGCATCGCCGGCCCGGCCACCCACATGGACATTTTCGCCACCGCCGCCGCCGCCTCAGGCGCGCCGACACAGCCGCAAAGCGATGGCGTCAATCTGCTGCCCTTCCTGCGCGGCGAAGCGCAAGGCGCGCCGAACCACCGCATCTTCTGGCGCTCCGGCCCCTATCGCGCCGTCCGCGATGGCGATTGGAAGCTGCAAGTCAGCGAAACGCCGGACCGCGTTTGGCTCTTCAATCTGGCGCAAGATCCAACGGAGCAACACGATCTATCGGCCCAAGAGCCGGAGCGCGTCGCGGCCATGCGCGCGATGATCGAAGCGCAGAACGCCGGCCTGGCGCGCCCGCTCTGGCCTGCTTTGATCGAAGGCCCGGTTAGGATCGACGTGCCGCTGAACGCACCTTGGACCGAGGACCAGGAATACATCTACTGGTCCAACTGAGATGACCATCGGCCTGATCCTCGTGGCGCTGTTCGGGGCGCTCATCGTCACCCTGTGGCTGATCGGCGCGCGTGAGCCGGTCTATGCGATCACCAAAGGCGAAGAGCCGCACTGGTTCATCGCGGTTCGTGGCGAACCCGGCGCACTCGCCCCCGGCGTGACCGAACGCTGGCGGAGCCGCACCGACTTTACGATGATCGGCGGCGATCCGGACGGCGCCTATTGGCAGCATTTCGTCATCGCCTCCGGCGGCGATCCGGCGGCCCTGCCTATCGCGCTCGACTCGGCTGAGGACGCTTATGTAGCCCGCGTGAAGCTCCGCCGTCCGCCGCAGCTGCTGCTCGGCGTGCTGAAAACCCTGATTGCGCTAGGCATTCTGAGCAAGCCGCAAGGCCCCATCGTGCAGGACGCGCAAGCTCTCGGCTTCCGCGCCGATGTCATGCCCGGCGCCGCAAACATCGGGCGCTTACTGGCTCAACCGGCCAGCTACGCGCCGGCCATGGTCAATTTTCTTGGCTATTATGAAA
>CALBST010000032.1 GCA_937967425.1 uncultured Caulobacteraceae bacterium
GTTCATGCTGCGCGGGGGCCAAACCGGCAGCCGCAGCCGAGACCGCGTGCCACGGCCATGGGGTGCATGCTCACGGAGCCGCGCACAAAGTTTCATCTGAAATTCCGAAGGGCGCGAAATGGACGTGCCCGATGCACCCCGAGATCGTGCGCGACGGCCCCGGCTCGTGCCCGATCTGCGGTATGGCGCTGGAACCGATGACGCCGAGCGCGGACGCTGGGCCAAACCCGGAATTGATCGATATGACGCGCCGCTTCTGGATTGGCGCCGCGCTCGCGGCCCCGGTCCTGGTGCTGGAGATGGGCCGGCATCTCTTTGGCATCGATCGAATCGTGCCAGCCATGTGGAATCCGTGGCTTCAGTTTCTCCTCGCCACGCCGGTTGTGTTGTGGGCGGGCTTCCCGTTCTTCGAGCGCGGCTATCAGTCTCTGAAGACGCGCAACCTCAACATGTTCACGCTGATCGCGTTGGGCACGGGTGTGGCTTGGACTTACAGCGTGGTCGCGCTGCTCGCGCCGAATCTATTTCCGCCCGAGTTCCGTGATGGGCATGGGCAGGTCGCGGTCTATTTCGAAGCAGCGGCCGTGATCACCGTTTTGGTGTTGTTGGGGCAAGTGCTTGAGCTGCAAGCGCGTGAGCGCACCGGCGGCGCCATCCGCGCGCTCTTGGATCTCGCGCCGAAGACGGCGCGGCGCATCAGAGATGGCGGCGAAGATGAAGTTACGCTTGACCAGATTGTCGTGGGCGATCGCCTACGCGTGCGGCCGGGCGAAAAGATTCCGGTCGATGGGATCGTTCAAGACGGACGTTCGACAATCGATGAATCCATGGTGACGGGCGAGTCGATGCCGGTGACACGAGAAGCTGGCGCACGAGTTATCGGCGGCACCCTCAACCAGACTGGCGCGCTTGTCATCGAGGCTAATCGCGTCGGCGCTGACACGATGCTCTCGCGCATTGTGCATATGGTGGCCGACGCGCAGCGCTCGCGTGCGCCGATCCAGCGCCTCGCCGACAAGGTCTCGGGCTGGTTCGTGCCCGCCGTCATCGCCGTGGCGATCATTGCGCTGATTGCATGGTGGGCGCTCGGACCGTCGCCCGCGTTTTCATACGGCTTGATCGCGGCGGTATCGGTGCTGATTATCGCGTGTCCCTGTGCGCTTGGGCTTGCGACTCCCATGTCGATCATGGCCGGCGTTGGACGCGGCGCACGCGCCGGTGTCCTGATCAAGAATGCTGAGGCGTTGGAGCGCTTCGAGAAGGTCGACACCCTTGTCCTCGACAAGACCGGCACGCTTACCGAAGGCAAGCCCGCTGTTGTTGCTATCCAGACTGCGCCGGGCCATGACGCGGCACATGTCCTTCGGTTGGCTGCGAGCCTCGAAAACCAAAGCGAGCACCCTCTGGCGCTGGCGATCGTGGCGGCGGCAAAGGAACGCGGCGTTGTTCTTGTTGAGGCGCGCGATTTTGACTCGCCGACCGGCAAGGGCGTCATCGGTGTGGTCGAAGGTCACGAGGTCGCGCTTGGCGCCGAGAAGTTTCTGGCTGAGCTCAAGGTGGATACAAGCGCGCTGCGAACGTCCGCGGAAACGCTTCGCCGCGACGGCGCAACCGCGATCTTCGTCGGCGTCGACGGGATTGCGGTCGCTGTGTTTGGCATCGCTGACCGGATCAAGGCTACCACGCCTGAGGCGCTCGCATCGCTGAAAGCGCAAGGTCTGCGCTTGGTTATGCTAACCGGTGACAATCGCACAACCGCGGAAGCCGTGGGCCGCAAGCTCGGAATCGATGCGGTGGAAGCGGAAGTGTTGCCAGAAGACAAGTCGCGCATCGTCACGCGGTTGAGGGGCGAGGGCCGCGTTGTGGCCATGGCCGGCGATGGCGTCAACGATGCGCCGGCGCTTGCTGCGGCGGATGTGGGAGTCGCCATGGGTTCGGGCACGGATGTGGCGATCGAGAGCGCGGGCGTGACCTTGTTGCACGGCGATCTCACGGGCATCGTGCGCGCCCGGGCTGTGTCGCGCGCGACGATGAACAATATCCGTCAGAACCTGTTCTTCGCCTTCGCTTACAATGTCGCTGGCGTTCCAATCGCGGCCGGCGTGCTCTACCCGATCACCGGCGATCTTTTGTCGCCAATGATTGCGGCGGCTGCGATGGCATTGTCCTCGGTCTCGGTGATTGCGAACTCGCTTCGGCTGACATCGGTGAGGATTGAATAGCGCTTTGGCGAGCGGTGCGG
>CALBST010000033.1 GCA_937967425.1 uncultured Caulobacteraceae bacterium
GATGGCGAGGCAGAGTGCGTCGATGATGAGGCGCGGGTCGCCGGGATCGATGGCGTGGGGGCGGGCGGTGGCGATGGCGTAGCGGCCGGCGGCTTCGGGAAAGCGGCGGCTGAGACGGCGAAAGAGGCGCGCGAGGCGCAGCGCGTGCGGGTGCGGGTTGTCGAGAACGCGGCGCAGAGCTTCGATGCGAATGGCCAAGCGCAATGGTGTTGGTGTTGAAGTTGACGGCGCGCGTTCGGCGCGCGAGGGCGCTGGCGGCGTTGGTCCCCACAGAGCGCGGATGCGCGGCGCGCGGCTCTCCGGCACGGCGAGGGGATCGCGCGGCGGGGCGAGTTTGAAACGCGCCGGCCAGGTTTGCGGTTGGGCGAGATCGAACGCTCTGGGCGGTTCGGAGCGCGCGGCGCTAGCGCTTGGCGGGCCGGAGGCCCGCGCTCCAACCTGCAGAGTTTTGTGATCGAGGTGCGCGGCTTGCGCGAAGATGAGTTTGCGCGCGATGCATTCGAGGCGCGCGATCCAGCATGCGATTTCGTGGCGGCGCTTCAGCGTGAGAGCGTTGAGAAGCGCGAGTGCTTCAGGCGCGCCGATGACATCGCTGGCGCGGGCGAACATCGCTTTGAGGCGGCGCCAGAATGGAGCGAGATCGGGTGGTTGGGGCATGGGTGCGGCGCGAAGTGTACGCGCGCTCCGGCGCTCCCCGGATCGATTTCGCCGCCGCGCCTGACCGCTCAACGATTTTCGCCGCGAAATGCGAGGATAGAGGCCGCGCCAATCCTCCTAACTGGGCTTGCGGCGCCGCCGCCGCGCCGCCATTCTCGCGCGCCATGCCGAGTTTGGACGAACGCTATCAAGCCATCATCAAGCGCCTTAGCGCCGATGTGTTGCTCAATGAGGTTTTCGTCTTCGAGAAGATCGAGCCGATCGCGCGCGAGGGGCATGCCGACGCGGCGATGATGATGAGTTTGATCCGCGCCATCGGCTATGGCTGCGAACGCGATTGGCCGGCGGCGCTGGAATGGGCCCCGATCGCTGCCGAGCGCGGTGTCGAAGCGGCGCGGGCGCAGTTGCGGTTCTTGGCGTCGGCCGATGATGACGATTGGCGCGGACTCGCGGCGCGGGTCGATGTGGGCGCTTGGACGGCGGCGCGCGAGGGGCGGGTTGTCTACGAGCGGCCGTGGATCAGCCTCAGCGAAGGTTTTCTGGACGCGCGCGCCTGCGCGTGGATGATTGCGCGCGCGGCGCCGTTGCAGGCGCAGTCGCTGGTCTATGATCCGATCACCGGCAAAGCGGCGCAAGCGGATGTGCGCACCAATACGTGCGCGACGTTTACGATCTTGACCTTGGATTTGCCGACGCTGCTGATCCGCGAGCGGATTGCGAACACGGTTGGTGTACCCGTCGAGCATTTGGAGCGCGTTTCGGTGTTTCGCTATACGCCGGGACAACAATTTGCGAGCCACGTCGATTATCTGACGCCGTCGCCGCAGCTCAATGCCGAGATCGCCGAGATTGGGCAGCGGCCGTTCACATTTCTGGTTTATCTCAACGAGGCGTTCGAAGGCGGCGAGACGCACTTTCTCGACATCGACAAGAAATTTCGCGGACGCACCGGCGATGCCTTGTTCTGGCGCAATACCGATGAAAGCGGCGCGCCGGATCTGCTGACGACGCATGCGGGCGTGGCGCCGGTGAGCGGCGAGAAGTGGCTGCTTTCGCAGTTCATTCGCGATAAGGCGCAATTGTTGGGTTAGCCGCCCTGTGACTGCAGTTTGTTTACGAATTGCGACCGACCCTGTTGGCGTGTCGATTCGGGCGGTGCGCATGACCAAGTCGCAGATCGTGCAAACGGCGGTGCTGACAGCCGTCATTCTCGTGGTCGTGCTTGCGCTGGATTATCTCGTGAACGTCATGGCGATGCCGGGCGTCACGCCTTACACGCCGGTCGCGACGGCCTTGATCACATTGCTCGTGACGCCAGCGGCGATTGCTTTTGTGATTCTGCAGAACGCCAAGGTGCAACGAGCCCACGTTGCGCTCGAAGAAGAACGGATCGCGCGGCTTGCCGCCGATGGCGCGAACGCGGCGAAGACGCGGTTCCTGGCCAATATGAGCCACGAATTGCGGACGCCGCTCAACGCCATCATCGGTTATGCGGAAATCATCGAAGAGGACGCCGCAACCGGCGCCGTGGCCGCGGACTCGCAGCGCATCCAGAGTTCGGCCAAGCACCTGCTCGGCCTGATCAATGAAATCCTCGACCATGTGAAGCTTGAAGCGGGCGAGCTGCGCTTGTCGCCGGTGCAGACTGAGCTGCGCACGCTGTTCGATGAAGTGGCCGATGCGGTGCGTCCGCTTGCTGCGAGCAACGGCAACGAGCTGTCCGCGTCCTGCGACCTTGGCATTGGCGTCGCCTGGATCGATCCGGCGCGCGTTAAGCAATGTATGTTTGCGATCGCCAGCAATGCGGCGAAGTTCACCTCGAACGGCCGCGTGATCCTGCGCATGGCGGCGGATGGCGAAGACGATTTCGTGTTCGAGGCCATCGATAGCGGCATCGGCATAGATGAGGCGGCGCTGCCGTATGTGTTTCAGCCATTCATGCAGGCTGATGGATCGTTCACGCGGGCGCAGGATGGCGCGGGCATCGGCTTGGCGCTGACCAAGCAGCTGATGGAGGTCATGGGCGGCGCGGTGAGCGTGGTGAGCACAAAAGGCGCAGGCTCGATCTTCACGTTGCGCTTCAAGCGCGGCGAACCGGCTTCGAACGTGGTGACGCTGGCGGCTTAAGGCGCGACCAGCGCGCCGACCATTTCGTGGCCTTCGCCGCCGAGGATTTCGAGCTGAGCGATCGTGCCCGGCGCGATTTCGTCGTCGCTATCGACATAGGTGACGCCGTCGATCTCCGGCGCGTCGGCTTTGGTGCGGAAGGCGTAGGCTTCAGCGTCTTCGTCCCAGCCGTCGCAAATGGCGTCGACTTTTTTGCCGATCGTGGATTGGAGGCGCTGGTGGGCGAGTGCGGTTTGCACTTCCATGAAGCGGTCGTAGCGCTCGTCGACATCGTCTTGATCGACGTGACCGGGGAGATCGCGTGAGGGCGCGCCGTCGACGTTCTCGTACTTGAACACGCCGGCGCGATCGATCTCGGCTTCTTCGATGAAATCGAGCAGCGTTTCGAAATCGTCTTCGGTCTCACCGGGGAAGCCGACGATGAAGCTCGAACGGATGGTGAGGTCGGGGCAGATCGAGCGCCACGTCTTGATGCGATCGAGGACTTTGTCCTGGTTCGCGGGGCGGCGCATGGCTTTCAGCACATTCGGTGACGCGTGCTGGAATGGGATGTCGAGATACGGCAGCACTTTGCCTTCGGCCATGAGGCCAACGACTTCGTCGACGTGCGGGTAGGGGTAGACGTAATGCAGCCGCACCCAGAGTTCATTTGGGGCGCCGAGGTCGCCAAGCTCTTTGCAGAGGTCGTAGAATTTGGCGCGGACCATGCGGTCCTTCCATTTGCTTTCGGCGTACTTCACGTCGACGCCGTAGGCCGACGTGTCTTGGCTGATGACGAGCAATTCTTTGACGCCGGCTTTCACCAGCGACTCTGCTTCTTTCAGCACGGCGTTGGCCGGGCGCGAGACGAGGTCGCCGCGAATGCTGGGGATGATGCAGAAGGTGCAGCGATTGTTGCAGCCTTCGGAAATCTTCAGATACGCGTAGTGGCGCGGCGTGAGACGGAAGCCGCCTTCGGGCACGAGGTCGATTTTCGGATCGTGCACCTGCGGCAGGTGCGTGTGCACGGCGCCGACGACGGCTTCGTATTGGTGCGGCCCGGTGATCTCCAGCACTTTCGGGTGCGCTTCGCGGATCAGCGACTCTTCTTTGCCGAGGCAGCCGGTGACGATGACTTTGCCGTTCTCGGCGATGGCTTCGCCGATGGCGTCGAGGCTTTCGGCTTTGGCGCTATCGAG
>CALBST010000034.1 GCA_937967425.1 uncultured Caulobacteraceae bacterium
CTCGACCGACTCACGCGCCTCGGCTAAAAGCGCGCCTCCCGATGGCTCCCAGACACTCTTTCGTTGCGCCTTTGCTGCGCATTGCCGGACCTGTCGCGCTTGCGCGTCTGGGCATTATCGGCATGGCGCTGGTGGACGTCATCGTCGTCGGTCAACTCGCGCCGGATGAGCTTCCGCACCAGGCGCTCGGCTGGGCGCCAACCGCTGTGTTTCTTGTCGCCGCGATTGGTTTGCTGCAGGGCGTGCAAGTGCTCGCCGCGCGTTCGATCGGCGAGGGCAACAAGCAGGGCGCGGGAGTCGCGCTGCGCCGCGGCCTCATCCTCGCGCTGATCGCAGGCGGTGTCTCCGCCATCGCCATGTGGCTGGCGGGCGTGAACATGTTCGCAATTTTCGGCATCTCGTCGGAGCTCGCGGCGCCATCGACGCCGGTGATGAATATTCTGGCGCTCTCGATCCCGCTGCATTTGCTTTACATCGCGGGCACTTATTTCCTCGAAGCGATCAAGAAGCCGGGCATCTCCACTGTGGTGATGTGGCTCGCGAACGGCGTGAACCTCGCGCTGAACCTGTGGTGGGTGCCCGAACACGGTGCGCAGGGTTCGGCTTGGGCGACAGTTGGCGCACGCGTATTCCTCGCCGGCGCCTTGCTCATCTGCATCTTCATGCTGCGCGACGCCGTCACTTACGGCGTGCGCAAGAGCAGGGATGCGAAGGGACCGACTTATGGCGGCCTGCTTGGCGTCGGCGCCGCCGCGGCGGTGAGCCAAGCCGTGGAAGCGGGCGCCTTTTCGGCGATGACCGTCATCGCCGGCCGCATCGGCGCCGAAGTGGTCGCGGCGTATCAAATCCTGCTCAATCTAATGGCCTTCGTGTTCATGATCGCACTCGGCCTTTCCGCTGCAACCGCGGTTCTCGTCAGCGAAGCGATCGGCCGCCAAGCGCCGCACGAATCCGCGCGCGCCGGCTGGACCGGTATCGCTCTCAACGCCATCGGCATGCTGATCGCCGCCGTGCTCATTCTTGTGCTCAACGAACCGATTGGGCGCGCCTACACCGCCGATCTCGCACTCTCGGCGATGATCGCATCGCTGATGTGGATTTGCTCGCTGGCCCTGCTGCCCGATGGCACCCAAGTCGTGGCTGCCTCGGCCTTGCGCGCGCGCAGCGACAATTGGTTTCCCACCTTCAGCCACATCCTCGCTTATGCCGTTGTGATGCCCATTCTCGGCTATTGGCTGGCCGAGCACCAAGGCATGGGCGTCGCCGGATTGCTGTTCGCGATCGTGTGGTCGAGCGTGCTGAGCGCGGCCGTTCTGCTTTGGCGCTGGTGGGCCATCGCCGAGCGCCCCGCGCCGGGGCAGATCCCAGAAGCGCCTGTGCTGGGTTTAGCCGAAGGCGAAGTCCGCGACCGCTAAGCGTTCGCGCCCAGAATCCAGCCTTCTTCGCGCTCCACGACCTCGCGGCGCTTATCATCCTTCGCCGGCCCGAACACGGCGCCGAGCTGGAACTTCTCATCCAGCGCATTGAAGCGCTCGCAGGCGCCGCGCACCTGCGCCTGATCCTTGATCTCGCCGGGCGCGGGCTTTGCCGCATAGAGCGATGGATAAATCTCCGCGAACACCGCCTCGATGTCGGCGACATCCGCCGGCGCCAGCGCATTCCATCCGGTTTCGAACGGCCAAAGCTTCACGTTGCGGGCATCGTGCAGGCGTTTGACGACCGGGATGCCGGTGATCGCCTGGCCGCCAACCGAGCCCTGGTAATAGAGCTTCCAGATCGAAGAGGCGCCCTTTGCCGCTTCGTCCGCGTAACGCAACTCCGGCAAATCATCCGGCCCATGTTCGCGCGGGCGCTTCGCCGAAAGCATCGTCTGTTCATCACGCGCAGGCGCGCCCCAGAACGGAAACGCCTCGCCCGTCATCAACCGGTTCATCTTGGCGCCGACTTGGAAGCGGTTGTTGGTGTTGTCCGGCTTGTCCTTCACTTCCTTGGCAAGGAAGTCCATCAGCGCCCGCCACGGATCGCCGGCGAGCTTCAGCGCCGCCGCCGTGCCGCGTGGAAACCCAAGCGGAAAATCGAACCCAACAAGCGCGCGTTCGCCCTTGCGTTTCAGATCATCGAGCACGCTATTGAGCAGCTTCTCCGCCTCAACCCGCGTCGACGGATTGTGCGCCTCGAACGCCATCTGAAAACGCACGTTGCGCTTCAGCACGCCGACCCAGATCGAATCCGGGCCGGTTGTCGGCTTGGAAGCAGCGCTCCAGTCGACCATGACGTACGCTTGAAACAGACGTTGAGACATATCAGCCAAGTTTGACGAGCATCTTGCCCGTGTTTCCTCCGCTGAAGAGGTTGAGAAACGCTTTCGGGGCGTTCTCAACGCCGTTCTCTACGGTTTCTTCCCACTTAATCTTACCGTCACGTACCCAGCCGCCCATCTCGGCGTAGAACTGGTCGCGCATATCGGCGAAGTCGGAGACGATGAAGCCCTGCATCTTGATGCGCTTGCCGACGATGTAGCTCATGTTGCGCGGGCCGGGGGCGGGCTCCTTGTCGTTATAGATCGAGATCATCCCGCACTCGATAAAGCGCGCGAACGGCCGCGCCACTTCGAGCGCGACCTCCAAATGATCGCCGCCGACATTATCGAAATAAATATCGATGCCCTTTGGCGCCGCAGCCTTCACGTTGTCGAGCAGATTGCCCTTCTTGTAGTTCACCGTCGCATCGACGCCGACGCTCTTCAGCCACGCGAGCTTTTCATCGGTGCCGGCGGAAGCCACGACGGTGCAGCCGCGGATCTTCGCGATCTGACACACCGCCGAACCCACAGCGCCAGCCGCACCCGACACGAACACAACATCGCCAGCCTTCGGCTCACCAATGCGATGGAAGCTCGTGTAGGCCGTCATCCCCGGCATGCCGAGCACGCCGAGATACGCTTGCGGCGGCACGCCAGCCGGCAGCTTGTTCAGCCCCGAACCCGGCGAGACATACGCCTCACGCCAGCCATTGAAGCTCTCGACCAAATCGCCAGGCGCAAACTTCGGATCGTTCGACTTCACCACCGTGCCAACAGCGCCACCTTGCAGCGGCTCGCCAATCTGAAACGGCGGCACATAGCTCGGCCGGTCATACATGCGCCCGCGCATGTAGGGATCGACCGACATCCACTGGTTGCGCACCAAAACTTCGCCCGGACCCGGATCGGGAATATCGACCTCCGCCACCTCGAAGTTCGACGCTTCCGGTAGCCCGACAGGGCGGCTCTTCAAACGAACTTCGCGCGACTTGGTCGCCATGGCGGTTGCTCCTGAAAGATTGCGGGCGACCATAGACGAAAACGTTTCCCGGCCAAGCCGCATCGCGGCGCAGAGCCGGGACCCAGGGGCCATGTGCGTGACATTTGCCCCTGGGTCCCGGTTCGTGCTGCGCACGACCGGGAAACGTAGAGTGGTGAAGCTGGACAGGTGAGGGCGCCCCGCCGCATAACCCGCCGCTTCCAGCAACGAGTCCTTACGTAATGTCCATCCGCCTCCGTTTCGCGCCGTCCCCCACGGGACGCATCCATGTTGGCAACGTCCGCACGGCGTTGATGAACTGGCTGTTCGCGATCCCACAGGGCGGCTCGGTGCTTTTGCGCATCGACGACACCGACCTCGCTCGCTCGACCAAGGAGTACGAGCAGAGCATCGTCGACGACCTCGCCTGGCTCGGCCTCAAATGGGGCGAGCGCGCCAATCAATCGCATCGCTTCGCCGAGTACGAGAAGGCCGCCGAGAAACTGAAAGCGGCGGGCTTGCTCTATCCCGCGTACGAGACCGAGGAAGAACTCGATCGCCGCCGCAAGATCGCGCAAGCGACAGGCAAGCCGCCCGTTTACGATCGCGCCGCGCTGAAGCTCACGGCGGAAGACCGCGCCAAGCTCGAAGCCGAAGGCAGGAAGCCCCACTGGCGCTTCAAGCTTTCAGGCGCGCGCAAGGAATGGGACGATCTCGTCCGCGGCCACGTCTCAATCGACACGGCATCGCTTAGCGACCCCGTGCTCATCCGCGAAGACGGCGCCTTCCTCTACACGCTGCCCAGCGTCGTCGATGACATTGACTTCAAGATCACGCACATCGTCCGCGGCGAAGACCACGTCACGAACTCTGGCGTGCAGATCGAAATCTTCGAAGCCCTCGGCGGCCCGGTGCCGAAGTTCGGCCACTTCCCGCTTCTCGTCGGCGCCGACGGCAACGCGCTCTCCAAGCGCATCGGCTCACTTGGTGTGGCCGAACTCGCCGCCGAAGGCTACGAGCCGATGACGGTGCTCTCGCACCTCGCCAAGATCGGCACCTCCGATCCGGTCGAAGCGCGCGCCTCGCTCGAGCAACTTGCCTCGGAATTCTCGTTCGACAAGATCGGCCGCGCCCCCGCGCGCTTCGATCCCGAAGACCTGAAGCGCCTCAACGCGCAACTCCTGCACCAATACGACTACGCTACCGTGAAAGATCGCCTCGCCAAACTCGGCGCCGATAAGGGCGAAGCCTTCTGGAACGCCGTTCGCGCCAACCTCGTCTTCTTCAAGGACGTGCAAGATTACGTCCGCATCGTCGATGGTCCGATCGATCCCGTCGTTCCCGACGCTGCATTCGCCGCCGCCGCCGCCGAAGTGCTGCCCACCGGCGCCTACGACGCCACCTCGTGGCAAACCTTCACCAACGCCGTGAAGGAAAAAACCGGCGCCAAAGGCAAGGCGCTCTTCATGCCGCTCCGCCAAGCCCTCACCGGCATGGACCACGGCCCCGAAATGGCCGCGCTCTTCCCGCTGATCGGCGAAGAACGTGCACGCAAGCGTTTGCAGGGGCAGGCGGCTT
>CALBST010000035.1 GCA_937967425.1 uncultured Caulobacteraceae bacterium
GATACGTTCGCGAAAAGTATGCGCGAGCGCATCATCAAACCAAATGAAGGGCAAATCCTCATTAGTCGGCTGGAGCACTCGGATCAGGAAGACGATCTGACCGTGCCGCCAAATTGCGAAGGCCTTGGCCGCATCCGCCATTTTCGCCGCGCGACGTCAGAGAATTGGCCGTCCAACTCCTTGCCGATCGACCCCGCAGCGGCGGCCCTTGGACTTGCGCGCGCGGACATGATGCTGGCGCAGGTTTTTCAGAACGCCGCATGTGCCTGGCGCTGCTGGTATTGCTACGTGCCCTACAACCTGCTCGCCGGCGACACCACGCGCGGACGCTGGATGACGGCTGACGCTCTGGTCGACCTTTATCTTCGCGAACCCGACCGGCCTCAGATCCTCGACCTTTCCGGAGGCTCGCCAGACCTGACCCCGGAATGGACCGTCTGGATGATGGAAAGCCTCGAGCGCGCCGGCGCCGCCGACACGACCTATCTTTGGTCCGACGACAATCTCAGCACCGATTATCTCTTCACCAAGCTGTCGGACCAACAGCGACGGCGATTGCGCGCGCATAAGAATTATGGACGCGTATGCTGCTTTAAGGGCTTTGATAACGCGTCTTTTCAATTCAACACCGGCGCAGACGGCGCCGGCTTCGACGCACAGTTTGAGATTTTCCAACGCTATCTAGGTCTGGGTATCGACCTTTATGGCTACGTGACATTGACTGGGCCGGAATTGAATACAGTCGATGAGGCTATGCCCGTCTTCATGGATCGCCTACAGCAGCTCGACGAAGCCTGGCCGCTTCGCATCGTGCCTCTGCGCATCGAACCCTTCGCGCCGAACACGCTGAGACAAGAACGACGCCACTGGTCGAATGCTCAGACCGACGCCGTGCAAGATCAAGCCATCGCACTCTGGAATGACCTCATTGAACGACGGTTCTCGGCTGCCGAACGGGCAGCGCCCATCTACTCTATTCCGTTGGGCGCGCGCGCGTGACAACAATTGAGGACACAACCGCGATTGATCGAAACCTCATGGCCGCACTTGCGGGGCGTCCGAGTTCGTTTCGCGCGTTGCTCCAGCTCCTAAACGGGGAATATCCGAGCGACGTCCTCACGGCGCTGAGGCGCGCGGCGCCCGATCCTCTTATTGACACGCTGCTGGTGGACGCCGGCTTGAGCGCGCGGACAGTTTCCAACCAAATCGCAGAATTGCCACTGCCTCACCCTTGCGACTTCGAGTGGCGTTTTACGAGCGAGACAGCCGTCGCAATGCTCGCGCGCCTCGAAGATGCGACCCAGCCCGCGGACACTACGTTGCTTGTCGGCATGCCATCGCTAGTCGTTGCCGCAAACAGAAGCGCACTTGACCGGCATTGGAGCGTGATCGGAACCGACGACATCATTTGGTCGGTGCTGAGCAACCTGACGAGAGACGACGCGAGGTTTGCCGTCGTCAGCGCTGAGACGCGCCCGGTGACCGCCGCAATTGTCGACCCTCCATGGTACCCCTCCGCGTACGATGAGATGTTCGACGCGTTCGTGCGGCGATGCGCGATCGGCGCAATAGTTTTCGTCGGCGCGCCACCGTCGGGGGCTCGCCCGAACGCCGAAGCTGATGTCGTCGCGATGATCGCCGCCGCCAATGGGTTCGGACTCGAATTTCAAACGCTCGAACCCGGCGTGCTTCGCTATCGTTCGCCCGCGTTCGAACTCGCCGCCCTCGCGCAGGCGGGAATCCGGACCCACCTGCCGGACTGGCGTCGCGGCGACCTCATCACCTTCCGTAAGTCGCGCGACGTAACCCGTGCGCCTGCAACGATCGAACGCCCCGCGGCTTTTGAAGTCACCTTGGACGGCGTTCGGTTCCGTGCGTTGTTCACCAATCCCAATGATGACGGCCCGCTCTCGCCGCTCACGGAAAGTGAGATCTTCCCAACCGTGAGCACACGGGCTGAAGGACGCTCGCGCGCCAATTTCTGGACTTCCGGAAATCGAGCTTTTCAGGCGCCCCTCCCCCAGGCCGTCGCAGCCCTCGCTGCGCTGGCTCTCGATCACGGCGTGGCGTCCGATCCAATGAATTCGTTGGAGAAACTGGTTGCGTTAGGAAATCGTTCTGCGACTCAGGCATTGATGCGGCAATTCCACGATGTGGCGGTCAGAGAAACCGCCGCGATGGAAGAGCTTATCGGGGCGCAGTCATGGTTGAGATCTGTGAAAGACGCGCGATTCTTGAACAGCTCGTTGAGCACGTTCCTAAGAGATCGCCTTGGCGGCGACGCCTAAGCAGCGCACTCGGCAAACGCAATTCCGATCTGACGGTTCATCTCGCCATCTTTGTTGAACCCTACCTCTCGGCCGTACTCGACGGACGCAAGACGATTGAATCGCGTTTCGCCATGCACAAACGGGCGCCCTACCTCCGCGTCGAGGCGGGCGACATTATCGTGCTCAAACGCTCCGGCGGACCGATCATGGGCGTCGCGCTCGCGCACACTGTGCGGTTCTATCAGCTCTCCCCCAGCGTCCTCGACCATTTGCGCGATGAGTTTGCTGAGGCGCTGTTCGCGCGTGACGACGCCTTTTGGGAAGAGCGGCGTGAGAAGCACTTTGCCACCTTGATCGATCTTGAAGACCCAGCGCCGGTGTCGCCGTTCTCCATCGCAAAGCGAGACAGGCAAGGTTGGGTCACCTATGGTGGCGCCAGAGATGAGCTCTTGATCGAAGCCTGAGATGCACGTCGCGCTCGCTGGCCACCTTGGAAGCGGCAAATCTACGCTCGCGAAGGCGCTAGGTGCCCGTTTGAACGCACCAATCGCCTCGTTTGGGGCTTATGTTCGCGTCCGCGCTCAAGAAGCTGGCCTCGACGCCGACGACCGAACGGTGCTGCAAGACCTTGGGCAGAGACTGGCGACCGAGGCGCCCGCCGCGTTTGTCGCTGACTTTCTCGCACGTAACGGCTTCAGCGCCACGCCCGCTCTTATCTATGATGGGGTTCGCCACGTGGGCGTCTGGGACGCCATTGCTGCGCACGCAGGTAGTCTCCCAGTTCGTTCGAGCCTCATCTTTCTTGTCACGTCGCCTGAGACGCGGCGGGACAGGCTTGCTAAGCGCGGGCACGCACCTGAGCAAATTGCACATTGGCAATCACACGCAATGGAGCGTGAGCTCGATCAGATCAAAGCGGCAGCGGACTTGGAATTCGACGGTGCGCAGGCTCTCGAAAGCCTGATCAACGCGTTTCAAGCGGCTGTCGCCAGCTCTGATTGAAGCTTTACGAGTTCGCGGTCCATCCGCAAAGAGCGTTCCTTGCGATCGTAAACTTCAACGCCGGGGACAATTTCCAGAAGATTGCCGCCATCTTCGGCGCCATGAACATCGACGCCGAACGCCTCCACTTCATTGCGCCGAAAGCGCTCGCCAACGAATTGCGCGTAGCTTGCAACAGCGTCTTCAACCGCGAGGTCCACCAATTTTGTGCGCATCGTTTCGTCGGCGTCGAAAGCCAATAGCCCCATCGGCGTTTGACGTTGATCGGGCGCCTTAAGCCAATCTGCGGGATCAGCAAAGAACGGCACCGCGCAGATCGTCTTCAACGCCCGCGGCCGCGCAAGGTATTCATACTTGAAGAGCGGATCGAGCGTCTGTGCGGGATCCAGCCGATCAACCGTGACGATGACCGGCTCTTTGCGGGCAAAGGCAAGTCCCGGTCCGAGCGACGAGCGACGGATCAACAATTGATCGTCCAAGTCCTCGTCCATATTGGCGGCGCAGGCGACGCGAAGATACTCCTCGTCCAACGGCAAAATTGCGCAAACCCTCACATAGCCCGCTATCCGAAGCACTTGCTTAATGATCGAAGCGATGGCCTTTAGCGCCTTCCGCCCATCTACCGGATCGAATGGGCCCAAATTGGCGCGGAAATACGTCTCCGCGCAGCTCTCGCCCTGGGTAACGAGGGTCGCGCGCTCATGCTCCAGCTTGTCGAAATCGAGGATGCCAATGTCGGCATCAAGTGGGATCATGTGGTGGTCATTGATGCGGCGAAGCTCGAGTTGACGCGCGCCATCAAGCGCCGTCCCCAGCAGGCGCGGCGCAAACCGCGCAAGGGTCGCTGCCTCCGCGAGCGCTTGCAGCGCTGCCGTTGGGATGAGCCGAAATGTCAGCGTCGGCATGGAATGTGCCAACGCTGCGCGTTCACGATCGAACACCCACGCCGGCACGTTGGACAACATGCCGCCATCGACGAAGATCGATCCGGCGCGGCGCTGTGGACGAAAAAAGAAGGGAACCGACGCCGATGCGATCACTGCGTCGACCACGTGGTCGTGCGGATTGTCCCCAACCACCTTCAACGAACCCGATTGCACGTCGGCAACTACCACACGGAGCGGCGTTTTCAGGTCGACAAATTGGATATCACGATCATCAGGGACGTGAGCCAGACGCTGGCGGAGTGTGGTGTCAAGCCAAGCTCGCAGCGGACTTGCATCCACCGCGCCCCAATGACGCCAGAGGCTCGCATGTGCCCGGCGATAACGCGGATAAACAAAAGGCGCAGCGATCCAAATGAACGGCGTAGCAATCCAACCCAGGACCGCCGCGCCCAGCGGATGGCTCATATCAATCGGTGAGCGGAAACCGCGTGCTTCCAGCCACTGACTGACGCGGTGCAACCGACGCGCGTCGCGCGCCATTCGTCCGATGCTTCGCCAATCATCCGC
>CALBST010000036.1 GCA_937967425.1 uncultured Caulobacteraceae bacterium
TCTTTCGTCGTGTAGAACGGCTCGAACACGCGCGCCTTCACTTCCGGGGGCATGCCTTGGCCGGTATCGGTGATAGCAATCATCAAGTGCTGGCCAGGCGTCACCTCGGCGTTCGTCGCCGCATAGGCTTCATCGAGGAAGGCGTTAGAGGTTTCGATCGTCAACTTGCCGCCTTCGGGCATCGCATCGCGTGCGTTGACGCAGATGTTGAGGATGGCGTTCTCCAACTCGCTCTGATCGGCAAAGACGCGCCAAGCGCCGCCGCCTTGAACCACTTCGAGCGAGATGTTCTCGCCCAGGGTCCGCCGCAACAGGTCCGACATGCCGGCAATGAGCCGGTTGGCGTCAAGCACCTGCGGCTGCAACGGCTGGCGGCGGGCGAAGGCAAGCAGGCGGCTGGTGAGTGTCGCCGCGCGGCGGGCGCCATCCATGGCCGCATCTGTGAAGCGGGTGACATCGGTCTCGCCGCGCGCCAGGCGGCGCTGCGCCAATTGCAGCGCGCTGATGATGACGGCGAGCATGTTATTGAAGTCGTGCGCAACGCCGCCGGTGAGTTGGCCGATCGCCTCCATCTTCTGCATCTGGCGGACTTTCGCCTCCGCCTGCTCGCGCGCCCCCATTTCTTGCAGAACGCGCTCGTGCGCCGCGCGCGCCTCATCGCGCGAGCCACGCAATTCCAACATCGCGTTACGCACAGTCACAACAAGCAGCGCGCCGATACCAAGCAACAGCATCCCGGCGAGCAGGACGACGAGACGCAAACGCTGGGCGCTACGGTCCACCGCCGCCATGCTTTCGATAACCGCCGCGTGCTCGCGTGCTTCGGCGGCCGCGATGATGGCGCGCAACTCGTCCATAACGATCTTGCCGCGCCCGTCGCGAACGCGTTCGAGCGCCAAATTGCCCCGGCCGCTGCGCCGTTGCTCTATGGTTGTTTCGAGTTCTTCGAGCTTCGCCCCGAGCAGTTCCTCCAGCCGCCGCACCTCGGCGACACGGGCGGGAGCGCTGCCGGCAAAGCCCTCGAGGTTCACGATCTCTCGCTCTACATCAGCGCGGCCTGCGAGGTAGGGCTCCAGATAGCTCTCGTCTCCGGTCAGCAGATAGCCGCGCTGGCCGGTTTCGGCGTCCTGCAAGCCACGCAGCAATAGCCGCAGGCTCGACCGCTGCGCCAGCGACTGGCGGACATCTTCATTGAGCTGGACGCCTTGGTTCGTCTGCCAGAGCGCGCCCGCCACCGTGATGACGAGCAGCATCAACGCAGCGCCCAGCGCCACAACATAAGTCGCAGTGGCCGGCAGCCGGCGCCCGAATACGTGTACGGTCACCGCCGCTATCCCGAGAAATCCACATTACGCTTGTTCCCGGTTTCCAGGGTTCCCGCAATGGGGAACGCTCACTCCCGGCGCAGGATTTTGTCAGTCAGGATGTTCGCCCACCACTGGCCGGTGAAGGCGGCTTTGACGCGCTCCTGGTCGTAGTCCTCATCCACCCATTCGATGAACGGCTTGCCGGACTGTTTCGTCTCTTCGAGATAGGTCTCGAAAAAATAATCGATCATGCCGGTCTTGCCCTGTTTCACATGCAGGTATTTGAGCGAAAGTTGCTCCACGGCTTCGCTGATCGGGAGACCCATTTTGAAGTGCTTGTAGAGCACCGCCGCCACGCCAGCGCGGTCCGCGCCGGATTTGCAGTGCAGCAGCGCCGGATATTCGATCGTCTCGAAAATTTGCTTGCAGCGATAGATCGCCTCGATGCTTGGCGGCTCGCGTGAGCGGAGGCGCAGATCAATCAGCGTGAGGCCCAGCTTCTCGCAGGCCTCTTTCTCGAGCGCGTAATAGCCGGTGTCGGACTTACCGCGCGCGTTGATGATCGTTTTGAAGCCGAGCTTTGCGTACTTGGCGAGGTGCTGCGGCGAGGGCTGGTTCGAGCGCGCCATTTGGCCCGGCTCGATCCAGTGGAAGTTCTGGTAGATGTTCCTGAGGAAGCCGTGGTCGTTCCAGGTCAAATCGTGCTCGGCCGCCCGGCGCCCTTCGGGCGTCGAGAGGTCGAAAGCGGGAAATTTGACCGGATTGGACATCAGGCGTCTGTGAAGGGTTCGCTTCGGCTTCTGGCGCGGCACGGGGGACGCCCCCTATAAGGGGCGTTGGCCCCGTTCGGAAGCGGGCGCTGCTGCTCACAGGTCAGGCGTGAAGTCCCTACTCGGCAATCCGGTATTTCAGTTCATCGTGGGGCGGCTGATCGGCGGCTATATGCTGTTCGTGGGCGTCACCACGCGCTGGACCAAGGTCAACCGCGCGGCGGTGGAGCCGTTCTGGGAGCCCGATGGCGGCAAGGTCATCGGCTGCATTTGGCATGGCCGCTTCGCGCTGGTTCACAAGATGTGGTCGTTCAAGCGCAGCGTGCCCAAGGCCAAGATGCTGATCTCGCAATCGCGCGAGGGCGGCATCGTGGCCCACACGTCGCGGACGGTCGGCGCTGAAGTGATCCGAGGCTCTGAGGCCAAGAAGGGCTCGAACAAACCCAAGCGCGGCATCGAAGCGATGCGCGACATGGCCCGCCACATCGAAGGCGGCGGCGTCATGGCGATGACGCCTGACGGTCCGAGGGGCCCCCGCATGCGCGTCAAACGCGGCCCTGTCGTGTTGGCCAAGATCGCCGGCGCGCCTCTGCTCGCCGTCACGTGGGCAACCTCGAACCGCGTCGTTTTCGAGAGCTGGGATCGGTTCGTACTGCCGCTGCCGTTCGGCAAGGGCGCGCTGATTTGGGGCAATCCAATCGCTCCCCCCGCGCCGGATGCGAGCGACGCTGAGGTCGAGCGCGTGCGCGCAGCGCTTGAAGCAGAGATGAACCGCATCGCCGCCGAAGCCGATCGTCTCGCAGGTGTGCCCGTGATCGAACCCGCGCCGCCGCGGAGCGAACCGGCGAGCGACGATGCCGCGGAAATGGCGGCGCAGACAACGTGAGCTTCTCTCCAGTCCTTGGATTCTATCGCGCCGCGAGTTCGGCGCTCGGCGCCTTCGCGGGGCTTTATCTTCGCGACCGCGCCAAGCGCGGCAAGGAGGACCCGGCGCGCCTGAGCGAGCGCTTCGGGCGCTACACGGCTGCGCGCCCCAGCGGCGCGATGATCTGGCTGCACGCAGCGAGCGTGGGCGAGAGCGGTGTGGCGCTTGCGTTGATCGAAGCGCTGGCGGCGCGCAATGCAGCGCTTTCATTCTTGATCACCACCGGCACGCGGACATCCGCCGAATTGGTGGCGCGCCGCGCCTTGGCGCGAACGACCCATGTCTATGCGCCGCTTGATCGCCCCGATTGCGTGCGGCGCTTCCTGGATCATTGGCGGCCGGACGTTGGCGTGTTCGTCGAGAGCGAGCTTTGGCCCAACCTCATCCTCGAAGCCGAGGCGCGCGGCGTGAAGCTGGCGCTTGTAAACGCGCGCATGAGCCCGCGCTCGCTGCGCCGATGGACACGCTGGCGCGCGGCGGGGCGGCGCCTGGTGGG
>CALBST010000037.1 GCA_937967425.1 uncultured Caulobacteraceae bacterium
TGAGCTCCGGCCGATCATGCTCTACAATCCCGGCTCGCCCGTAGAGGCGCGCTAACGTGACCGATCTCGCCTGGATCGATGCGGCGCTTGTCTCCGCGCGGCCCCAGGCCGTCGCGGCGCTGTTGCGGTATTTCCGCGACCTCGATCTGGCCGAGGAAGCCTATCAGGACGCGTGCCTCCGGGCGCTGAAGAACTGGCCCAAGAACGGCCCGCCGCGCGATCCCGCTGCTTGGCTCATCATGGTTGGCCGCAACGCCGCGATCGATGTCACCCGCCGCCGGGCGAAGCAGACAGAGCTGCCGGATGAGGATCAGATTTCCGATCTGAGCGATGTCGAAGCTGAAGCCGTGCAGCGGCTCGATGAAGCCGACTATCGCGACGATGTCCTGCGACTGCTCTTCATCTGCTGCCACCCGGATCTGCCGGCGACCCAACAAGTCGCGCTGGCGCTTCGTATTGTCTCGGGCCTCACCGTGCCGCAGATCGCGCGCGCGTTTCTTGTCGGCGAAAGCGCGATGGAGCAGCGCATTACGCGCGCGAAGGCGAAAGTCGCCAGCGCCGGCGTGCCGTTTGAAGCACCGCACGCTGCCGAGCGCGCCGAGCGTTTGGCCTCCGTCGCGGCGATGATCTATCTCGTCTTCAACGAAGGCTATTCCGCCGCCGATCCCGCCAGTGATCGCGCCTCGCTCTGCGACGAAGCCATCCGTCTCGCGCGGCTGCTGTTGCGCATGTATCCGAGCGAGCCGGAGATTATGGGGCTGCTGGCGCTCATGCTGCTGCAACACTCCCGCATCGCCGCGCGCTTCGATGCAGACGGAAACGCGATTCTGCTCGAAGATCAGGACCGCACCAAATGGAAGCGCCCGCTGATCCAAGAGGGGCTTGCACTGATCGATAAAGCCATGCGCTTGCGCCGCCCCGGCCCATATCAAATTCAATCCGCCATTGCCGGCCTGCATGCGCGGGCGCAGACGCCGGATGAAACCGATTGGGCTGAGATCGACGCTCTCTATCAAGCGCTGGAGCGCCACACGCCATCGCCGGTCATCACGCTTAATCGCTCTGTTGCTGTCGCGAAACTCAACGGCCCACAGGCAGCGCTTGATCTGATCACACCGTTGGCCGATCGCCTTGACGGCTACTTCTATTTCCACGGCGCGCGCGGCGCGTTCCTGAAGGAGCTCGGACGCAACGCCGAAGCTCGCGAGGCGTTCAACCAAGCCATCGCGCTCGCCAACACGCCCGCCGAAGCCGCGCACATCCGCCAGTATCTGGATGCGCTCGAAGCGGGCGCCGCGCAGAAAAAGTGAGCCGCGTTGTAGGTTCACGCCGTGCCGGTTCGTCCTAGGTTCAGACACACGGAAGGAAACGAAATGTCCCAACACGAACTGGTTCTCGAACTCGAACTCGATGCGCCGGCCGAAAAGCTCTACCGCTGCTACACAGATGCGAACCTGTTGCAGCAATGGTTCGCGCCGAAACCGTGGACGATCAAAAGCACCGACATCGATTTTCGCCCAGGTGGCCGCTTCAATTTCGTCATGGCCTCGCCCGAGGGGGAGGAATACCCGAACGGCGGCATCATCCTCGCGCTCGAACCCAACAAGCGCATCGTCACCACCGACGCTATCAATCCGGCGACATTCGAACCCGCCGGCCCGTTCATGATCGCGGACGTGACGTTCGAGGACCTCGGCAACGGTAAAACCAAATACCGCGCCGTCGCCCGTCACTGGACCGAAGAGACGAAAGCGCAGCACAAGCAAATGGGCTTCCACGAAGGCTGGGGCCAAACCGCGCGCCAGCTCGAAGCTTTGGCGAAGACGATTTAGGTCAAG
>CALBST010000038.1 GCA_937967425.1 uncultured Caulobacteraceae bacterium
TGTTGCTGCAAGAGGGCCGCGCGGCGCAGTATTTCTGCATCGGCGAAGAGCACGGTATCGCCGAGAACCCTAAGCTTGCAGCGCAGCTCTTTTCTGATCTCCGGTTCGACAAGGCTTGCGTTGAGATTTCGCCGCCAATGGCAGCGGAGCTGGATCGCGCGGCGCGCAGCGGCGTCGACGGACTGCGGCAGCTCTTCAGTAATCCGGGTGCTCAGGTGGCGTTCTTCGGCATGCGGGAAGAGGCGGAGTGGCTGGCGGCCGTACGCGCCGCGCGCCCCGGCCGGTCACAGGCAATTTGGGGTTTGGACTACGAAGTTGGCGGCGACCGGCGGATCATTCAGCTTCTCAAGGCGAAGCGTAAGCCTGCGGCCGCCGCGACCGCGCTTGCGGCGCTTGAAACCGCGTCGGATGAATCGTGGGCGCAATGGGCGGCGACCCGTTCGCCCCAGTACATCTTTAGCTTCAGCGGTGATCCAGCTTTGGTCGCGGCCGTTCGCGCCGCTTGGCCGGGCGCTGACGACGACGTGCGCTGGATGTTGGACACACTGGAGGAGACTCTGGCGATTAATCGGCACTGGGTTCAAGGCCAAGGTTGGCAATCAAACCAGCGGCGCGCCGCGTTCAACCGCGCCAACCTGCGCCGCTACTGGGCAGCGGAAGGCGATCGTCCCGCGAGGGTGATGTTCAAGTTTGGCGCGAGCCACATGGTGCGCGGGCTTAGCCACACGCAGGTGCTGGATATCGGCACGCAGATTTCCGAGCGCGCCGAGGCTATTGGGTCCAAGAGCTTTCATCTCGCCGTGTTTCCTGGAGCAGGCGCGCAGCTCGCGCAATTTGACCCGAGCGCATGGGCTTATCGTGCGGCCGACGCCGGAACATACGAGGATGCAGGGATGGCCCCGCTGATGGCGGCTGCAGACCCCGCCGCCTTCACGCTGATCGATTTGAGACCGCTGCGGCCGTTAGTCTTCGGCGCTCGGCACAAGGCGCTCGACGCTGATCTGGTGCGCACCATTCACGGTTTTGACGCGCTTCTGGTGCTCACCGGCTCAACAGCGAGCGCAAACCTCTAACCCTCGCGCTTCATTCTTTCGCGCCGCGCCAGCTCGGCTTTTGACGGATTTTCCGCGCCGCGGATCGTTTCGTGCTGCACGGCGCCGTTGGGCACATAAGTCGCGGAGATCATACCAGCCGGCGAGACCTTGCTGTGCGCCAACTTGTAGGCGCCGGCTTGGCTTGAGGCGTCGAACAAGCGCTTACCCTTGCCGAGCAGGACCGGGAAGGTGAACACGCGGATTTCGTCCACTAGGCCGGCTGCGAGCAGGGCGTGCACAAGCTCGGTGCTGCCTTGAGTGACAAGCGGCGGGCCGTCGCCTTGCTTCAGCTTGGCGACATCCGTGGCGGCGTCGTTAAGGACGACGGTGTTGGCCCAGCTCGTATCGACGTCACCTGAGCGCGTGGCCACATATTTGGTGATGCGGTTGAACTGCTTGGCGATTTCGTCGTCCGGGCCGCCTTCGGCGTAGGGCCAATGCGCGGCGAAAATCTCGTAGGTCTTGCGGCCGAGCAGCAGGTCGTAGGGTTCGCTGAAAAGCGCGCCGACCTCTTCGCCGAACACCGGATCGGTGTCAGCCATCGGCGCCACCCAGCCGCCGTACTTGAAGCCGCCGGTCGGATCTTCGTCCGGGCCGCCGGGACCCTGCATAACGCCGTCGATGGATACGAACGCGCCGACGATCACTTTTCTCATGGACTGTCTCCCTGGGTTCGGTCCTAGGACGAACGAACCGGCGGCGTCCCGACATCGCTTTGTTTGGGAACATTAACGCCTTAGCCAGCGATGCGGTTCAAGCATCGGGCGATGCAGCACTATGACCTTATCGTCATTGGCTCCGGCCCCGCCGGCAGGCGCGCGGCAGTGCAGGCCGCCAAGCTGAAAAAGAACGTACTGGTGATCGAGCGCGGGCGGCGCGTCGGCGGCGTTTGTGTCCATACCGGAACGATCCCGTCGAAGACGCTACGCGAGACCGTGCTGAATCTCTCCGGCTGGCGCGAGCGCGGCTTCTATGGCCGCGCCCACCGCAACAAGGCCGACATCACGGCGGAGGATTTGCGGCGGCGTCTCCACATCACGCTCGATCACGAAGTCGAGGTGCTTGAGCATCAGTTCGCGCGCAACAAGGTGACGTGGATTTCCGGCGACGCGCGTTTCCTTGGTCCGCATGCGGTCGAGGTGACGGGCGAGCGCGGCGACGTGCGCCACTTCCATGGCGATCGCATTATTCTTGCCGTCGGCACGGCGCCCTATCGCCCGGCGCACATTCCGTTCGATGGCGAGGCGATCGTCGACGCCGATGAGATTTTGGAGTTGCGGCGGCTGCCGCGCTCGCTGGCGGTGATCGGCGCCAGCGTTATCGGCATCGAGTACGCGACGATTTTCTCCGCCCTCGACGTGAAGGTCACGGTGATCGAGCCGGGGCCGAGTTTGCTTGGCTTCGTTGACCGCGAACTGGTTGAAGAGTTCATCCACGATTTGCGCGACCGCGGCGTCAGCTTGCGCTTCAACAGCAAGGTTGTGAGTGTCGAAAAGCTCGCCCCGGAGAGCTGCCTGGTGCAGCTTGAGGATCAGCGGCAAATCTTCGCTGACATGGTGTTGTTCGCGGCGGGCCGGGTCGGCTCGACAGCGTCGCTCAATTTGGCGGCGGCTGGACTGTCCGCCGATGAGCGGGGGCGCGTGGCGGCCGACAAGACAACGTTCCGCACGGGGGTGCCGCACATCTACGCCGTTGGCGATGTGATCGGCTTCCCGAGCCTTGCCTCGACCTCCATGGAGCAGGGCCGTATCGCCGCGTGTCACGCATTCGGCGCCGAAGCGCACGCGCCACCGGAATTCTTTCCGTACGGCATCTACTCGGTGCCCGAAATCTCCACGATCGGCATGACGGAAGAACAGGTGCGCGAGAAGCGTATTCCTTATGAGACCGGAATCGCGCGTTTCCGCGAAACTTCGCGCGGCCACATCATGGGCCTGAGCTCCGGCTTCATGAAGATGATCTTCGACCTGAACACGCGGCGCCTGCTGGGCGTGCATATTGTCGGCGAGGGCGCGACTGAGCTGATCCATATCGGACAAGCGGTGCTGAACCTCGGCGGCGGGCTGGATTATTTCGTCGAGAATACCTTCAACTATCCGACGCTCGCCGAAGCCTATAAGATCGCGGCGCTCGATGCGTTCAATCGCATGCCGGCGCTGGAGAAGCCCGCTGTGCACGATTTGCAGGACCTTGCCGCTCTCGCCGTAGCGCGCATCAACAAAGCCGCGAGCGGCTAAGACCAAGCGCGCGATGGTTCTGTTGGCGCGCCGGACGGTGTAGGGTCTTCGAATGTCTGAGAAGGCCCTGCCAGTCATCGATGTCGCGCCGCTCCTGAGCGGTGGAGACGCATCGGCCGTCGCAGCGGCGATTGGCGAGGCCTGCCGCGATCTGGGATTTTTCTATGTAACAGGCCACGCCATCGGGGCGGACACGCTGAGCGCGCTTGATGCCGCGAGCCGGAAATTCTTCGCGCTGCCCGAAGCGGAAAAAATGACGATCGCCATGGCGCGTGGCGGACGCGCTTGGCGCGGCTACTTTCCACTGGGCGGTGAACTCACCAGCGGCAAGCCGGACAAGAAGCAAGGTCTGTATTTCGGTGAAGAACTCGACGCTGATGACCGGCGCGTGCGCGCCGGCCTGCCGCTGCATGGCGCCAATCTGTTTCCGGAGTCCGTTCCTGAACTGAAGATGGCGGTGCTCCGGTTCATGGCGGAGGCGGCGCGCTCCGCGCACGCGATCATGGAAGGCGTGGCGCTGAGCCTTGGGCTCGACGCGCAATATTTCCGGCGTGCCTACACTGCCGATCCAACTTTGCTCTTCCGCGTGTTCGAATATCCGGCTGGAGACGATGAGAGCTGGGGTGTCGGCGAGCATACCGATTACGGCCTTCTGACTCTGCTCGCGCAGGACGAGCATGGCGGGTTGCAGGTGAAAACGCCGAACGGCTGGATCGATGCGCCGCCGATCGATGGCGCGCTTGTCTGCAACATCGGCGATATGCTCGATCGCCTGACCGGCGGGCTCTATCGCTCGACGCCGCATCGTGTCCGCAATGTCAGCGGCAAGAGCAGGCTTTCGTTTCCGTTCTTCTTCGATCCCGGCTGGGATGCTGAAATTGTGCCGCTCCCGGCGAGCGCCAATCCGCGCGACGATAGCGGCGAGCGCTGGGACCAGGCCAACGTGCATGCGTTTAGCGGCACATATGGCCAGTACCTGATGGGCAAAGTCTCTAAAGTATTCCCGGAGCTGGCGCGCGACGTGGTTTAGACGCCGCGCTTCTGTCCGAAGAGGTGGATGTGCAAGCGGTCCGAATAGTTGAAGCCGTGCGCGATGACGGCGTCGATAAGAGTTGGGCCGCGTTTAAGTAGGGCGTCCGACGTCGTGCCTTCGGGCATGATGTAAACGCGCTGCGGCGGAAAATCGTAGCGCTCTACGATTGCCGCCGCGGCCGCGACGTCAGCGGCGTCCTTCGCCACGAACTTGAACGAGGCGGAGGTCAATTGCGCAAACCGGCTCAGCGCGTCGTGCTTCAGCGCGATCTCCGCGTCATTGCCGGAATGCGCGAGCTTGGGGGAGACGACGAAATAGTCGATGCGATCGATCAGGTCGTCGCTCGGCACGATCGAGCCGTTGGTTTCGATATCCACCCAGGCGCGGTGGTTGTCCTCGCGCAGCGCGTCGATGAGTTCAACGACCGCTTGCATCTGAAGCAGGGGCTCGCCGCCGGTGATCACGACGCCTTCGCTCGGCAGCGCCTTGATCCGCGCCGCGGTGTCGGCGACCGTTAGCGCGATCATCTCCGCGCCGATCTCGAACTTCTTGTTGTTTTCGTGCGCAAACGGCGTGCCTAGCCAGTTCCAGGTGTAAGCCGTGTCGCACCAAACGCAGTGCAGATTGCAGCCGGAGAGGCGCACGAACGTGCGCGGCCGGCCGATGGCTGGGCCTTCGCCTTGGATGGAGCGGAAAATTTCAGGCTCGCCTTGGTCGTTGCGCGCGAGCTTGAGCGTTCTCATCGCGCCGGCATCATCTCCACCAGCGCGCCGCCGACCGCCATGGCGATCTGCGGGAAGACTTCGCGCAGCGAGGAGTCGATGCTGGTGTAGAGCGGATTAACCGGCGACAGCGGGCCAATGCGCAGCTGAATGCCTTGCGCGACGCTATTGCCGGCGTGCTGCACAAGCGCGGTTAGGAACGGCAGGTGCGAGCCGCCGCCCGCGAGCACGACGTCGATCGTTGGGGCGCCGGCTGCTTGCGCGCGCTGCGCCACGACACGCAGGCTCGCCGCGATCGTTTGCGCCAGCGCCTGCTGATAAGTGCGGAAGTTCGGATCGTCCGCCAGTTCCTTGGCCAGCACGGTGATGTACTTGCGGCCGACCCGCATCGTGCACTTGCCGTGCCGGAATATGTCTTTCTTCAGTTCGCGCGCCGTGAGCCGGGCCGCGCGCAACGTGCGCATGTCGTCCGGATTGTTGCGATCGAAGCCCGCCTTGCGCAGCATCAATTCGATCAGGATGCGATCGACTTCATCGCCCGCCAGTGCGCTGCATTGGCGCGCTTCCTTGATCTCGCTCAGCGACGGCGGTTCGACGCTCTCGTCGAAATCGAACGCCGCCATGTCGTTGGTGCCTGCGCCGATATCGAGCACGATGACGAACCGCGTGGGTTGCGAAGTGAACGCCAGCGCGGCGGCGGCCGCGGCGTGCGGCTCGAAAATGCCGGTTTCCAGCATGCCGTTGCCAGGTGCATTGGCGGCGCGGTCGAGCGCTTGCTTGCACTGAGCGATGGAGATGCCTTCGCCTTGCAGCAAGAATTGGCGGCTCAGAAGCGCTGAAACGGCGGCGGCTTCGTTGAAGATGGCTTCGAACGATTGATCGATGCCGCTGCCGGGGCGCCAGACAGGGCTGGTGTAGCGGCGCTTCGAGTTGATGACGCCGCTCGGCATATTCGGCGCGAGATCGAGTGACTCCCGGATCAGCTGATCGAGATAGGCGATGTAAAGCACCAGCGCGTCGCGATGCGTGAAGGTGCCCGTCGGATCCATCGACGGACGCAGCTTCGTACGCAGCGCTTCCTGCACATTGGTGGCGCCGAGCACCGTCTTGAACGAGATCAGCGGATCGCGCGCCGTATCGACGCCGCGATGGGCGTGCTGCAGCGCCTGCGGGCCGAAATAGACGCGCCCGTCATCGACATAGATCACCGAGGGCGTGAGCAGCGGATGTTCGGCTCCCGAAATGGCCCCAATCGGCAGCGGCTTCACACCGACTTCCAGCGGCAGCATCGGGTCAAGGCAGATCGCCGCCTTCGACAAAGCGGTGCCGAAGTCGATGCAAATCCTCGCGCGGGAGGTCCAATCGCGTTCGCCGGTATCGTCCATCTTTAGCCCTATACGACGCCGGCGGGCTGAGCGCCAATGCGTCGTTCCACGGCAGCTGCGCGCGCGCTGTGAAGAAGATTTTATCCACAGCCCTCAGGCTGGACGCGGCAACCGTAACGAGGCGCGCAAACCGCCTAGGGGGCTGCGGCTCAACAGAATATCGCCGCCGTGACTGCGGGCGACATCGCGCGCGATGGCGAGCCCAAGGCCGACGCCTTTTTGGTTTCGCGACCGCGTTTCGTCCAGGCGCGAGAAGGGCCGGAAAGCTTCTTCGTAGAGTTCTTCCGGGATGCCCGGCCCGTTATCGTCCACCGACACAATGGTGAACTGATCGCTGCTCGCGATTGAGACGCGGACCTTGTCGCCATGGGCGACGGCGTTGTCGATCAGATTGACCAGACAGCGCTTCAGTGCGCGCGCCCGCCCAGGGGTTGAAACGCTTTCGGCTGGGCCTTCGACCGCAACATCAGCGCCGTTCCGCGCGGCGTCGGCGACGATCTCGTCGACGGCCTTGGTGATCTCGACCAGTTCCGGCGCTTCGTCGGCGAGGCCTTTGGCGAAGGCGAGGTATTCGTCGAGCGTCTGCTCCATCTCGGCGAGATCGCGCTTAATGTCGTCGATTTCCGGCGATTGCGGCATCATCGCAAGCTGCAGCTTGAGGCGCGTCAGCGGCGTACGCAGATCGTGGCTGACGCCGGCGAGCAATTGCGAGCGCTGATCGATGTGCTTCTTGATCCGTTGCCGCATATCCTGAAACGCCAGCGTCGCGCCGCGCACTTCGCGCGCGCCGCGGGCGCGGATGTAACCCGTATCCTCCCCGCGCCCGAAACGCTCCATCGCGTCGGCCAGCTTTTCGATGGGCCGGACCTGGTTGCGGATGAAGATAATCGACACGATCAGCAGAAAGATCGTGGCGCCGGAAATCCACGCCACGAACAACGGGCCGGAGCGCGCCTGCACGCGGTCGCGATAAGCTTTAAGCTGCAAAACGCCATTTTCAATCGGCACGCGGATCAGCACTTGCGGGCCGGGGCAGGTTGAATCGTAGAAGACGTCGCGGTTGATGTCGGTCTGTAGCGCGCGCAGCAGATAGCGGTCGAGCGTCGATCCCCAAGCGCGGCAGCGCGGCACGGCGAGTTCAGCGCCTGGCTGCAACTCGATCTCAAGCCGCAGCGGGCGCATCGCGTATTCGCGCAGCTGCTCGAAATTTTCCTGTGTAGGGTTGCGCTCATAAAGTTGGATGACGAGCGCGACGTCGGCGGCGACGCCTTGGCTCATGCGTTTCGAGGTCGCTTGCCAGTGATCGTCCAGGAACACGAGCGTGATGATCAGCTGCAGCAGCGCCGCGGGCGCGACGATGATCAGGAACGTCCGCCAGTAGAGGCCTTTCGGCAGAATGTCGCGAAAGCGCAAGCGTGGTTTGGGCGTCGCGGTCATCAATCGGCCGCCAGCCTGTAACCGACCCCGCGCACGGTCTGCAGGAAGACTGGCGCACGCGGGTCAACTTCCATTTTCCGCCGCAAGCGCGTCACTTGTACGTCGACCGAACGTTCAAGCCCGGCGCCGGTGCGCTTGGCCAACTCCTCACGGCTGATCACTTCGCCGGGCCGGGCGGCGAGAATGCGCAGCAGCGCGACCTCGGCTTCGGTGAGGCGGAC
>CALBST010000039.1 GCA_937967425.1 uncultured Caulobacteraceae bacterium
CGCGCCCACGGCAGGGGCGTGTGGCCCCATTCGCCGCCAATGCCGCTCGCGCCTTCGATGACCTTTCGGTCCACCACAACGCCACCGCCGCATCCGGTGCCAAGGATGACGCCAAACACCACGCGCGATCCCGCCGCCGCGCCGTCGACTGCCTCCGACAACGCAAAGCAATTGGCGTCATTCTCCACCCGCACCGGCCGCGCCAGCACAGCTTTCAAGTCCTCAAAAAACGGCTTGCCGTTGAGCCAGACCGAGTTCGCGTTTCGCACCAAACCCGTCAGCGGCGACAGCGAACCCGGCATCGCAACTCCCACCGTGGCGGCACGGGCGCCCGTTTGCTGTTCGATTCGCGCCGTCAGATCGGCGACCGCGCGGACGGCAGCCTGATAATCCCCAGGATTTGGGACTCGCTGCCGGAAGAGGATTTCTCCCGTTGAATCAAGCAGCGCGCCCTCGATCTTGGTGCCGCCGAAATCCACGCCGAGGCGCATGCTTCAATCCTTAATCGGTTCTTAACGAGATGGGCCAGATTGCTGGTGTTGCGATGGGTTGTTAAGGCCCCTGCGCTATAAGGACGGGAACAATACCGTCCGAAAAGGGCGTGCGGGGTCGCGTAAGCGAAGCGGGTTTATGGCCAAGACCGTTCTCATCGTCGAAGACAGCGAACTCAATATGAGGCTGTTCAACGACCTCTTGGAGGCCTTTGGCTACAAGACCGTCAAGTCGCGTGACGGCCGCCAAGCCATTCCGCTCGCGCGCGAACACAAGCCTGATCTCATCATCATGGATATCCAGCTGCCGGAAATCTCCGGTCTGGAGCTCACGGATCGTCTGAAAAAGGACGAAACGATGAAGCACATCCCCATCGTCGCTGTCACCGCTTTCGCCATGCGCGGCGATGAGCAAAAAATCATGGCCGCTGGGTGCGATGCGTACCTCTCGAAGCCGATTTCGGTGACGACGTTTCTAGAGACAATCCGCAAGTTTATCGGATGAGGAGCACCGCTTGAGCGCGCGCATCCTCGTTGTCGATGATCTGGAAGCTAATCGCCGTTTGCTCGAGGCGTTGCTGACGGCGGACTATTACGAAGTCATCGAAGCGAGCCGCGGCGAAGAAGCGGTGCAGCTGGCCAAGCGCGAGAAACCCGATCTCATCCTGATGGATGTGATGATGCCTGGCGGCATCGATGGCTACGAAGCCTGCCGGCGTCTGAAGTCCATGCCCGAGACGCGGCATATTCCCGTCGTCATCCTCACCACGCTCGATGACCGCGACAACCGTGTGCGCGGCCTGCAGGCAGGTGCGGAAGAGTTTCTCACCAAGCCCATCGACGACGTACAGCTGATGGCGCGAGTCAAGAGCCTGCTGACGCTGAAGGTCGTCATCGATGAATTGCGCGCGCGCGAAGCCAGCGGCAAGCGCATGGGCATCATCACCGATGAGACCCGCCCGGACGCCGTCGACCAGCACCGCGTTTTCGCCGGCAATGTGCTCGTGGTTGACGACAACCCCACCCAGATCAAGCGCATCCAGACCGCGCTCGGCGTTGAACATCGCGTCAATCTGCTCGGCGACGACGCCGGGGCGGGATCGCCGGATCTCGCCGTCGTCTCCGTCCATGCCAAGAGCTTCGACGGTTTTCGCGTCATCGCCCGCATGCGCTCTGGCGAAGCGACGCGGCACTTGCCGATTCTTGCGATCGTCGATCCGGACGACCGCAAGCGCGCCCTGCGTGCGCTTGAACTCGGCGCCCACGACATCATTCTAAGGCCCATCGACGAAGAAGAAATCATCGCCCGCGCACGCACCTTGATGCGCCGCAAGCGCTACATGGACACGCTGCGCCAGCGCCTGGATCAGAGCCTCGAACTCGCCATCACCGACCAGCTCACCGGCCTCTACAACCGCCGCTTCCTCGGCACGCAGCTCGAACCTTTGGTGCAACGCGCGCAATGCGGCGGCGATCCGGTGTCGGTCATGGCGATCGATATCGATCACTTCAAACGCTGCAACGACACGTTCGGCCACGATGTTGGCGATGCGGTGCTGCGCGAGTTCGCGGCGCGGCTTGCGTCCAACACGCGGCCTTCAGACTACGCCTGCCGGCAAGGCGGTGAAGAATTCATCGTCGTCATGCCGCGCACCACGGGCGACATCGCCTGCCTCGCCGCCGAGCGCTTGCGCCGCGCGATCGCGGCCTCCTCCTTCATCATCCCGGGCCTGGGCCAGCCGCTCGATGTGACCATCTCCATCGGCGTCGCCTCCACCGAGGGCGCCGATGACACGCCCGAGACATTGTTGAAGCGCGCCGACGAGGCGCTCTACGAAGCCAAACGCGGCGGCCGTAACCGTGTCATCGGCAAGGCGGCGCGGGACGCCGCTTAGTCTCCGCAAGCGCAACCATGGCCGCCGATTTCTCCGCAACTTCGTTGAGCGTTGCGAGCAACCGATTGATCTGCGACGACGCCACGCCCAAGAGTTCGGGCGCGTAGCGCGAAACCAGATACTCGCGATTGGAGCCAAGCGCACCCAAGTGTTCAATCGTCCGCTTACGCAGGTTCAGCCCTCGTTTCTGCGCGAGCGCAGCCCGCTTCGACAAGTCATGTCCAAGGCCTCTGATTTCCTGGGCCTGGTGTCCGTACGCCAACAACGTCGCGGTGAGGTAAAGTTCGATCGCATGGATGGCGGTCAATCGAAAGGGTGCGAGGGAAAGCGGTTGCTGCTTCCTGCGCCGCTCGACCAAGCTGTCTGAGGCGCGACGATACTCATCAGCGAGCGAGAGCATCTGAAGCGGCGAAGCGGGCTCACCGGGATGGTTTTTGCTGGTCATCGCGCCGAATTAGACCACCGCAACCTTGCGAATTCCGCCAAGGTCTTTCGTTTACGGCTGGCTAACGCTCGGTTCCTTAAGGGGCACAGACACCGTTGGTCGTCTCTGACGCATAGGTCTCCTGGTCGAGAAAAGAGTGTGTGTCACCCGTGAG
>CALBST010000040.1 GCA_937967425.1 uncultured Caulobacteraceae bacterium
CCTTCGCTGTCGACGATGTTCGACATCCGGCAGCGCGGGCCCTTGATGACGTCGCTCTTGAATGTCACGCCCTTGGCCTTGAGATCGGCAATCACGGCGTCGAGGTCACTGACTTCGAACGCGATCGTGCCGCCCCCGCCGGGCGCTTGGCCCGTGGCGTTGGTGAGCGCCAGACAGCCGCCGCCGGGGAGATCAAATTCGATCCAATGCATGTCGCCGTGGCTGCCGTGACTGCCTAGCTTCAGACCCAGCGTGTCTTGGTAGAAAGCACGGGCCCGCGCGGGATCAGTGACCGCGTACATCGTGAAGGCAACCTTCTCGAACATCACGTTCCTCCCTTGGCGAAGGCGCGCAGCGCGTCCTTGCCGTTCCAACGCTCCGTTGGGTCTTCCGATTCAGCAAGCCGCTTGGCGAGGGCGCGGGCAGCGGCGCGCAGCTTCGGATTGGCTTTGCCGCCAATCGCCCGCAGCGCCCAGTTCGCCGCTTTCTTCACGAAGTTACGCGGATCGGAAGCTTCGCGTTCTATCAGATCGAGGCCGCGCAGGAATTGTTCGTCCGTTCCTCGCTTGTGAACCGCACAGCTTGCGAGCAACGCGAAAGCGGCGCGTTTCACGAACTCGCCCTTCGCCTTCGACCATTTCTCGATCTTGGCGTGCGCGTAGGGCGTTCGGTCCCAGTAATGGAAGCACGCCGTGTCGACGATGGCCCAATTGTCCATGTCCTTCACCCAGCGCTCCATCTGCGCAGGCGTGACGTCCGCTGGATCGTCCACCATCGTCGCCAACATGAGGGCGTCGTGGACGCCGGTGGCCCAGAGCTGTTCGGCAAGATCGTGGTTGTAGCCGATCTTTTTTGCCATCGCGCGGAGCGTGGCGACCGTCGTCCCATAGACCTCAGCCTTGGTGACGATGCCGTATCGCTTGGCCATGTCCGCCTTGTAGGCGAGCGATCCGGCGCGCTTCAGCTCCGCGACGACGTCTTTGACATTGGGCGCCGCCTTCGCGATCGCCTTCTTCGGCGCGGTTTTCTTCTTGGCCGCCATTAGACGTGCTTGATCCAGGCGCGGATGATCGCGTCAAACGCCTTCTTGTTGGCGGCAATGTCGCGCCCAGCTCCCAGAGTCACCATCGCGCGGTCCTTACCCAGCCATTTCATGAGCCCGTTTGGATCGGCGACTTTAAACGCCTTCAGGTCCGGCCGCGCCTTGGCGCCGAGATGGAAGACAACTTGCAGAACGTCCTCGCTGCGCAGGTTCACCGTGGCGAACCATTCTTTCTCGGTGCGGAAACTTGGCGCGTTCCACTTCACGCCCTCGCTAATCGCTGGATCAGCGGCGAGGATAACGCGGCGCGCCGCTTTGATCTCCTTGGCAAGCGGATGGGCGGACACATCGAAGCGTTCCGCCTCCGGCTTTTCGGCCGCCTTTCCCATCGCCTGCCCCTCAGCCGGATTTGGCTTGAACGACGCCGTCGAGCTGCGCGTAGCTATACTCCATGCCATCGGTCATGCCGGTGGCGATCGCCTCGTCACGCGCTTGCTTCGATACGAACTTCAGCGTGCAGACGAGCGTCGTGACGCCGTTCTGCTCGCTCAAACTAAGGGACACGATGCACGGATCGCCGACCGGCATCGCGAACTCCATCTCGCCCGGATCGAAATATTGATCGTGCACCAGCCGCGACGGCGCGTTTACGTCCGTGAAGGCGCCGTAGAAGCCGAACCGCTTGCCGTCTTCCCGGTTCTTCCATTGCCACCTGTACTTTCCGCCGACGCGAACATCCATGTCGCAGACGGACATCTCCCAACCCGGGTAGCCGGTTTGCCATCGCCGCACGAGTTCAGGCTTCGTATGCGCATCGTAGACCAGCTGCCGGGACGCGTTGAACTGGCGCGTCACGCGAACCTCGCGATCGCTTGGCAGGGTGACTTCCGCGGGCTGAGGCATTGTCACCTCCCTTAGGCCGCTTGCTTGAACATGTCGTCGAGGCGGACGTAGCCCATCTCCATGCCATCAGTCATGCCGGTGGAGACGGCGCCGTCACGCGCTTCCTTGGATGCGAACGTCATCGTGCAGACGAGGGTCGTGACGCCATCCGCTTCGCTGAGTTCGAGCGTGATGACGGCCGGTTCATTGCTCGGCATATCGCCGCCGACATCGCCTGCATCGTAATATTCGTCATGGACGAGCTTTGTCGGGGCATTGACCTCTGTGAAGGTCCCGTGGAAGCCGAATTGCTTTCCGTCTTCGTCGCTTCGCCAGCGCCACTTGTAGTCGCCGCCCGCGCGCACATCCATTTCGCACACCGGCATGCTCCAGCCAGGAGGACCAAGCATCCACTTCTGAACGAGTTCTGGCTTTGTATGGGCATCCCACACCAATTGGCGCGGCGCCTTGAATGCGCGGACGACGCGCACTTCGCGATCGCTCGGCTGTGTAACTTCAATGGGCATTCGCTTCTCCTTGGCTTTTGTTCGCAAGCGCCGCCCAGAGGACGATTAAGCGGGCGACGCACCGACAGCACCGCGCTATTTTCTTTTCTTGCGTTTGGGCTGTGCTTGCAGCTCTTCAAGCAACGCATCCAGGCGCTGGTAGTTCTGCTCGAAGATTTCGCGGTAGCGTTCGATCCAATCCGCGGCTTCCTCTAGGCGCTTGGTCTCCAACCGGCGCGGGCGGCGCTGCGCATCGACGTCCACCGAGATCAGGCCCGCGCGCTCCAACACCTTGAGGTGCTTGGAGATCGCCGGCTGGCTCATATCGAATGGCCGAGCGAGTTCCTGCACAGAGGCTTCGCCAGTGGCCAGGCGGGCCAGAATCGCGCGCCGGGTGGGATCGGCGAGCGCGGCGAAGGTCAGGTCGAGGCGTTCCGAGACTTGCATAACCGCCTATTTCCATAACTGTTAGGTTATATACAAGCCTGCATGCCGCCGGTCAATGGGTCTAGTTTGCGACTCTAGCGCTTGAGAGCGCCGGCAGCCTCGGCGCGACGGCGGACAACCATGTCAATCGCAACCGCACACACGATCATGACGCCGAGCGCCACCGCCGGCGCGGTATCCGTTGTCTCGAGGTTCACGAACCAGGCGATCGCCCCACAGCCGGCCATCGCGCCCCAGTAAGTCAGCGCAATACGTGTGTGGCTCCAGCCGAAGGCCATTGCGGTCTGATAGAGGTGTTCGGCGTGGGCGACGAGAAGCGAACGGCCCCGCCGCGCGCGATAGAGCAAGGTCAGCAACGCATCCGCCAGGAGCGGAAAAAACAGGATCGGCGCAACGAGCGGCGACATGCCCGCGCGCGCGATGGCGATAAGGCAGCCGAAGGCGGCGATGGCGCCCGCAAACAGCGCCCCGGAATCGCCGGCGAAGAGACGGCCATTCGGGAAATTCCAAACAAGAAAACCTGCGAGCGCCCCCGCGCAACAAAGCGCCAGCGCGCCGCCGCCGACTGAACCGCCCGCAAACGCAATGATTGCAAGAGCTATCAAGCCGACAGCGACCGACCCCATCGCCATGCCGTTCGCGCCGTCCATGAAGTTGACGACATTGAGCAGCGTGAACACCCAAAGCCCGGTGCCGATCAGACCCACAACAAACGGCAGCTGGATTTGCACGCCGCCGATTTGCACCTGACTGACGACCCCCATCAGCCACGCGGCGGCGATCGAGAGCGCCGAATACACGACGAACTTGAATTCGGCGCTGAGGCGGCGCGTGTCATCTACAAAGCCGATAAAGAGGAGTGGATAGGCGAACAGCGCCGATACCCACAGCATCGAAATGCCCTGCGGGCTGATCTCAAAACGCCAATCGATCGAAAACAGGCTGAGGATGACCATTGCCGCGCCGAACCCGGCGCCGATGCCGATGCCGCCGCTCGTCGGCGTCGGGGCGCGGTGCTGCTTGCGCTCTTCGTCCGGCTCATCGACCGGCCCCATCCAGATGATGGCGCGGCACACGACGAGACTTGTAAAAAACGCGAGCGCGACGACGAAGGTTAAATCCAAGAACACGCGTCGCCTCTTTCAGCGCGCGGGCTAACGCAGGCGGTAGCGGGTGGTCAAGCTTTCGCAATCGTTGTGGGGCGCACCCACCATTCACGGTTGCGTGCGGAGAGATCGGCGGCCAGTGAGCAGGCCTCCTCGGCGCTGTTGGTGACGGCAAAGCACGTTGCGCCGCTGCCTGAGAGCGCGGCGACGAGCGCGCGCTTATCGGCGCGGAGCGCCGCGAGGAGATCGCCAAGTTCCGGCATCAGCGCGACGGCGGGCGCCTCAAGGCCGTTACCCCAGGCTGCGATATCCATCACAACGGCCTCGGGAGTCGCCCAGGCCGGCGCTACGCGCTCAGCGAAGTTTGTTCCCAGTCCCAACTCGTCAAAGCGGCGGAACACCGGCGGCGTTGGCATTGGCTTGCCAGGGTTGACGAGAACCGCGTTGAGCGGAGGCACGCTGATTGGCGTCACCACCTCGCCCACCCCGGTAATCCAAGCGCTGTGCCGATGGACACAAACCGGCACGTCAGCGCCGAGCGAAGCGGCCAAATGCGCGAGATCGGATCGGCTCTTGTTCAAGCCCCACACTTGATTGAGTGCGATCAGCGCCGCCGCCGCATCCGAGGACCCTCCTCCGATGCCGGACGCGACCGGCAGATTCTTCTGCAAGCTGAGCGAGGCGCCGCGCTTTGGATCAAGCGCGCGCGCCGCGCGCAGGACTAAGTTGTCCTCATTCACAGGCAGGCCATGTGCGAAGGGGCCGCTGATCTCTAGCGTGAGAGCATCCGACGGCGATGCCTCGATCCAATCGCCTTCACTCGCGAACGCAACCGCGCTCTGAAGCGGGTGATAGCCGTCCGCGCGCGGCGCTCCGGCTTCCAGCGTGAGATTGATCTTCGCCGGAGCGAAGACACGCACGCTCATCGGTTCGCCGATTGCGGCGCAGCCTCGTCGGGCAGGCCCCTTTCGATTTTGAGACGAATTGCTTCTGGATCGTCCGGATCGAGCGTCATCGCCCGCTGCCACTGAAAGCGCGCTTCTATGCGCCGGCCGATGCGCCAATACGCATCACCCAGGTGATCGTTGAGCGTGGGATCGGCGGGCTCAAGGCGCACTGCGGTTTCGAGCCAATCGACGGCTTGTGCGTAATCGCCCAAGCGGAAATACGCCCAGCCCAAACTGTCGATGATAGCGCCGGACATCGGCCTGATCTCCGCCGCGCGGCGGATCATGGCGAGCCCTTCCTGCAAGCGCTCGCCGCGATCGACCCAGCTGTATCCGAGATAATTCAACACATCCGGCTGATCGGGCGAAAGCTCAAGCGCGCGGCGCAGATCGGCCTCCGCCTCCGGCCACCGGCCCAATTGCTCACGCGCGGCCCCGCGCGAGAAGTACGATCGCCACTCATTCGGCTGCTCGGCAATCAGCGCCGTGTAGATCGGCTCGGCTTCCTCGAAGCGGCGAGCCCCACGATACATATCGCCCAGCGCGCGCCGCGCACGCAGATCACCGGTGGCTGCCACATCTTGTGCAAGCGCAATGCCGCCTGCCTGATCGCCGCTATCGTAGAGGATCCACGCTTCGAGCGTGCGGGCGCTAATGTGGTAAGGCGAACTCGGCGCGACTTCACTGAGCACACGGCGCGCGATGGCTACGTGACCAAGTTCCGATTGCTGCTGCGCCAGTGCGAGACGCGCGCCGTCGAAATGCGGATCCAGCATAAGTGCGAGCGTCAGCGCGGCAAGGCTGTTGGTGGTGTCATGCTCCTGCCGGAAGATCGCGCTCAGCCCATAGGCTGCGGCCGCCGCGCCACGTGCAGGCGTCAGCCGCTCGAGAGCCGCAGGCTCGCCGGCTTCGATCTGCCGGCGCATCGCGACCAGAGCCGGGTTCCCGGCGTTGCTTTCAGCATTGAGCAACGCCATCGCTCGATCACGCGCGCCAGTGCGCATCAGAAGATCGGCGTGGCGCGCGACCCCGTTTGGCAGCCATAAGCCGCCCTGCGCCGCTGCCTCGTACGCCGCGAGCGCTTCGCTTTGCCGTCCCGCATAATCGAGCACCAGCGCCTGCTGATACCCGAACAAGCCGCCGTACGGCCGTACCGATGCAAGCGGCGCGAGATCGGCGGCGATGTCGCTGCTGCGCCCCTGCCCGGCTTCCGCCCAGTTCGCGACCATACGCGCCAGCATTTCCTCTGCCGCTGTGCCCTGGGCGCGATCCAACTCTGCATCGGCTTGCGCGTAACGCTGCGCCAGTAACGCATCGGCGGCGCGGACGATGTGGGCGTAGGCAGGCGCGTCCGTGCGCGAGGCCATGCGAGCAGCGCGGCGCGCGCGCTCGACATCGCCCGACGCGAGCGACGAGATCAGCGCGCCTTGCACCAGCGAAGCATCGCCAGGATTGCGCGCCAAGGCTGCAAAATAGCGATCCGCAGCGGCGGCGTGGTCGGCGCGCGCATTGGCGACGCGGCCAATCAGAAAATCAGCATAGGCGCGCGAGTCCTGCGCCGGCTCACGGGGCGTCGTTGCGCACGCCGCGAGGCACACACTTGCTGCGAGCGCGGCGAGACGAAGCACTTAGAGTTCTTCCCGCTGCGCCGGTCCCTCAGGCAACGATACCTGCGGCAACGGACGCTGACGCGGCGCCGGCGTGGTGAGCCCCCGTGCGAGCTTTTGCTCCAGATCGCGGCGGCGGATGGCGTCGGGACGCGCCTCCAGTGCAGCACGCCACGTTGCGCGCGCCTCCTCGCGGCGATTGAGCCGCCAATAGACGTCGCCCAAATGATCGAGAATTTCCGCGTTAGGATCGTGCGACGAAAGATCGTTGGCGCGTTCGATCAGCGCCCGCGCTTGCTCGAAGTGGCCATACAGATAGTAGGCCCAGCCGAGACTATCGATCACGGCGTAATCCATCTGGCCGTAATTGAAGCCGCGCCAGAGCAAGCGATAGCCCTCTTCCAGACCCTCTGGCCGTTGGATCAATGCATAGCCGAGTGCATTGAGGCGCATTACCGAATCCGGCTGCTCCGCAAACAGGCTGCGCGCCATTTGGATGCCGTCCGACCAGGCGGCCGGATCATCCATCAAGATGGTGACGTAGAGCAGGCGGGTGTCAAAGCTTGGGTCGGCTTCGTACGCGGCGCGCATGTCGGCGGTGGCGGCGGAGAGGTTGCCGGCGAAGCGGTGCGCGTACGCGCGCCAACCCAACACATCGGCGCGATCCTTCGCGTCTTGTGTCATCGTCAGCGCACGATCGAATGCCGGGATGGCGCGATCGGGATGTCCGATGCGGCGATAAACGTCGCCGACCGAGGCAATGATCGACCAGCGGTCGCCGGCGATCGCGAGCGCGCGCTCGGCGGCGGCGGCAGCGGCCTCGTCGTTGCCGCGCTCGATCTGAATGGAGGCGCGCACGATCTCGGCGTCCGGCGCAAATGGGCTCTCGCTGGAGATTTGATCGATGATGCGCTGCGCGCCGTCGATACCGCCGGCGTTCAATGTTTGCTGCGCCGCGTAGAGGCGCCAATCATCGGAATCGTTGGCCAGGAGACTTCCGATTTGCAGCAACACTGCGCCCGACGTCGACGGCAACCCGCGCGCGGGTTCGCGCTGCGCAATCAGCGCCGATAGCGTTTCCGCCTGCGTGAGGAGCTCAGAGACGAAAAGCATCCAGCGGCCAGCGGCGCCAACGGAGGTGAGCGGCGCTTCGAACGGCTGCTGGCCTGCGTCAAGCCGCTCGAGATTGGCGTGCACGTCGATCGCACGCGGCTGGAAACCAAGTACGATGTTGTAATAGCGGCGCGCTTCTTCGGCGCGGCCAAGACGGTGCGCAACCAACGCGGCACGATAGACGGCGTGGCTGACGCGCGCCGCGTTGAGCACGCGATCGAACTCTTCGCTCGTTTGAGGCTCAGCGTCGCCGGGCGGCGTCGTATCGAGGCGCTCCACCATCAGTGCGTAAACAGCAGCCGCCTCTTGAAGCCTGCCAGCGGACTCAAACAACAACCCGCGCGCCACTTCAGGCAACGGCGCCGGCAACATGTCGCTGCCGCGATCGACGCGCTCGACGGCGCGATCGACGTTGCCTTCGGCCGCAATGAGGAACGGCTCCAGCATATCGGCGAACGAGCCGTTGATGCCGCCAGGCGCGTTCTGCAGGACGGTGCGCGCTTGGGCGTAACGGCCGGCGGCGAGATCATCGGCGAACGCGGCGGTGTACCAGATGCCGTCGCTTTCGTTGCGGGCGACGGCGCGGTGGGCCTCGCGAATGAGATAATCGAGATCCGCTTCCAGCAGCGCCGCTTCGGGACTTTCATAGCTGCGGTTCGCAGCTGCATTCGGAGGAGAGGTCACGCGCAGAGCAGCGACGGGAATTACGCCCGCTTGTTCTCCGGACGATTGCTGAGCCGCCGGCTCGCGCTTGCTCTCTTGCGCCCACGCGGCATTCGCCGTGACCGCAGCCGCTGCAACACTCGCCGCCAGCAAAGCCCAACGCATTCTTCCGTCCTTTCTCCCGCGTGTTGCGGGGTGCGGCTTACATATTGGCGTAGTTCGGCCCGCCGCCGCCTTCGGGCGTCACCCAATTTATATTCTGGCTTGGGTCTTTGATATCGCACGTTTTGCAGTGAACGCAGTTTTGAGCGTTAATCTGAAAGCGCGGATTACCCCCTGCCTCATCATAGAGCACTTCGTACACGCCAGCCGGGCAATATCGTGTCGCCGGCTCGGCGTATTCGGGGAGATTGACCCTGATCGGGATGGTCGGGTCCTTCAGAGTCAGGTGGGCGGGCTGATCTTCTTCGTGGTTGGTGTTCGAGAGATAGACCGAGCTCAACTTGTCGAAGGTGATGACGCCGTCCGGCTTTGGGTACGCGATCGGCTTGTAGTTCTTGGCTTTGCCGGTCGAGGCTGCGTCGGTCTTGCCATGCTTCATGGTGCCGAAGAACGAGAAGCCGCCGAGCAATGTCGTCGTCCACATATCGAACATGCCGATGACGCCGCCCCAGAAGGTGCCGAAGCGCGAGAGCATCGGCTTGGCGTTGCGCACGCCGAGCAAATCCTTGCGGATTGAGCTCGTCCGATAGCGTTCATCATAGGCTTCCAGCGTATCGCGCTGACGCCCTTGCGAGAGCGCCTCGAACGCCGCTTCGGCGGCGAGCATCCCAGATTTCATCGCGTTGTGGCTGCCCTTGATGCGCGGCACGTTCACAAAGCCGGCCGAGCATCCAATCAGCGCGCCGCCCGGGAACGAAAGCCGCGGCACCGATTGCAGACCGCCTTCGGTGATTGCGCGCGCGCCGTAGGCGATGCGCTTGCCGCCTTCGATGTGCTGGCGAATTTCCGGGTGCAGTTTGTGCTGCTGGAAGATGTCGAACGGCGAGAGGTAGGGGTTCTTGTAGTTCAGGTGAACAACGTAGCCGACATACACTTGGCGATCGCCGAAGTGATACATGAACGAGCCGCCGCCCGTGTCGTCGTCAAGCGGCCAGCCGACCGTGTGCAGCACCAGGCCCGGCTTGTGCTGCGCCGCCGGCACCTCCCAGAGTTCTTTGATGCCGATGCCGAACTTCTGCGGCTGTGATTTATCCGCGAGGCCGTACTTGCCCATCAGCACTTTCGCGAGCGAGCCGCGTACGCCCTCGGCGATAAACACATATTTGCCGTGCAACTCCATTCCGGGCTGATAATCCGGCTTTTTGTGGCCATCCTTGGCGATGCCGAAGACGCCGGCGACAACGCCCTTCAGCGCACCAGCTTCATCAAACACAGGCTCGGACGCGGCCATGCCGGGATAGATTTCAACGCCAAGCTCTTCCGCTTGCGCAGCCAGCCACTTCGTTACGTTCGAAAGCGAGACAATGTAGTTGCCGTGATTGTTGAACAGCGGCGGCATCAGGAACATCGGCAGCGATGCGGCGCCCGCCGGGCCGAGGATCTTGAACTGATCGTCCGTCACCGGCGTTTCGAGCGGGGCGCCCTTTTCTTTCCAGTCAGGGATCAGCTCATTCAGCGAACACGGATCGATCACTGCGCCGGAGAGAATGTGTGCGCCAACTTCGGCGCCCTTCTCCAACACCGCGACGCTCACTTCACTTCCAGCTTCAGCCGCGAGCTGTTTCAGACGTATCGCAGCGGAAAGGCCAGCAGGCCCGGCGCCGACGATGACAACGTCGTACTCCATCGCTTCGCGTTCTGGGGCGTCTTCGGCCATTTCCATCCCTTCACGTTCTTCTTGAGCTTTATCAAAGCGGTTGCGATGAGGCGCAAGCTGCCCGCGTCGCTTTGGCGATTCGGACGAGTCCGTCCATAAGAGCGCGGAATGGAGAACCCAACCGCCTCCCAGGGCGCCGCGCGCGCGTTGCTCGCCTTCTGGCGGGCGGCGGGTGTCGATATGGACGACGCGGAAGCAGTGTTCGCGGCCAAGCCTTCGACACCGCCAGCGGCGCGGACGCCGCCCGCTGTGGCGCGGGAACCGTTCCGGATCGATCCACCGGCTCCGAAGGCTAAGCCCAAGGCGAAGCTGCAGCCCGCCGATGACGCGGTAAACACCGCCCGGGCGCTCGCCGCAGCGGCCTCGACCATCGCGGAACTCAGGGCGGCTGTGGACAGGTTCAATGGCTGCGCGCTGAAGGCGACGGCTCGCAATACCGTATTTTCTGACGGCGTGGACAGCGCCCCGGTGCTGATCCTCGGAGAAGCGCCGGGGAAGGACGAGGACGAGCAGGGAAAGCCGTTCGTCGGCCGCTCCGGACAGCTCCTGGACAAGATGCTGGCCACCATAGGTCTGGACCGCAAGTCTAACGTACTGATTTCAAATACAATCTACTGGCGTCCGCCGGGCAATCGGGATCCGACGCCAGGCGAAACCGTCTCCTGCCTGCCGTTTGTCGAGCGGCTGATCGAGCTTTCACGGCCGAAGCTCCTGATCCTGACCGGCAAGGCCGCCGCCCATACTGTGCTCAAGCGCGACGATGGTGTGATGAAGCTCCGCGGCCGGAAGCTCCAATACACGCGTGAGGGGATAAAGGCGCCCGTCAACGCCATGGTCATGCTTCATCCCGCATACCTGCTGCGTCAGCCTCAGCAGAAGCGGCTGGCATGGGCGGATTTGCTGCTCGCCGAAGCTTGGCTCGAAGAGCTCGGCGTGGCGCGGGAAGCTCATCCCTAATCAGGTCTAAACGACGAGCTTCGATGACGTTCCGCCACGCCCTCGCCGCTTTCACCGTTGCAGCGCTCATGGCCCCTGCCGTGCAGGCCGAGCCGCGCATCCTGGTTCTCACCGAACAGGACGAAGCCGCTTACCGCGACGCCTTCGCCGCGATCGATTCCGGCGATTGGCGCGGCGTCGGCACCGCGCTGTCGCGCGCAAATGACGACGTGCTCGACGGGGCTGTGCGCGGCAGCATGCTGCTTTCGCGCTCCTACCGCGCCAGCTGGAGCGATTACACAAGCTGGCTCAGCCGATACGGCGATTATGGGATGGCGTCCGCCGTCTATGACCGCGCCATGGATTCGCGCTCGCGCCGCGCCCGCCGCGCCGGCACGCGCGCGCCAAGCCCGATCGCTGGCCGTGGCCGCACGCTTCCCGGAACGCCGCCGCCAATTCCGGGCGACACCGCCGCAGCGCGTGCAGCTATCGAACGCGTCCACGAGCGCATGGGCGCCGCTGATTTCGAGGCCGCGCGCACGATCGCAAGCGCGCAAGTCAACGGACCGCGCAGCGGCGTCGCGCAATGGCAGCTCGGGCTCATCGCCTATCGCTTGCACGATTACGCCGAAGCGGTTCGCCAATTCGAAGCGTCCGCGCAATGGCCGCATCACGGCGGCTGGGCGCGCGCCGGTGTTCACTATTGGGCTGCGCGTTCGCGCTTGGCCGCCGGTGAAACCAATGGCGTCGTGCATCATTTGGAAGCTGCCGCGCAACGGCCATGGACATTCTACGGCCAGCTTGCCGAAACCCAGCTGGGCCGCGAAACGACGCTGGAATTCAGCGCCCCTGAAATCACCGACGATTCAATCACCCGCTTCATCGAGCGCTACCCGGCCGCCCGACGCGCAGCCGCACTCGCTCAGCTTGGCAGGCTCTCCGAAGTGGAATCGGAGCTGCGCCGCCTGCACGCGGATCTCGATCCGGCGCACGACCGCGCGTTCCTGGCGCTGGCGATCGCACTGCAGGCGCCGGCAGCGCAACTGCGCGTGGCCGAGTACGGCGGACGCGACGTCGCCGCTGGCTTCTGCCCGACAACATCCTTTGAACCAGAGAACGGCTTCTCGCTCGATCGCGCGCTGATCTACGCGATCGTGCGCCAGGAGAGCTATTTCAACCCCAAGGCTGTCAGCGTTTCGAACGCACGCGGCCTGATGCAACTGCTCCCATCCACTGCCCGCGATATGGATCGCTCTCACAACTATCGCCGTGCGCCGGCGCCGCTGTTCGAACCTGGGCTGAACATGCGCCTCGGCCAAGATTACTTGCAGTGGCTGATGACCGAGTTTCACAATGACGGCGATCTCGGCCGCGTGTTCGCTGCTTACAATGGCGGCCCCGGCTGGCTCTCACGCTGGCTGGCGACACAGCCTTCCGATCTCGATCCGCTGCTCGTTCTCGAAATGATGCCGCGCGCGGAAAGCCGCGACTATGCCGAGCGCTCGCTCTCGCACATGGCGCTCTGCCGCAAACGCTACGGTCAGCCGAC
>CALBST010000041.1 GCA_937967425.1 uncultured Caulobacteraceae bacterium
GGCGCGCCCGAGCCGCTTCGTGAGCTGCCGGTGAAGCTCGAGCGCATGATCCATTTCGTCCCGGCTCATAACGAGAAGCTGCGCGCCCGCGTCGGCGACATGGCCAAACAAGTCGACGTCATCCTCGCCAACCTCGAAGACGCCATCCCCGCCGACGCCAAGGAAGCGGCCCGCGCCGGCGCCATCGAGATGGGCAAGAGCTTCGATTTCGCGTCCGCGGGCGTCGGCTACTGGAGCCGCATCAACGCACTCAATTCACCCTGGCACTTGGACGACGTCACCGAACTCGTCGCCAATGTCGGCAATCAGCTCGACGTCATCATGGTCCCGAAAGTGGAGGGGCCTTGGGACATCCACTACATGGATCAGCTGCTCGCGCTCTTAGAAGCCAAGCACAACGTGAAGCGCCCGATCCTGCTCCACGCCATCCTCGAAACCGCGCAAGGCGTCGCCAATGTCGAAGCCATCGCCGGCGCCAGCCCGCGCATGCACGGCATTTGCCTCGGCCCCGCCGATCTCGCCGCCTCGCGCAAAATGAAAACCACCCGCGTCGGCGGCGGCCACCCCGGCTACAAAGTCCTGAGCGACGCCGTCGAAGGCCAGCCGCGCGACTCCGCGCAACAGGATCTCTGGCACTACACCTTCGCGCGCATGGTCGACGCCTGCGTCATGCACGGCATCAAACCCATGTACGGCCCGTTCGGCGACTTCGCCGACGAAGCCGCCTGCGAACAACAATTCCGCAACGCCTATCTCATGGGCTGCGTCGGCGCGTGGACGCTTCATCCGTCGCAAGTCGCCATCGCTAAGCGTGTCTTCACCCCCGATGTTGAAGAGGTGAAGCTCGCCAAACGCATGATCGACGCGATGCCGGATGGCACAGGTGTTGCGCTCGTCGATGGCAAGATGCTCGATGACGCAACGTGGAAGCAGGCGAAAGTGATCGTTGATCTGGCGAAGCTCGTCGCCAGCAAAGAGCCGGAAATGAAGGCCGCGTATGGGCTTTAGGCCGTGTCCGATATCTCGCTGAACTTCGCCTGGTACGAGATTCTGCTTCTTATCCCGTTGGTCGGCTGGCCGGGTGTTGTTCTAGGCGGCGCGCTTTCCGCTGCCCTGTTTTGGAAGCGCCGCCGCGTTCTGGCGGGCTTAATCGGGGCAGCCGTCGGCGGTGTGGTCTGGGCTGTTGCAACAGTGCTCATCAACTGACACCGCGTTACCGCTGTCACAAACATATACGCTGCGCTCGGCTACATGCGTTGCCATTGGTGGTGACGCATGAAGCCTCAGAAATACTTCTTCAGCCTCGTCCTCGTGACGGTGATGTATTTCACCATCGCCGTTCTGCTGTCG
>CALBST010000042.1 GCA_937967425.1 uncultured Caulobacteraceae bacterium
TTCACGCATCAGAACGCCGAATGGCTTGGCAATGAGGCCCCGAACTTTGGGCGCGATTGGGGAACGGATGCAGACCACGCGGCGGTGCGCGCGCATCTTGAGCAAGCCGCCGATTGGGGCGCGCGGCATGGCTACGCCCTGCAATTGGGTGAGTTCGGCGTCAATCGCACGCTGCCCATCCAGCAGCGTGCAATGTGGACGCGCGCGGTGCGTGAGGCGTGTGAAGCCGGCGGCATGGCCTGGTGCGTGTGGGATTTCGCCGGCGCGTTTCCGATTTGGGATCGGGAGAACAGCGCGCTCATCCCGCTGATGCGGGACGCGTTGTTCGCATAGCCACCACCGCGCGGCCTGAGCCTGTCGAAGGCCGGCACACTTGCACACCGCCCTTCGACAAGCTCAGGGCTCGATTGGATTAGTAATCGAACATCTTCTCGTCGCGCTCGGCGCGGCGCTTGGCTTGGGCGACAATATGCGCGGCGAGTTCGTCGCGGGTGAGCGAAGGCGTGACGCCGCTTGGATCGAGATTGTGCTCGGCGACGAGCGCGCGAAGTGCGCTGAGATCGTGATCGGCGAGTGCAGCGGCTAGCCCCTCTTCGCCGCTCTTGCGGAAGATGCCGGCAGGATTGATGTCGGGGGCCTTTTGTTGCTCCCCCGCAAGCGGCGGAGCTGTCGGCGCAGGCGACTGAGGGGGCGCGGCGCGACGGCCGGCGGACTTTCCCCCTCCCCTCGCTGCACTCGGACCTCCCCCGCTTGCTGGGGAGGAGCTTTCTTTCGCAACGTCTTCCAGCACCTCGTCCGGCACGTCGCGGCGGCTTTCGTGGCGCTGCAGCACGGCGTCGAGGCGATCGGCGAAATCGGGATTGCGCTTCGCTTCGCGGCGGATTTCGTCGAACAGGCGGTCGAGCGTTTTGTTGAGGCTCATAGAGACGGCGCGACCTCGACCTTGCTCTGGAATTCTTCACCGAGCTTTTTGATCGTGTTGGCCATCGAGCCGTACTTCTGCTCGAAGGTGCGGGGCGTTTCTGACCATTCCGCCGCTTTGGCGATGTCGACGTTCTGCGGGATGCGCACGTCGAACATCGCATCGCCTAGATTGTCCTTCAGCAGCGAGGCTTCGGAGCGGTGCAGCGAGAACCCGTCTTCGTACTTGGTGGCGAGCACCATGAGCTGAGACGGGCCGCCGCGGCGTTCGTTGATCAAGCGCAGCGCGCGCTTGCGGAAGGTGATGAGGCCGAGGCGCGAAACGTAATCCGGGATCGACGGCACCAGGATCGTATCCGCGGCGATGAGCGCGGCTTCGGCGAAAAGCGAAATGCCAGGCGGGCAATCGATCAGGATGTAGTCGTAATCGTTCAGGACGTTCTTCAAGCCGTTGGCGAAGCGCTCGAGAATCCATTTCTGGATCATATCGATCTGAAAGCCGCGCTTGACGAAGCTCTCGATCATGTCGCGTTCGACGATGCGGAATTCCGGCGCCGAGGCACAGAGCGCGACGTCGGGCTTGCCCTTCAGATCGCTGACGTTCTTTTCGATCAGCTGCTTAAAAGGCTTCGGCTTCTGCTGGACGATGTAGCTTTCGAAATAGAAGTCGAGCGTGCGCTCGGCTTCGCGCATGCTGTTCCACTTCTCTGGCCCAGCGACCATGATCGACGCGTTGGTCTGCGGATCGAGATCGATGACAAGCACGCGGCGGCGCTGATGATGCGCAAGCGTTTCGGCGAGCGAGACAGTCGTCGTCGACTTGCCGACGCCGCCCTTCATGTTGATCACCGAGATAATGCGCGCGGGCATTCTTGCCCCTTTCTGTTCGTCCATAATTTTTGAACCCCGGACGGTCGGCGCGGAGGGTTAGTTTCCGGTAAATTTGGGTCAAGCGGGCATGGCGCCTTTCCCCACTGCAATCCAAACATGAACCTCAGTCAGGATTCAGCAGCGCGGCGCCAATGTGTGTCTCGAGGGTGCTTGAGACACATGGACGACAAGGATCGTCCCGGGAGCGCAAAGTATTATGAAGACCAAGCTTTTTGCCGCAGCCCTGGCCGCGCTGACCCTTGCGACGGCCGGCGCCGCTTCGGCGCAGGACTTCCGGCGCGGCGATCGTGACCGCGATTGGCGCGGACGCCAGGAAATCACGATCCGCAAGGATGGCCGGGTGATGAGCTTCGATCGCGGCGATCGGATGTTCTGGCGCCTGCAGGATCGCCCGTTCTATTTCCAGCCCGGACTGACCTACGCCTACACCGACCGCTGCAATCGCCATGGCTGCATCGCGTTCGTTTTCAACGAGCGCAGCCGCCGGCCAATCGACCGTGTGTTCGCGCCACACTTGCAAGTTCGCGGCTACGCCTGGCGTGAAGCGCGAGACTTTGACCGCAACTATGGCCGCTTCGGTCGCTACGACCGTGACGACCGCAATTGGAATAACGAAGATGACCGCAATTATCGTGATGGCCGCGACGGCCGCTTCGATGATCGCCGTGACGATCGCGACGGCCGCAGTCGTGGTGGCCGGCTCGAAGGCGGCCCGGCGCAACACCGCTAAGCGCCGGGACTAATGCGGAGCGACGCGAGGCGTCCGTCTCAGGCGGGCGCCTCGTTGTCGTGGCTGACAGGTTCGCCCATGAGCACGAGTTCTTCGGCGGCGGTAGGATGAACGGCGCAGGTTGCATCCCACTGCGCCTTGGTGAGCTTGGCTTTGACGGCGACGGCGGCGACTTGGATGATCTCGGGCGCGTCGGCGCCGGCGATGTGGACGCCGAGCACGACATCCGTTTTCGCGTCGACGATCATCTTGATCAGCGTGCGCTGCTCATTGCCGGCGAGAATGTGCTTCATCGGCCGGAAGCTCGATTTGTAGATTTTGAGCTTGTGGCCCTTCTCTCTTGCGCGCTCCTCCGTGAGGCCGACGCTGCCGACGGGCGGGCGCGAGAACACGGCGCTAGCGACATCAGCGTGATCAAACGCCGTCGGCGTGTTGAGAAATTCAGTCGCGACATAGGCCATCGCCTCGCGGATGGCGACGGGTGTGAGGTTCACGCGATCCGTGACGTCGCCCACGGCAGAGATATGCGGAACGCTGGAACGCGAATACTCGTCCACGGCGATGGCGCCGCGTTCGGTGAGGTGCACGCCTGATGCCTCCAAACCCATGTTCATCGTGTTCGGCACCCGGCCAACCGCCCAGAGCACCTGATCCGCCTCGATGCGCATGGAGTTCGAAAGCGTGACGAGCTTGCGGTTATCCGCGAGCGGCGTGAGTTCCGTGATGGTGGAGCCGCAAATGATGTTGACGCCGGTGCGGATGAGATCCGCCTGCACATGAGCGCGGACGTCGTGATCGAAGCCGCGGAGGATGCGCTCGCCACGATAGACGATCGTGGTGTCGACGCCGAGGCCGGAGAACACCGTCGCAAACTCGCAGGCGATGAACCCCCCACCGGCGATGACGATGCGCGACGGCAATTCCTCCAGAAGAAACGCATCGGTCGAAGTGATGCCCAGTTCTTGGCCTGGGATTTCCTCCGGACGGTACGTGTGGCCGCCGGTGGCGACGAGGATCTTGCCGGCGCTGAGATAGCGGCCTTCGCGCACGAGGCGGATTGTGTGCGGGTCGGTGAGGACCGCGCGATCTTCGAACAGTTGGACCCCGGCGTTCATCAGGTTGTCGAGATAGAGGCCGGAGAGCCGGTTCACTTCGTTCTGGACGGCGTCGCGCAGCGCCGGCCAATCGAAACGGGCCCAATCGACGGTCCAGCCAAAACCTTTGGCGTCGCGGAAGGCTTGCGAATATTCGGAGGCGTAGACCAGCAGCTTCTTCGGCACGCAGCCGCGCAGCACGCAGGTGCCGCCGACCTGCACTTGCTCGATGATGGCGACATTCGCGCCGGTCTTTGCCGCCAGCCGCGCCGCGCGCACGCCGCCGGAGCCCGCGCCAATGACGATGAGATCGTAGTCGTGTTGGGGCATTTGCGGTCCTTACTCCTCACCCGCTTGCGGGGGAGGTGGCTGCGAAGCAGCCGGAGGGGGTAAGTGGTGGGCGATCGTTTCCCATACGCCTGAGAGATTATCGTAGACGTCGGCGCTCGTCACACGCAGGACACGCCAACCCCGCTCGTTGAGATACTTGGTGCGCCGCGCGTCGTGCTCCAACTGCCCCGATGTCCAATGTGTGCAGCCATCAACCTCGACGACAAGTCTCGCGGCCACGCAGGCGAAATCCGCGATATAGGGGCCAATGGGATGCTGGCGACGGAAGCGTGCGCCGTTCACCGCTCTCTTGCGAATGTAGCTCCAGAGCAAGGCTTCTGAGCGCGGCATCTTGCTGCGAAGTTGTTTGGCGAAGGCGCGTGATCGCTTTTCACTGTCGCGCATTCACCCCTTCCCCTCGCTACGCTCGGACCTCCCCCGCTTGCGGGGGAGGAGTTCGCGGCATAACTGCTCACCCGTTTACGGGGGAGCTGTCAGCGCGCCAAGCGCGATGACTGAGGGACGGCGGCTGGCGCAACACTTACCCCCTCCGGCTCGCTACGCTCGCCACCTCCCCCGCAAGCGGGTGAGGAGTTGCGGCAGAGCTTAGCTTGCCTTCTTCATATAGGCAGGCAGCCAGCTTTCGTGAGCCTTGCGAAGATCCTCAAGCGAAATTCGCTCGCGATTGCCGCTCGCGCCGAGATAGCTGA
>CALBST010000043.1 GCA_937967425.1 uncultured Caulobacteraceae bacterium
TGCGCAACCGTTTCGGCGTAAGCGAAGCGGCCTCCTCGATGCCAGACACTCCGCCGCCCCTGCCCGATCCTTCGCGCGCCGCGCCCAACGCGCCGATCGGCCGCAACCGCCAATTCCGATTGCTGTTTGTTTGCTTGCTGGTGATTGGCGCAGGCAATTCGATGTTGCTTGCAGTGGCGCCGCCTTTGGTGCGCGAGTTGCGGCTGCCGGATTCGAGCGTCGGCTGGATTTTTTCGCTTTCGGCTTTGCTGTGGGTGCTGATGAGCCCCGGCTGGGGCCGGCTCTCTGATCGCATTGGCCGCAGGCCTGTCGCTGCGTTCGGACTCGGCGCGTACGCGGTTTCGATGGCCTCGTTCGGCTTTGTCGTCATGCTCGGCCTCAACGGCCTGCTGGCGGGCTTTTGGTTGTTCACCTGGCTGATGCTGGCGCGCGCGATCTTCGGCGCGTTCGGCTCAGCCTCATCACCCGCCGCACAAGCCTACATCGCCGACCGCACGACGCGGATGGAGCGGACCGAACAATTGGCCGGGCTCACGGCGGCGTTTGCGTTGGGCCAAGCGTTCGGGCCCGCCGTCTGCGCGGCGCTTGCGGCGAAATTCGGCTTGGTGTTTCCGATCTGGCTGGTCGCCGTGTTGGCCGCCGGCGCTTCATTCGCGATCTGGCGCTTCCTGCCGGAGAACACGCCGCCGCAAACGGAGCGGCCAAAGGGCGATTGGCGTCAGTCGCTGGCGCTGATGAACGACAAACGCATCAGCGCGTATCTGATCTACGGCTTCGCGCTCTCGGTGGTCGCGGGCGTCACTGTGCAAGTGTTCGGCCTGTTCACGATGGACCGCTTGAACGCGCAAGGCGTCCACGGCTCCGAACTCACCGCCGCGGGCTTCATGGTCAATGCGCTGGCGCTGCTGGCCACACAGATGGCGATCCTACCGCGCTTGAAGCTGGGGCCACGCGGCTTGATGGCGTGGGGCGCGGGATTGCTGGCGCTCGGCGTTGGCGTGCAGATCATCGCCGACACGCTGGCGGCGTTGCTGGTGGCGCAAGCGATTCAAGGCTTGGGCGCGGGCCTCGCGCGGCCAGGCTTCGCGGGCGGCGCATCGGTTGCCGTGCAGCCGCACGAACAAGGCAACGCGGCCGGGCTCGTCGTCGCCGCCAATGGCGCGGGCTTTGTGTTTTCACCACTGATCGGCGGCGTCATTTACGAGACTGTCGGCATGAATGCGCCGCTGATCATCATGCTCGTTCTGCTGATCGCGATGATGATTTTTGCGCTGCGCAGCCGCCGCTTGCGCGATGCGGTCACCGCCGAGCCGCCGCCGCCGGACACGCCTGCAGCGTGATACGGAGCGCGGGCGTCCTCGCCCGCATCAAATGCCGGTGCAATGGCGCTACACGCGCATTAGCGTCAGCCGGAGCCTGTCGAAGGCTGCCCAAGAATGCGGGCGAGGACACGCGCGCTCCATGTTAGCCGGCGGCCGCGCGCGCTCGTTCGAGCACCACGTCGGTTGCACGGCCGCGCACTTCCATGCCTTGCGCGCGTTCGAAGGCGCGGATGGCGTCGCGCGTGCGTGCGCCGATGACGCCATCGGCCGCGCCGGCGCTGTAGCCCAAGCGATTGAGCAGACGCTGCAGTTCACGGATGCCGTTGCGGCGCAGGCCGACTGGCGTGCGCGCGGGCTCGGGCGATGAGATGCCTGCGCTTTGGCGGATGCGATTGAGCAAAGTTGCGGTTGGGAAGCCATCGGCAGGCAAGCTTTGCGCCGCTTGGTACTGACGCACAGCCGCGCGCGTGGCTGAGCCGAACAGGCCGTCCGGATTGCCGGAATTGAAGCCCAAGCCGTTCAGCAGCGTTTGCAGTTCGAGAATCTGTTCGCGATTGAGCGAACCCGCCGCGCGCGGCCAATCAGCGACCAAGCCGCTGCGCCCGTCGAACGCACGCGCCAGCAGCGCCACGACAAGCGCGTAGCGATCTGAATTGTTGTAGCGGCGGATCACTGCGAAATTGTGATAGAGCATCAAAGCCGGGCCATTGGCGCCGGCGGGCAAGAAGAGCTGCGCCGAAAGATTGGTTTGATCCCAAGGCGCGCCATCGATGCGGCGCACGTCGCGCCCGGCCCAATCTGCGATCGGGCGCATCGTGCCGTCGGCGAGCGCATAGTCGAAGCCGCTCGGCAGACGCACTTCTTCAAACACCGGCTCGCCACGGCGCCAGCCGCGATCCTGCAGATAGTTGCCGATCGAGGCGGCGACGTCGCCGCGATTGTTCCAGATGTCGCGATGACCATCGCCGTCCCAATCGACGGCGGTGGTGAGATAGACATCGGGCATGAATTGCGGCTGCCCAAGCGCGCCGGCCCATGACGAGCGCAGCTGTTGCAGACTCGACGGATCGCGCTCCACCATTTCAGCGAGCGCGAGCAGATAGCTTTCGAATTGTTCGCGGCGGCGGCCCTCGTAAGCGAGCGTGGCGAGCGCGGCTTGCGGCGTCCAATTCAGCGCCGCTTCGCCGTAATTGCTCTCCAGGCCCCAGATGCCAAGGATGATGCCGGTCGGCACGCCGTAGCGCGCTTCAACCGCGTCCAAAGTCGGCCCGATCGCGGCCTTCAGGGTGCGGCCGCCGCTGATCCGGTTTTCGGTGACCCGGTTGGTCACATAATCCCAGACCGGGCTGACGAATTCCGGCTGACGCTGGTCGAGTTCGATCACCCGGTCGTCCGGGGTCACGCCGGCCAAGAGGCGGCCCAGCACGTCGGGGTCGCGCCCCCGCTGCACCGCCCGGCGGGCGAAATCGTCGCGCCATTCGTCAAAAGCCCGGTTCCCGGAGGACTCGAAGGTCGGCGGCTGGGGTGTTTGGGCGACTCCCGTCGAGGGCCCGCAGGCAATCGCCAGCGAAACCGCCGCGGCTAGGATCAAGGCTCGCGCCATATTCAGATACCCCTTCGTCATCAGCCCTCAACGCCCTTAGGGTGCGTCGGGGGCCACATCAACGTCCCCACATTGACTTACGATTTGCGGGCCCTTAGAAGCCCCGCTTCCATTTCGCCCCGGAATTACGGCCATGAAAGTCAAGTCGTCGCTCAAGTCGCTCAAAGCCCGCCACCGGGCTTGCCGGGTCGTGCGCCGTAAGGGCCGGATTTACATCATCAACAAAGTTGATCCCCGGTATAAGGCGAAGCAGGGCTGAATTAGGCCCCAATTGAAGCTCACAGGCGCCCGCGAAGCCCTCGCGGGCGTTGTGAATTTCAGGTAAGATGAATCCGATTCATCCTATTGCCATGCGCCGTTTTATTATCGCTATCGCTACTGCCCTGACGCTTGCCGCGTGCAACGCCGGCTCGTCCGCGCCGACGCGCGCCGATCCCGAGCTCGATGCGCTGTTCGCACAGCTGGAGCAAACCGAAGATGCGCAGCAGGCGGCGCCGATCGAGCAAGCGATCTGGGCGCGCTGGGCCGATAGCGGCTCGCCGACGGTGAACATCCTGCTCGAGCGCGCCAACGCCGCCGAGAGCGCGGGCGATGCCGAACTCGCCGAACGCTTTCTCGATCAGGCCTCGGATCTCGCGCCGGACTACGCCGAGACCTGGAATCGTCGCGCCAACCTCTACTACTCGACCGACGATTATCCCGGCGCGATCGCCGCGATCCAGGAAACGCTGAAGCGTGAGCCGCGTCACTTCGGGGCGCTGGCGGGGCTTGGCCTCATCTACGAAGAACTCGGCCAGCAACGCGCCGCGCTTGAGGCGTTCCGGGCCGCGCTTGTGATCCATCCTCACTATGAGGTGGCGATCCAAGGCGTGCGCCGTCTTGAACCGCGCGTCGACGGCCGCGACGCATGATGACTCTTTGCAGATGATTTTGGGGCTGGCGGCCATCGCCGCCGCAATCGCGCTTGTCGTTTATGCGCTCGCGGCTAACGCCCGCGCTTATGTCCGGCGCACCGAGGCGCGCTTTCCGCCGACTGGGCGATTTATCGA
>CALBST010000044.1 GCA_937967425.1 uncultured Caulobacteraceae bacterium
ATGCTGCCGGACAATTATCCGATCTTCCCGTACACGCCGACTGAAACCGGCCAGTACATGGTGCGGCTGCTGATGCAGGCGTGCACGCATGCGCCGTGTTATGCGGGTGCGCGCGTCGTCACCAACGGGCCCGCTGGTCAACCGCCGCAAACGCAAGCGCCGCAGACGGGTGGAAACACCACGACCGGCGGCGGCACGCCGGGCAAGCCCTAAGCGTAAGGGAAGCAGAGCTCGCGCGGCAGTTCGAGACCGAAATGCTGCGCGAGCGCTTCGATCGCCGCTTCGTGCTCTTCGTAAGGATCGGAATTGTCCGGGCCCACGATCACGATTCGGAAGTTGACTTGGTTGCGTCCGCCCGGGGGCAGCATGGCGGTGGCGAGGCCTTCGCCATCGGCTGACCGGAGGGTCAGGAAAAGCGGCATCGTCTTGGCGATGTGATCCTTCAAGCCGATGGCTTGCTCGAACGTCGCCGCGGTTTTGGGGGCGCGGTAGGTTTCGCGCGCGGCGCCTTCGTAGCGGCGGAAGTATTTATCGACGACATGGCGCATCAGCGCCGCTTCGGCTTCCGCCTCGGCCTCGGTTTCAAATCTGAACCAGGTGGCGCCGGCTGGCGCATCGCACACATACCGCATGAGAGGCAGTATAGCGCACGAACCGGAACAAATTATGGAGAGAGCTGCAGCTTGATGCGCGAAAGCGCACCCTGTGGTCCACAAGGCACGCCTCCGTTTAGCGCGTTGATTAGATTAGCAGGGCACGTCGACGGTGACGTAGCGATTGGCGTAGCGATCCCACTGACGCTCCTGACGCGTGCATTGCGGCTCGGGCTCGTAATACGGATCGTCTCTGTAGTCGCCGCCGCGATAATAATCGTCCTCGCGCCGGTCGTAGTAGCCATCGTCGCGGCGATCATTGTTGTTGCTGTTGGCGACAGCGCTGGCGATCACGGCGCCGAGCACGAGGCCGATGACGCCGGCAGCGACGGCATCATCATCATCGCGGCCATAGCGGCGGCGGTCGCGATCGCGCTCGCAGCCATAATTGTTGTCGCGCCGGCAACCGTCGCCCCAATAGCCGCCACCGTGATGGTAGCCGCGGTCGTGCCCGCCGCGATAACGCTGGGCGGAGGCCGTCGCTGGGGCCAGGGTGGTCAAGGCGAAGGCCAAGGCGGCAAGAATGGTCGCGAACTTATGCATCATCTGAAATGCTCCCAGGGCGAGCCTCGCAATACCGGGCTGAATGAGGGCTGAATCAGGAACCGGCTGCGAAAGGTCTTGGCGATTGTCGGGGCGTGGGCCCCGGCATACGTCCTTCGGTGGCAGTTAGAACTGAGAGGAGACACCCATGCCTTATGTCGATGGTTTCGTGCTGGCGGTGCCGAAGAAAAATCTGGACGCCTACAAGGACATGGCTCGCAAGGCCGGGGAGGTTTGGATGGAGCACGGCGCGCTTTCTTATGTCGAATGCGCCGGTGACGATGTGCCGTTTGGCGAGCTGACCTCGTTCCCGCGCGCGGTGCAGGCCAAGGACGACGAGATCGTGGTCTTCTCCTGGGCGACCTACAGGGACCGCGCCACTCGCGACGAAGTGATGAAAAAGGTGATGGCCGATCCGCGCATGGACGGCGAATACAAAGACGTCTTCGACAGCAAGCGCATGATTTTCGGCGGCTTCGAGAGCTTTATCGCGTTGGGCTGAGCACCCAAAAAAGAAAGGGCGCGGACATTGCTGTCCGCGCCCTTGGCGTGTGTTGGTTCGTGCTTAGTTGCCGCCGCCGCTCGAGCCGCCGTCGCCGGTCGGGAAGCCGCGCGTGCGGAGGAGGGCGTTCACGTCCGGATCGCGGCCGCGGAATTGGCGGTAAGCTTCGGCGCGATCGGTGGTGTTGCCGGGCGCCAGGATGATGTTGCGCATGCCGGCCGCGACGGTCGGATCGAAGACGTTGCCGCTGGCCTCGAACATTTCCCAGGTGTCGGCGTCCATCGTCTCCGACCAGAGGTAGGAGTAATAGCCGGCCGAGTAGGCGTCGCTCGAGAACAGGTGGCCGAACTGGGGCAGGCGGTGACGCATGGCCAGTTCGCGCGGCATGTTGAGCGAAGCGAGGGTCTCGCGCTCGAACGCATCGACGTCGGTAATGGGCTCGGCGCGGTTATGCAGCGACATGTCAACGAGCGCCGAGGAGAGATACTCAACCGTGGCGTAGCCTTGGTTGAAGGTCGAGGCGTTGTTGATGCGATCGACCAACGCCTGCGGCATCGGCTGGTTGGTGCGATAGTGGCGGGCGAAACGATCGAGGATCGGGCGCGAGAGCACCCAGTGTTCGTGCACTTGGCTTGGATACTCGACGTAATCGCGCGGCGTGCCGGCGAGGCCCGGATAGTTCACTTCCGAGAGCAGGCCGTGGAGTGCGTGACCGAACTCGTGGAAGAGGGTTTCGGCGTCATCGAGCGAGATCAGAATCGGGCCGTCGCCGCCGCGCACGAAGTTGTTGTTGTTCGAGGTGATCGGCGTGATGGTGCGGCCGGTGAAGGTCTCGTGGCCTTGATAGCCGTTCGCCCACGCGCCCGAACGCTTGCCGGTGCGGGCGAAGTTATCGAGGTAGAAGAGCCCCTGGTATGAGCCATCGCGATCGCTGACTTCGAACACGCGCACGTCTTCATGGAAGACTGGCACCGTGCCGGTGATCTCGCGGAACGACAGGCCATAAAGCTGGTTCGCCATGTAGAAGGCGCCCTCGACCATGTTGTCGAGCACGAAGTATTCGCGGACTTCGTTCTGATCGAGATTGTAGCGATCGCGGCGGACCTGCTCGGCGTAGAAATTGTAGTCCCACGGCTCGATGGTGATGCCGGCGCGCTGGCGATCTGCGATCGCCTGCATGTCACGCACTTCTTCGTGGACGCGCGCGACGGCGGCGGGCCACACGCGCATCATCAATTCCTGCGCGCGCTCCGGCGTGCCGGCCATGGTGTCTGCCATGCGCAGGTGGGCGTGGGTTGGGAAGCCGAGGATTTGCGCGCGTTCGGCGCGTAGGCGGAGGATGTCGGCAATCACCGCGTTGGTGTCGTTCGCATCGCCGTTGTCGCCGCGGTTCTTGAATGCGGTCCAGACTTGCTGGCGCAGAGCGCGGTTGGTGGAGAAGGTCAGGAACGGATCGACGCTGGAGCGTGTGTTGACCACTGCCCACTGGCCTGGACGGCCACGCTCGGTTGCCGCGCGCGCGAGCGCGTCGACGATGTTCGGCGGCAGGCCGGCGAGGTCGCGGCGATTGGTGATGAAGATCGCGGTGTTTTCGTCCGCCAGCAGCCGGCGGCCGAAATCGGCGAACTTGGTGGAGAGTTCTTCGTTGATGGCGCCGAGGCGGGCTTGCTGCTCCGGCGTGGCGGCAGCGCCCGCGCGCACGAATTGGTTGTGCGTACGCTCGAGCAAGCGGAGTTGTTCAGCGCTGAGGCCAAGCGTGGCGCGGCGCTCGTAGAGGTCGTTGATGCGGTTGAAGAGCGCGCGGTTGAACGTAATGGCGTTGTAGGCCGCGGTGATACGCGGCGACCATTCGGCTTCAACGGCTTGGATTTGCTCGTTGCTGATGTTGTCGGTCATCACGCCGAAGACGGTGAGCGCGCGGTCGAGGTGGCGGCCGCTGTCCTGCATCGGGACCATGGTGTTTTCGAAAGTCGGGCGCGCCGGGTTGTTGGCGATCGCCTGCACTTCCGCTTCTTGCAGACGGATGCCGAGCTCGAGCGCGGGACCGACGAGTTCGGCGCGCGCCTGATCCCACGGCGGCACGCCGCCATGCGGGCCTGTCCACGGCTTCAACAGCGGATCTTGATTGGCTTGAGCGGTAAGGGTTTGCACGTCGGACTGAGCTTGTTGGTAAGCGGCGGCGTTGCCGAACGCGGCGGACGTTTCCGCGCCGGTGGTGGCGCAGGCGGCAAGCAGCGGGACGCTTGCCGCAAGGCAAACGGCGAGTAGATGCTTCTTCATGGAACCCCCAGGATAAAGAGAGACGGCCCGAATAGGCGGGCGGCGTTGCCCTGATTTTGGCCGGTTACGGCATGCGGTAGCAAGGGCGCACGGCGCCACGCTGACGAGGGGTCATGGTTTTGCGACGAATGGCCGGATGGGGTTTCGGCATCCCGCCGCGGCTGCTACCACAGGCGCCGCAGATACAAGGGGAGAGTGTTCATGCGCCGTGCGATTTTGGCTGTGGTTTCCGTTTGTGCGCTGGCGGCGTGCAATCCTTCAGCGCCGGCGGGCGGGGGAAGTGAGGCCGGCGGCGGCGGTCTGTTCCCCGATCTGAACAGCGGCGCCTATCGGGCCGAAGCGACGCTGACGGGTGACGACGGCAGGACAATGCCAATCGTCATGATCCGCGATGGCCGCAATATGCGCATGGAAGTCAGCGCTCCGGAGGGCGCTTCGACCATCATCACCAATGGCGATACGGGCGAGAGCTTCGTCATCACCACGCAAGGCGGGCGTCAATTTGCGATCCGCGCGTCGGGTCTCAATCAAGGTCTGACCAACCCGGTCGACGAGTGGCAGGGCGATCTGGCCGAAACCGCGACGCGTACGGGCACGTGCTCGGTCGCCGGCGAGAGCGGCTCCGAATGGACAAAAACCACGGCTGAAGACGGCACCGACACGGTGTGCGTAACCGATGATGGCATCATCCTGCGCGCCACCGACGATGGGCGCGTGGCTTGGGAAACCACCAGCGTTCAGCGCGGGCCGCAAAGCGCCTCGTTGTTCACATTGCCGGAAGGCGTTCAGGCGATGGATTTGGGCAACATGGAGGGAATGATGAATCAAGCCCTTGAGGCCGCCAAGCAGCGGGGCAACTAGGGCTTTTCCCGCAGCCGGGGAGGCAGGGTCTTGTGGCGCCGTAAGGCGCCGCAAGCCGTTGTGCGCGGCCTTGCGGCAGGCTATGGCTCATCTCTTCGGCGGGGACTGACGGACGCTAAATGGTTAATTTTACAGCAACCGCTGCCGCGTTCGCGCCCGAACTGGCGTCGCGAGTCATGCGGCTGCTTCCCCGCGAATTTCAGGACGCGTTCGTGCAGCAGCCCGACGTGTTCATGTTCTTCTCGTCGATCTTTCTCGCCGCCGTGCTCGTCGCCGCGTTCTGGATGCTCACAGGCATGGGCAAGGCCAGCTCGATGGCGCGCATGGCGCTGCGCGGCCAAGCGCTGAAGCGCACCAAGGATCACCGCGCGCTGGTGCTGATCGCCGAGATCGAAGGCGGCGGCGGTTTGCTGCGCCAGGAAATGAAGGAAGCGATCGAGGACAATTTCGGCATGTTCTCGTTCGAGCACGACGTGCAGGTCGATCTCTTCCCAATCAAACTGAAGACGGTCTCGCCGCGCGCGCATCCCGAGACGCGCCGTCGCATCGCTGTTGAAGCGGGCGAAGCGCTAGAGCGGTCGGCGGCGGATGTGATCGTCTGGGGCAAGCGCACGCTTACCGGCAAAATCGATCTGCGCATCACGACGCTGCCGGGATATGGCCGCACACACGAAGTGCAGGATTTTCAACTCGGCTGGCGCGTCGGCCGCCCGGACGAAGCTGTGCAACGCGCGCTTGCGTTTGCGCTCGCACGCAAGGCGCGCCCGGTGTTGCACCGGCCGCAGGATTATAAGCCCGAGCGTTTGCAGCCGATCGTCGAAGCGCTCGACAAAATGGTCGAAGCGCGCCCGGCCGAGATCAGTGAAAACCTGCAGCTCGATATTCTCTCCGATTTTGCCTCCGGCGCGCTTAGCCTTGGCGAGCGCGGCGGTCACATCAAGTGGCTCTCGAAGGCGCTCGATGCGCGCCAGCGTTATCTCGATGCGGTTGACCGCACCACCGATCCGATTTCGTGGGGCGCGGCGCAGCAGGAGATTGGCCGCGCGCTGACGGCGCTCGGCGAGCGCGAGGGCGCGCGCGACAAGCTGGAAGAGGGCGCGTCGCGCCTGCGTCTGGCGATGGACGCGCTGCGTTCGACGGATTCGCTGCAACAGGCGGAAGTGGCGCTGCGGGCGCTGCAACGCGCTGAGCAAACGCTGCAGCAACGCCGCCGCGTTGGTCTGCGCTGGCCGGGTTAGTCCGGCTCGTCCAAAACTTCACGCACGCGCTTTGCCAGATCGGCGATGCGATAGGGCTTGCTCAAAATCCGCGCCGCCGGGTCCGCTTGACCGCGGCTTGAAAGCGTTTCGAGCGGATAGCCTGAAGTGAACAGGACCTTGAGCGTAGGATTGAGTTCGCGCGCGACCGCCGCAACCTCCCAGCCATTCATGCCGCCGGGCATGACGAGATCAGTGAAGAGAAGGTCGCACTCGGCGCCGCCGCGCAGCAGCGCGATCGCTTCAGGCCCGTCGCGCGCGACGATGACGCGATAGCCGATGCCTTCGAGCGATGCGATGGCGTGGCTGCGCACGAAGGCGTCGTCCTCAACAACGAGCACGCGCTCATTGCCGCCGATGGTGCGATCCTCGCCGCGGATTGGCGCCGGCGCATCGGCTTCGCGCACGAGCGGCAAGTAGAGCCGGATGCTCGTGCCGAGGCCCGGTTCCGAATAGATATTGACGTGGCCGTTCGATTGCTTGGCGAAGCCGTAAACCATGGAAAGACCTAAGCCCGATCCTTTGCCGACGTCCTTCGTTGTGAAGAACGGTTCGAATGCGCGTTCGACGATCTCGGGCGACATGCCGCAGCCGTTATCGGTTACGGTGATGGAGACATAGCGGCCGGGTTGGAGCCCGTCGCCCGGGAACGAAGTCTCGTCGAGGCTTACTTCTGAAATCGCCAGGGTCAGCGTGCCGCCGTCCGGCATCGCGTCTTGGGCGTTAAGCGAGAGATTGAGCAGAGCGGACTCCAGCTGCGCCGGATCCGCGAGGGCGTAGACGGGCGACGGCGCCGCAGCGATGCTGAGAATGATGTCTTCGCGCAGCGTGCGGCGCAGCAGCATGCGCATGCTTTCCACCAACAGATTGCAGTCGATCGCGCTTGGCTGCAGCACTTGGCGGCGGCTGAACGCGAGCAGGCCGCGCGTCAGCTCGGCGCCGCGCTCGGCGGCGAGCACGATAGTGTCGGCAAGCTGACGGAGATCGTCGCGCGCCTTGAGGCGGATGCTGAGCGCCTCGGCATTGCCGAGGATGACGGTGAGAAGGTTGTTGAAATCATGCGCGATGCCGCCGGAGAGTTGGCCGACAGTCTCCATCTTCTGCGCCTGCAGCAATTGCTCCTCGGTGTGCTTGCGGCTGGTGAGATCGTGGATGATGCCGACGAAAATGGATTCGCCTTCTTGCTTGGCTTCACCGACCGAAAGATCCATCGGGAAGCTTGAGCCGTCTTTGCGCAAGCCGGTGACTTCGCGGCCGACGCCGATGATCTTGGCGACGCCGGTTTCGGTATAATTGGCGATGTAGCCGTCATGCTCGGCGCGGTAGGGCGCGGGCATCAGCATGCGCACATTCTGGCCGATCACTTCGTCGGCGGTGTAGCCGAACAAGCGCTCGCATGCCGGATTGAACATCAGCACACGCCCGCGCTCGTCGATGAGGATCACGCCGTCGACGGCAGTCTCGACGACGGCGCGCAAGCGTTCCGCGCCTTCGCGCAGCGCGGTTTCGGCGGCCTTGCGTTCGGTGAGATCGCGAATGATGCCGACGAAGATCGGTTTCCCGTCTTCCTCGGCTTGGGCGACGGCGAGATCCATGGGGAAGGTAGCGCCGTCCCGCCGTCGGCCAAGCACTTCGCGGCCGATGCCGATGATCTTGCGCTCGCCGGTTTCGAGATAGTTGCTGAGATACGCGTCGTGGCCGCTCTGGTACGGCTCCGGCATCAGCATTTTTACGTTGCGCCCCATCACCTCGAACGGCGCATAGCCGAACAGGCGTTCGCAAGCCGGATTGAACATCAAGATCACGCCCTGCGCATTGATCAGGATGACGCCATCGACCGCCGTATCGACCACGGCGCGCAAACGCGACTGCTCATGGCTTGATTGCATCGTCACGCTTTGCGCGCCGCGAGCACGCGTTCGATCAGCGCCGCCAATTCGCGCGCGCGAAAGGGCTTGATCAAAGTCGCGTCGGCGCCGAGTTCGCGGGCGATATCGGCGGTGTTGCGCCCATTGATCACCGCAGCGCCGGAAATCGCGATGATCGGAATGTCCGGCCAGCGCCCGCGGGCTTCGGGAATGAATTGTGCGCCGCCCGTGCCGGGCATGTTCATGTCGGTGATGATGGCTTGAACGGACTCGCGGCTGGCAATGTCGAAGCCGGCGGCGGCGCCTGGCGCGGTAATGACGTCGAAGCCTGCGTCGCCAAGCCCAAGCGCCATCGCGTCGCGGACGAAAATGTCATCGTCGATCAGGCAAATGCGTGCGCGTTTGGTCATCGGCGCCGGGTTCGAGTCGCTATCCTGTAGCGACTGTTATCACAGCGCCGATGACTTCGTCTTGTCTTTATTTCCTTTGAGGCAACTTAGGTAATTGCCGTCAGGCGACGCTCAGTCCGATAGGACAAGTCACGCCTGTTCCGCCAAGGCCGCAATATCCATCCGGATTCTTGGCCAAGTATTGTTGGTGATAGGCTTCGGCGTAGTAGAATTCCGGCGCGTCGCGGAGCTCGGTGGTGATCGCGCCAAAGCCGGCGTTTTGAAGCTTCTCACCATAGGCCTTAAGCGCGGCCTCTGCGGCGCGCTTCTGCGCATCCGACGTGGTGTAGATCGCGGAACGATATTGCGTGCCGATGTCGCCGCCCTGGCGCATGCCTTGGGTGGGGTCGTGACTCTCGAAGAAGATCTTGAGCAGCTGCTCGTAGCTCACTTCTTTGGGGTCGAAGATCACGCGGACAACTTCGGTGTGACCGGTGCGGCCCGAGCAGACTTCTTCGTAGGTCGGGTTCGGCGTCGCGCCGCCGGCATAACCCGCCGACGTGCTCCAAACGCCGGGCGTCTGCCAGAACTTGCGTTCGGCGCCCCAGAAACAGCCGAGGCCGAACACGGCTTCTTCCAAGCCGGCCGGGAAAGGCGGCTTGAGTGCGTTGCCGTTGACGAAGTGGGTGGCCGAAGTCGGGATCGGGGTGGGCCGGCCAGGGAGGATTTCGCCGGCGGAAGGCATGGTTTGAGAACGCGCCATCAGGGACCTCGTTTGAGCTGGCGTCAATGTAGGAGGCCGCCGCGCCGCGCGCACCCCCAAGAGCGGGGTGCGGCGGCGGTCTCTGGGGAGGAGAAGGCGGCGGCTTGCGGAGCTGGATACGTTGGGGGCCGGCCTGCGGTTACGCGGGTTGCGCCGGAGGGCGCCGCCAGCCATAACCCGCGGCGCCGGACGGACAGGTGGCCGAGTGGTTGAAGGCGCACGCCTGGAACGCGTGTATGGGTGCA